>JBDKVE010000208.1:0-16205 GCA_039679345.1 Anaerohalosphaeraceae bacterium
GATTAGCTTTTTCACTTCGGGATCGTCGGGGCTGCCGAAAACCTTTCGTGGGAAACCCGGGTGATGCCAGCCGCGCAGGTTCCATTCGTCAAAGGCGATTTTAATCCTGCCGCGATAGCCGGTTTCTTCAAGAATGTCAATGACGCTGGTGATGGATTGCTCGGGCCCCTGCGATTGCATGATGCAGGTCAGGTAGTCCGGAGCGTCATTCCTTTCATTTAAAATCATCCAGTACCCGTGGATGCACACATAATCAAGATATTCCCCGGCGGCGTTGAGCAGCGGAACAGTCCAGTTGCGATCCGGTGTTGCCGCGGCCAGCAGGATCAGGTCCTTATCCGCCTGCTGCATCAATTCGGCGGATCTTCGCACCAGCGGTCCCCATTTGTCCGGGGTGCTGGCGCCAATCTCCCAGCCGCCCCAGTTCTCATTGCCGATGCTCCAGTAGCGGACTCCCAGCGGGGCATCATGGCCGCCGTCCTTGCGAAGTTGGGCCAGGGGGCCGGTATCCGCGTTGCAGTACTGGACCCATTCGGCCATTTCTTCGGGCGTTCCGTTGCCGGCATTGGTACAGAAATAAGGCTCGGTTCCGACCCGCCGGCACCAGGCGACAAACTCATCAGTGCCGAATTGGTTGGAATCAATCGTACCCCATACCGGATCGGGCGTGGGTTTACGGGAAGGGCCCACCCCGTCTTTCCAGTGATACCCGCTGGCGAAGCATCCGCCCGGCCAGCGCACCACGGAAAGCTTCAATTCCTTCATCGCCGCGATCACGTCCTTACGGAATCCCTGCTCATCGGATAACTCAGAACCCGGGTCAAATATCCCGCCGTAGATTTGATCGTGAAAGTGTTCGATAAACCCGCCGAAAATCATAGGACTGTAAGGCATCACTTTTGCATCGGTATCCATCGTCACAACGGCCCGGAATTCCTCGGACAAGGGTATTGGACTCAATGAAATATCATCATACCATGCCTGCCCGGTGGACTGGCCCCAGCCGCCAAACAGGCAATTGATCTCCAGCTCCACAGGGGACTCGCCGGTCCTGAAAACCGTGGATACCTCGGTCCAGTCGCTTGTGCCATGGATCGCCCGGGTTTTGACCTGCTGCAGGTTCTGGATATTGAGCAGCGCCCCCGTGGCTCCCTGCACATTCTGGGTCTTGACCCACCCAGACAGCCGATAGGAGGTATTAGGCTGGACAGTAATCCGTGCAGTCCATGCCGCATCGACACCGTCGGCATTCGTTGAGCGGATGGTCACGCATGGGCCGGTCCTGCCGGCAGGTTCAACGCTCCATCCGGCGTTCCGGCTGGTCTGATTCCAGGACCGGAATTCCCAATGTTCCGGCGCACTGGCTCCGATATCAAATGAAGGATTGCCCAGCAGGTTGTCGGCAGATGCAAAGGCCGGGGGAAATAGACAGGACAGGATTGTTAAAACAAGGATAAGCCCGGGACGTCTCATCATGCCTGCGACGTTGAACCGATATGTCTGATTATTGTATTCACAACACATGTTCAGGTCCTTTCCTTAAGACAATCACAGCGTATTGGAAGTATATCGCCCAGTCAAATAATCCTCAAACCTTCCCGGCATCGATGCATCGACTATGCCATCGATTTAACCAATCTTTTCAAAGACAAACTGATTGCAGCCTGTGAAGCCGGTGGTCTTGATGAATTTTTTCAGCGTAAAGCCCCGCGGTTCAAAATACCTCGTAATTTCATCGGGCGAGGCGTACTCGTAGGGATAGCCGCCCACCCAGTCCACAACGTCCGCATAATATTGCATGCCGCGGCTCTTTTTGAACGGGTTTTGCCCGGACAGGAGCCATACGGCAGGAAGCTTCACCAGCAGAGTCAGCCAGACCAGCAGCTTTTTGATGAGTGTGGGACTTTTCACATAGGTATATTTGATGCTCTTCCACAACGGCGACGTAAAATGTTTGTTGTAAATGGCGATGACCAGCAACCCCTTATCCGCGACCAGCGTGGAGACGATGTCAAATGCCTTAACCATATTGCCGGTATGATGGAGCACGCCCCAGCTATAGACGATGTCCCAGCGGCCCAGGTCGTTCCGTTCATCCAGTATCGAGGCGGTTTTAAACTCAATCGTATCCCGCTTTATGCTGCTGTCCCACCGGCAAACCTGCTCGAGCAGATGTTGGGATGTTGTGATGCACTGCGGATCGACGTCGAGGGCCAGGATTTTCCGGGCGCCCAGGACGGCCGCTGCGATGGAAAATAAACCGCTGCCGCATCCGATATCGAGAAAGGTTTTGCCGTTCAGGTCGGGTATCAAGTCCTGCACAGAGGCCTGGGCATCCAGGAAATTCTGATACGTGACAGTTTTGGAAAAACGGTCCCAATTTTCTCCGAAGGCAAATTTATCCATGATTCTCCCTGCGTACTGCATACCTGTCGGGCAGACGTATTATGTATTGGTTTTCAGCCGGCCTGATTAAAGCACGATTGTTGCTCGGCCAGGATGCGATTATAGACAGTTATAGACTCTTATTCAAGCGTAACTTTGTCCACTGGCCTCAGTCCTCTCGCCCACAGCCTGACTGCGACCGACTGTGCCACCCTTATTGCAATACAGGATCATGTGAGGGTGGCACGGTCAAGCTTGCTTGACCGTGGAGTGTTACTCTATGCTGGTTACATTTTGATATGGCGTGGGGGATACTGGGGCCACAGTCATTGGCTGAATTCCGTTCATGTCGCATTTTTCCACAATATCATCTCCCTTGCCGTGATCATCTTGTTTGTTGGGTCCGTAGCTTGTAAAGATATATTGGTTTGGGTCTTGTATTTCAAGCAGAATTGGCATATTCCATGCGTCGCATATTTGCTCGCCGGGTCTGTAATTTAAATATTGGTAATCATTTATCTGTTCGAATGAAATGGGATGTTGATATCCGTCCATTAGCATCATTCGTATGGCAACGTATAATGAGCGAAATGTGGCCCGAGTGCGTGTTATGGCATGGGATCGTTCATATTTAGCTCTGCTCATGGGAAGCATTGGTTCTACAATATATAAATACCCCGCAGCAAGAGCGATGAGTGTGATCCATATTTCACTTCGAATGCTTTTCATTCCGCGCTCCCAGTTTCTGCAGTCAGAGGGGGTACTTGGATTGGTTGTTTTTTGTTTGTGATTCTGTTGCGGGAAACATAATCTGGTCAAGCATCTTCTCTGTAGCAGGGTCTATGTCGTTAGGATCCATTTTTGACGGTATCGTCAGTTTGAGCGGGATATTCCGGTTACTCCGCGTGTTCAGAGTGACTGTGAACTCCTTGATTTTTTTATTATCTTCCGCAGGGGTAACAGATATCTCATCAAACAAATCCCATGCAATCGGAAGATTGTTCGGATCGGCATCCACAAATGCCTTCAACTGTGCTTTGGATTCAGGCCAGTGCTGGTTGTGCTGATAATAGTCCTGGCTGTACTCGAATAACAGTGCCGGTGTCCTGAACAGTGATAGAAGAGCCTCCTCGTTTTGGATTGTTACCTCAGCGTCCTGATCGGCTTCTATAGAACACCCCGACAAGACCGTTAAAATGAATAAAACTGTCAAAATCCATCTTTTGTCCATTTTAGCATCCTTCCTTTCAAGGCAACCATCGGGAGCCTCTGAGTTCCAGCGGCATATAATGTCATCAAGTCTATATTGTCGGAAACGAAACAACCTTGGTCCTTGGCCGCGATGAGATTATAAACAGTCATTGGGTCGTATTCAAGCATAACTTTGTCCGGTGTTTTCAGTCGTTTCGTCCACAGCCTGACTCCGTCAGACTACCATACCCGTTGTAGGGGCTGGCCCCCGTGCCTGCCCTTTTAACGTAGCCGAAGCATCCCTGCTTCGGTCTTGTGTTCTTAACGCAACCAGTTTCTGTCACCCCTGAAGCTGGAAGCTTCAGCTACGTTTTTGTGTCGCGTGGGATTTTTATTCTGAAAACGGAACGACTTTTGTCAAAGAATACAGAGTAAGGGGAAGAGGAAAATATGAGACTCTTTGATTCTTTGGATTTTTACGCTGAAAACTCAAAGAATAATATATATATTAATATTCTTTGGATTATTGAGCTAATTTCCCAAAGAATCAAAGAGTATCGACATTTCCACCCCCGGTATCATGTATTTCTTTACAAAACTCGTGAAAAAGGTGTAATAAAACCATCCCTGAGAACCTGCTGTATCTGTTGGATATTATTGCATTGCAGGATGTTTTCCAGCAGGTGTTTCTGTCGCGGGGTGAAGGCGACCGGCTCGCCGGGTCTGAGGTCCTGTGCGCCAAGGGTTCTGATGATGGCCTCCAGCAGGGCATCGATTCCCCGGCCGGTCGTGGCACTGAGATAGACATGGCCGGGCTGCGGCTGGACGAGGTCGCATTTATTTACGACCCGAACCACGGGTATCGATTCGGGCAGGGTGAATTCGGGAACGGCAGGCTGGGTCGCATCCTGCAGCAGGATGATACAGTCGCAGTCTCGCAGGAGGTCCTGGGTCATCTGCTGGGCTTTGGCATCCGGGGACTGGCGAATGGCCTGCGGGTCGAGGCCTGCCGTGTCGAGGATGTCGGCGCGGAGAGGCCCGATTTTGATGCAGGCGCTGACCCAGTCGCGGGTGGTGCCGGCCGTATCGGAGACAATGGCCTTCTCGCTGCCGGCCAGGGCATTGAGCAGGGCGCTCTTGCCGCTGTTGGGCGGGCCTGCCAGCACAATCCGTACGCCGTGGATAATCCGCCCGGCGATGACGCTGCGGTCCAGGATGTGCCTGCACTGCTGATGAATGGGATCGACAGAGGCCGTGTTATCGTTTATCCAGCCGCGGACGGTCGCACACAGGCCGGCGTTGATTTGCGATTGAATGATTCTGACACCATCCAGTGTCTCGGCGCCAAGCTGTTCGCTGGAGGCTTCTTTTTCAATCGGTGTTGCAGCAGGGGCGGTGTTGTCGAGGATGGCTTCCAGTTGCCCCTGCCGGGCGCCGCAGGCCAGACACAGACGGACGATCTTTTCGAGCAGGATGGGGTTGCCGTGGCAATGGATGACAAACTGATGCTGGTCTTCGCATCCCACGACGACATCATCGATGGGATTGCCCGCATCCGCGATGTGCCCGTGATAAATCCCGCCAATGCAAAATCCCTCGAATTTACCGACCGGCCTGAATACGCGACCCAGCATTGCCTCCGCCTGCGGCCCCCACAGGGCGATGCTGCCGATGGCCGAATGTCCCTTGTCCGTCAGTACGCAGACCATCGCCGACACGGTTATTGCTCCTTCTGGTCGTCGGCTTCCAGTTCATCGATGTGTTCTTTTTCGTAGTAGTGTTTCTTGTAGGCGATGACGATGCCCCGCACCGCCAGCTCCGGTACCCACGAATCGACGAATTCGCACTCGTCTTTTAGGATGGCCGCGGCGTTGCCGGTGACGACCACGTGAGGCCACTTGCCGAGTTCTTCGGCGTATTTGCGGGCCATGGTTTCCAGCAGACCCGCAGCGGCATAGAAGACTCCGGCGGTAATGGCCTTGCGGGTGTTGGTGCCATAGACGCTATCGGGCCGGGCGATATCGATCTGCGGCAGCTTGGCCGTGGCTGTGTGCAGGGCGGCGGCTCCCATGGCCATGCCCGGGGCGATGATACCGCCCATGAACACACCGTTGTCGTCCACCAGGTCGATGGTGATGGCCGTGCCGAAATCGGCGACCATGACCGCATCTTCCACAACGGCATAGGCGGCTGCGGCGGTGACTAATCGGTCCGTGCCGACTTCCTGCGGATTTTCCACGCTGGTCTCAATCGGCAGGGGAATATCCCGGCCAATCAGACAGATGCGTTCCGAGAGAGTCTCTTTGACGGTGTCTTCGACCAGCTTGGTCCAGACCGGCTTGACGGAACTGGCCACAATGACCCCATCCCGCACGGGGATGGCCGCGCTGGGGACCAGGGGAATCTGATTCCAGCTTTCCTTGAGCAGGGACGCAAGCTGCTGTTTGGCGTCTTCGGCATCGCCTGGAACAGCTTTCAGATATTGCTCGGTATCATTCAGGTATAAAGCCAGCTTGATGTTGGTATTGCCGATATCAATTGCGATGATATTCATATATACTGATCCTACGTGAAAATTCCCGGTTCGTCGCGGCTAAGTACAGCAGCTTCAACCACATGCTTCTTTGGCTCGCGGAATAATCATACCCGTTGGGTATAGTGCCTGTATTCGTTTCAGGGGATGGAGGTGCCGTCTAAGACGAGCGTTTTTTCTTTTTCTCCACCATCTCCCAGAGTTTCTCTTTCAATTCATCCAGACCTTTGCCGGACACCGCGGAGATGGTAACGACCTTTTTGCCTTTGAGCCGCTTTTTGATGTCGCTGATATAAATGGCATCCGGGTCAAGGTCGGCCTTGTTCAGCACAATCAGTTCCGGCTTGCGGGTCAGGCTGGCGCTGTACAGCTTCAGTTCGTTGCGGATTTTCTTGTAATTGGCCACCGGGTCGCTGTTGTCGGTCGGCATAATATCCAGCAGATGCACCAGAATCTTGGTGCGTTCGATATGCCGCAGGAATTCGTGTCCCAGCCCGGCGCCATCGTGAGCGCCTTCAATCAGGCCGGGCAGGTCGGCCATGACAAACCGTCTGGACTTGTCCAGCTCCACAATCCCCAGCACAGGACTGAGCGTCGTGAACGGGTAATTGGCAATCTTGGGTTTGGCCCGCGAGCAGTGCGACAATAGCGTGCTTTTGCCGGCGTTGGGCATCCCGACCAGGCCGATATCGGCAATCAGCTTCAGCTCTAGCCGCAGGTGGCGTTCCTGTCCGGGCTTGCCTTTCTGTGCGTAACGCGGGGCCTGCCGGGTTGAGGTGGCAAAGTTGACATTGCCCATGCCGCCCAGCCCGCCGCGGCAGATACAGACCTTCATCCCCGGCTCATTCATATCCTTGAGCAAGATTCCCCGGTGCAGGTCAAAAATCATCGTGCCGGGGGGAACGGGAATCACCAGGTCCTCGCCGTCCAATCCGAATTTCTTTTTGCCTTCGCCGGGCATCCCGTTCTGGGCTTCCCAGTCATGTTTGCCGGAAAAGTCCAGCAGGGTATCCTTGGACGGGTCCACGACGAAATACACGCTGCCGCCGTCACCCCCGTCGCCGCCGTCCGGCCCGCCCTTGGGGATGTATTTTTCGCGTCGAAAACTCACGCAGCCAGGCCCGCCGTTGCCGGCCTTGACCTGTATTATGGCTTCATCGATAAACATAGGTTCCGTATCTATAGAGATATATCTTTGTGTTTTTTATCTACAATCGTTAAGAATTATAATCGATTTCGTGTCAAAACACAAGAGAACCTGTCAATCCGACCTCTATTGGGCTACGGCTCAGGCCACATATTATATAGATACGCTGTTTCAGTCGGTATAAACGACCATCGCAGGTTCCTGGAGCAGGCCGGTCGGCCAGAGCATGTAATTTTGCGACCAGCCGCCGCCGCCGGTAATCCAGTTTTCGGGGCCATAGCCGCCAGCCCGCAGGGGGTTCTGGTGCAGCGGGCCAAAGGTGTTCCGGCGGGTCAGCACCAATTCCAACTCCACAAAGCCGTCTTTGGCCGGGTTGGTGATATCGAGCCGGTAGGGCGGCCAGGCAATCATGTTGGGTGCGTTATCCGAGCGATGGACTTTGGCACAGGCCGCGTCGAACTGCGTCAGCTCAATCATGAGCGTTTGGTTGCTGCCGGCGGTGTTGGCGGGTACCGGAATGCGGTAGGTAATCGACCCGGAATAGAAGGGTAGGCCCTGTTTGGTGATATCTCCTGCGGCCAGTTTGTCGGGCAATGCGGTCAGAGTTCTGGTTGTGCCGTCAACTCGGACGCCGAATTGACCCAGCAGATACAGGGCTTCGATCTGCACCTCTTCATGGAAGCCGCATTCGAGCGTTAGTTCGTTCTTGCCCTCGACAATGCCGCCTGCGGGGATGGACAGCTTTCGAATGGCCGGGTCCACCCACCAGCCGAGGTCCTTGGCGGATGAAACCGCTTTGCCGTTCAGCGTGAGGGTGAAGTTTTCCGGCTGTTCCATACATAACATCACCGGCTCGGATGGAACATATTGAGCCTCAAACGCAAAGGTCATCTTGAGCGTGCCGCGAACCACAGGCTTGGGAGCGAATTTCTTGTTGTACCAGGGCTGAACCATGCTGCCGCCGCGACGTGCGATTTTATAGGTGTCGCGGATGGCCTGGTCGATCTTGAGGACCTCGGTTTCCGGCTGCCAGTCGCCGTTATCAATCTGGAAGCGAGCCAAATCCAGCACACAGACATTGTCTTCGCTGAGCCGATACGTATAGGGTCCGGCACAGGGTGTGGCCGATTTTCGTATTGCGATGGCTTTTGCCGATGCTGCACTCCGCTGGGCCGAAACCACATAGACCTTCTCCCCGATGGGCGGAATGTCGGCGGTGATTTCCGTGAAACCTTCGGTGCTGCGTCCGGAGACTTCGTGCTGTTTGCCTGTCATACAATTCCATTCCGCGACGTACCCCTTGGCCGGCAGACGAATCACAGCGTTATCATAATTTTTGTCCCGGCTCATATTCATCAATACAAAATAGCTTGCCTTGTCGTCCTGCCGCATCTGGGCGTAAACATCCGCAATCGGCTTGCCGTTCTTGTCCAGAATATCCACAATCGGGCGAATATGCTGCTTGCAGGCGTTGACGATACTGTCCCGGTCGAATCCAACCTGCACAGCCTTTTGGGCCAGCGTCCCGGCTTTGTTGTCCCCAAGTGCATCCACGTAGTGCGGCGCATCACCCGCAAACACGACCTTGCCGCCTGCGGCCATGAATTCCTCCAGCATCCGCAGCGTGGATGAACGGATGGTGGTCATGCTGCCGACAACGGCGACTTTATACGCGGCCTTGCCGATATAAAGCGTGGCCTGATTGTTTTCTTTGACCACCCGATACAGCCGTCCGGCCATCTCTTCATCGGCGTAATCAAAGTCAATCCGGCTCTCGGCCAGCCAGTAGAACAACTGCTGATATTTCTGCTCGATTTCCTGAAGGGCCTTGCTGCGCGGCTGCACGATATTGGCCGCCCAGTCGGCGTGAATCTGGGCCCAGACGCTTTCAACCGGGTTGATGACCACGACATCACACACCGGCTGCCCCTGTGCCAGTACGACACCCAGCCGCCCATAATATGTCTCCAGCGCCGCCCAATCCTTCCACCATCCGGACTGATAAAAGATGCTGGCGGGATAATCGCGTTTGGCCTCCCCGGCCATCGTGTACCACGACAAGTGCGGGCACCGGATATTGATGCCGAACAATGCCTGCCAGTCGCCGGCATATTTATAATCTTCGAATCGCATCTGCCATCCGGTGCAGCCGTATAGCTCCGACAACATCCACTTTTGTCCCAACTGCCGCGCCGCCGAACTGAGCTGCTTGACAATCCAGTAGCCCCGGTTGCCTTCGGTCAGCACGTCCACGCCGGGATAATGCATGCATTCATAAAACCGCATCAGCGAGCCCTGCATGTTAGCCTGAGCCGTCAGGCTGTCTTCGTGCAGGACGTGTCCGGTAAATATCATCCGGTTGGCCTGGCACCACTCGTACAGCGGCTTTGCAAAGTTTTCGAGAAACATCTGCTGCGTTAATTCCATATAATGCCATTTGACCTGCGATACCGCCTGCCCGTCTTTTTGCAGAAACAACTCCGGCAGTCGCTCGATAACATCATATCCAAACCGCTTTTTGAATTCGCCGGGTAGAGCCTCCGTCCACGGCGTCATCCATCGGGAATTGGGATTATCGAAGCCGAAGCCGCACATGACTCCGCCGCGGTGAGGCTCATCGGTAAAAATACCGAGAATTGACTTGCCCAGCCGGTCGCCGCATCGGGATTTATACTGTTCATGCGTCAGGCGAATATATTCCTGCGTGGCCTGCGGGTTCATCGTGTCCACGTATGTGGCTCCATTATAGAAGCTGTTTTCCTGCATGAGTTCAATCGTAAAAACCAGCACGGTCTTGCCCTGAAGCTGTTCAATGGGTGTGTCTTTGTTGATTCGGGTGCAATCGGTAAAGCTGACACCGTCCAGCTTGCACGTAAACGCAGCAACGATGTCCGCATTCCACTTGAATTGCTCCGCCGCCACCGGCCGCAGACTCATAAACCGCATTCGATAGGCCGGATTCTGCGTGACTAAGCCGCCCGCCGTGCCGCTGGGCCAGCGGTCTTCATCGTACAGCCAGGCCTCCATGCCGAGCTTTTGTCCTTCATCGGTACACTGATTAGTCAGATCAAACCATTCCTGTCCGAGGTATTCAGTTGCCAGCCCTGTCCGCGAGTGCATGAAAAATCCGCCGAAGCCCATCTCTTTGAGGACATGAATCTGTCGAAACAGCTCATCCTTTTCCAGTTTGCCATTCCACGACCAGAAGGGCTTGCCCAGCCATTCCGGCCCGGGCTGACGAAACTGCTGATCAATCGGGTCAGAATTTGTCGTTGAGGCGGCTTGTCCAATGCCCGCTGCTGCAAGCGTTAATACGGCTAAGGTTAAAACTGTTTTTCGCATCTTATGTCCTCTGGAAAAGGTTATAGTGGGTATTGATTATTTTACTTCTGCAGCCTGGAACCGGTAATTGAATCGCCGATTCGGAGCACTGTCTCCGTTGATGGCAAATTCGGTAATAGCGTCGGTATTCTGCATATTATCCGCCCAGTGAAAGTCAAACCGCAGCGGGTTACTCTGCAATCCCACAAGACCTCGCTCGACGGCAATTTCCATCTGGTTGTCTTTGGTTCGGTACATCGCCTCAGCATGTTTTGTCCATTGAGTTGAATCCCAGCGATACACCGTGGTTTTCCCATTGTCGGAGACGCTGCGATTCAGGATATAATCATATCCATTCCATCCGGTTTTGGCATTCTGGTCTGCGTCGATAAACAGCAGCATCCAGCTCTGTCCTTCCGGCGTGGTGATGGATTCCCGCGTCTGGGCATAGAAATAGACATTCTTTGCATCGTAAGCAACCTTCATAGCGACAAAATCATTGCGTCCGGTCGTGTTGGTGTAACGCAGGCTGCCATAGCCGGCGTGATCTCTGTGAGCGGTATCGCCAATGGTATCCCGATACTCCGGCACAACAGACTGCCATTCCTCAAACAGGCCGTCCATCATAACAGTTTTCGGGCCATTGCTGGTTGGGGTGGGGCGAACCCCCTTGAATCGCCGGATATTGGCCACCATCTGATAATAGTAGTTATCCCCGTGGCCGCCTTCCATAGGCTCGACATCCCGGCTGTATTCCTGACTATATTGGTCCACAAAGATGGCGTCCGGGTAGTAGGTATCTTTGCCGGTATAGCCCGCCCATTCGGCAAAGCGTCCCGCCACCCACTCATTCCAGCCGGTAATAAAGATAAACGGCGGGTCAAGCTGCAAGGCTCGGTCCCACTGTTCCTGGAAATTGTACCCGTGGAGCACCGCATCCGGGGCCGGGTCTTTTTTGCCGTTGTGCCGGCTGCGTCCATAGGCCCCGTCTTTGTGGCTCATCGGCCCGAGTTTTTCATGGACGGCGTTTTGTGAGACCCCGACAGTCACCTGCTCGACCTGTTCGGGTTTATTCCCGTAAAAAGCGTGCTGCGGAAAGACCTCCAGCCATCCCCATTGGTTCGGCCCCGAAGGCCCGTCAAAATAGGTCGGCATGGGTTTGCGGAAGGTAAAAAAGGCCTTCATTTTAGGGTCTTTAAGGTAGGCCGGGTCTGCCAGAATCAGCGGCTTTCCTTTCCACTGAAACCACAGCGACTGATACAGTCCCGGTTCATATAAATCCCGATAGACCTGCTCCGCGACCGTCGTCGGGTCGCCAAACGGGCAAATAAAGGCGATTTGCGGCACAATATTGCCTTCTTTTTGCATCTGCGTAAAGACCTCACAGAGGGCCATATAGGATTCCTTGAAGGTAAACGGCGGATTGGTAGTATCAAACAGGACCACATCCACCCCCGCATCGGTCAGCATCGCGGCGTGCTTTCGCAGGACAAACGGATCGGTGGCAATATAGTACCCCAGTTCGGGTTTGCCCCAATGGTGCGGGGCAGCTATCGGGCCGAATTGTGGACGATTCGGGTCGGCTGTGATGATTTGGGTATTGTCATACGGACCCTGGTTGCCGTGCATGGTGTGCCAGGTCCAGTAAAAAATACCCACCCATTTGTGGGATTTGGGCTGACCGACCTGTTCACAATTCGGCAAAATTCTCCCGAGGCTGTCGGTTGCCGTCCAGGTATCGGAATACAGGTCCTGTGCCGCCGGGCTGATTTCGAACATCAGGCCAAGCAAAACGATGAGAAAAATTGACGGTTTTAATGCCAGCGTGGAGGATTTTCTGTCATTCATTCTGTTTGCCTCATTTCTTTCGTCGGGGCCAAAGCCTGTTGGCCGACAGTTTTTTGTATTCTGTATAAGTTAAGCTATTTCAAGAACTTGTCAACGGCACAGTAATAGATTCCCGCTGCATTTAAAATGTTACAAGGCATTTTTAAACGGCTTAATAGCGATTGACGTCTCAAAGAGGGGAGTCCGGCCTGCCTGAATTGAGTCAGAAAGAGTCTGTTTTTTGGTTTGCGATTAGCGGAGGTTCTTTTTATAATTTTCGCTGTTTGGAACAAATGATAACCCTTATTTAAAAAGAGAGGCGTAAAATGAGAAAACGAATTCCCTTCCTGTTCCTGGTGTCGTTGATGTTCGCCTGTACAACCCTTTTCTCGGGCTGTTCCAAGAAACCTGAAACCATCGAGTTGAGTTATAGTGTATTCTTCCCGCCGACTCATATTCAGTGTAAAGCCGCTGAGTTGTGGGCCAAAGAAATTGAAACCCGCACCAATGGCAAGGTGAAAATCACGATATTTTCCGCCGGTTCACTCACCAAAGCGCCTCAGTGCTATGAAGGTGTTGTCAGCGGTATCTCCGATATCGGGATGAGCTGCTTTGCCTATACCCGCGGACGTTTTCCGCTGCTGGAAGGGCTGGATTTGCCGCTGGGCTATCCCAATGGTATGGTGGCCAGCACAATCGCCACCGAGATGGCAATGAAATACCAGCCGCAGGAAACCGCCGATACGCACCTGTTTTATATCCACGCCCACGGCCCGGGGATTCTGGCCTCCAAGAAACCTGTTGCTAAACTGGAAGAGATGAAGGGGATGAAGGTCCGTGCTACAGGGCTTTCCACCAAAATCGTCGAATGTCTTGGCGGCAACCCCATCGGAATGAGCCAGCCCGAGACGTATGAAGCCCTTCAGAAAGGCGTCGTCGAAGCGACACTGTGCCCGGTCGAAACCCTCAAAGGCTGGAAGCAGGGGGAAGTCATCAGCTCTGTGACCGATTCCTCTGTGATTGGTTATACGACGGCGATGTTTGTCGTGATGAACAAGCAGAAATGGGAAAAACTGCCCGCCGATATCCAGCAGGTCTTTACCGAGGTCAGCAAGGAATGGGTTGCCAAACATGGCCAGGCCTGGGACGAAGCCGACAAAGAAGGCTGGGAGTTCATCAAGGGGCTTAATAAACAGGTTCTTTCTCTGGACGATGCCGAAAAGCAGAAATGGGTTGATGCCGTTAAGCCGGTTCTGGACAGCTATGTCACTGAGACGCAGGGCAAGAATCTGCCCGGCAAGGAGTTTCTGGCCGAGATTCAGACCAAGCTGAAATCAGCCCAATAAATTGACACTGGAAATACTATGTTTATAGCGGTTTATGAAAAAATAGTCTATTACGTCGTTCGAGTTCTGGCGATACTGGCGGCGGTCGCGGTTATGGCCATGATTGGCGTTACCCTGGTCGATGTGATCCTGCGGAAAACCCCGTTTCCGCTTCGCGGGGCTTATGATATCGTTCAAATTGCCACGGCGGTTGCTATCGCCGGGGCGCTGCCTTATACCACCGCCGTCAAGGGCCATGTCGCTATTGAGTTTTTGTATCATAAGCTGTCGCGCACCGGGCGGGCCGTATTGAGTACTTTTGTTCGGTTGGTAGGGATCATCCTGTTTGGATTTGCGGCCTATCAATTCATCTTTTACGGTATTGACCTGCTAAAAGTCGGCCAGGTTACACCGACATTGAAACTGCCGATGTTCTGGGTACCATGGCTTCTGGCTTTTTCCTTTGCCATTGTGGTTCTGGTCTATATCTATGAGTTTTTGCGCCCCGGCAAGGAGATGATGAAGTTATGAGTCCGACCCTGATTGGTATTGCAGGCTGTGTTGCGCTGGTGGTGTTGCTGCTGAGTAATATGCCCGTTGGGCTGGTGATGGCCGTTATTGGTGTTATTGGTTTTGCTTGGATTGTGAATCCCTCGGCTGCTCTGAGTATGCTGACGGCGGATATCTATGATACATTTTCGTCGCAGACGTTAAGTGTCATCCCCTTGTTTGTTCTGATGGGCCAGATTGCCTTTCATTCGGGTATCAGCCGAAGGCTTTTTGCCGCTGCTTATACCTGGCTGGGGCGTATGCCGGGCGGTCTGGCGATTTCCACGGTGGGAGCCTGTACCGCCTTTGGTGCCATCTGCGGCTCAGGCCCGGCAACCTCGGCAACCATGGCTGCGGTGGCCTTGCCGGAAATGAAGCGGTTTAAATACAGTATGGAATTGGCTGCGGGAACCGTTGCCGCCGGCGGGACGCTGGGCATGATGATTCCGCCATCGGTGGTTTTCATTGTCTATGCGATTTTAACGGAACAATCCATCGGTGATTTGTTCCTTTCCGGCATTTTGCCGGGGCTGCTGACGGCAGCATTGTTTGGTATTGTGATTGTGGTTCAATGTATACTGCGTCCGGGCCTTGGCCCCGTGGGTCCCAAAACCACCCTGATGGAAAAAACAAAGGCTTTGCTGGGTGTGCTTGAAACCCTGATTCTTTTTTCCGTGGTGATGGGCGGCATGTTCGCCGGATTCTTTACTCCGACCGAGGGCGCGGCGATTGGAGCTTTCGGGGCCATCGTGATTGCCGCCTGTCAGAAAAAACTGACCTTCAAAATGCTGATGCAGTCGCTCTACGAAACCATCCGTACGTCGTGCATGGTGATTATCATAGTTGCCGGGGCCATTATCTTCGGGCATTTTCTGGCGATTACCCGGTTGCCGTTTGAGATGGCCTCCGGCCTGGCCGGTTTGCCTTTGCCGGCCTGGATGATTATGGCAATCATTCTGTTGTTTTATCTGGTTGCCGGGTGCTTTGTGGATGCGCTGGCCCTGATTATTCTGACAATACCGATTTTCTACCCGGTCGTTCAGAATCTCGGTTATCACCCCATCTGGTTTGGTGTGATGATTGTGCTGGTGACTCAGATGGGCACCATTACACCTCCGGTTGGCGTGTGTGTCTATGTTGTCGGTGGCATGGAACGGGATATTCCGCTCCAGACGATTTTCAAAGGTGCCATGCCGTTTTTGCTGGCCTTGATCGTTGCCGCAGTGCTGCTGATGCTCTTTCCTCAAATCGCCACCTGTCTACCGGACTGGTTCGATAAATTACAGACCGTTTCAGTTGTTTTGGAGCAATGATTATGAGTGAATCTCTTGATCTGAAAACTCCGTTTAAACGCATCCTGTTCTGTACGGATTTTTCCGAGAACTCGGATTTTGCATTTGAATATGCCCTCTGGCTGACGATACGGAATCCGGGATGTCAACTGACGCTGCTGCATGTGGTTCCCGAATCCGACGCCCAGTTCTGGAAGACCTATATTTATGAGGCCGACGAAGTGGATCAGAAGGCCAAACAGGATATTGATGAGCGGGTCAACCAGTGGTATCGCAGCCGAATCCCGAAGGATATGGAGTTTAAAGCTGAATTTCGCGTCGGCAAGGATTCGCTGGAAATCCTCGACTTTGCTGAAAAAAAGAATATTGATCTCATTGTAATGGGGCGCCATGGGACAAGCACTTTTCAGAAGACTTTTTTCGGCAATGTCGTCGAGAAAGTGGTCCGCAAGGCGTCCTGTTCGGTATTGGTTGTTCCCCTGATGCACAAAAAAAGCGAATAGACAACAAGCCGAATCGCAAGCGGCAGGGTGGTTAAAACCGGACTGAATACAGTTTCAAATGATGCAAATGGGAGTATTATCATAAATCATAAGAATGAAAGGGAGCATATATGGGCTGGGCACGTACATTAT
>JBDKVE010000209.1:0-19061 GCA_039679345.1 Anaerohalosphaeraceae bacterium
CCCCCCCCCCCCCCCCCCCCCCCCCCCCCCCCCCCCCCCCCCCCCCCCCCCCCCCCCCCCAATAGGAATCAGGTATGCAGGAAGAAAAAATCCTAAATACTAAACACTAAATACTAAACAAATCCCAAAGAGAAAATTTTAAAATCAAAAAGCAAAAGTCAAAATGACAATGTAAAATTCAAAAAGGAAATATTTCAGAGCAAATCGTTTTGAGAAACAAAGATTAGGCTGCACTTGCAGACGGGGGTAATTCACCATGAAGAGCAGGAAGGGCAGGAAGGATATATACCGCCCCGCCGGAGTTTGGGGGTGGGTGGGGGCACTATTCCGGCGGTTTCCACCGCCGGCTATTATGGCATGACCCCATCCGGGGTCCGAAATTCGGGATTCCCGTCTCCGCTTGCGCGAGGACAGGGCAACGACCCTATGAGTGGGTAGATGGTACGGACTGCTCCACGGTCAAGCAGAGCTTGGCCGTGCCACCCTTCTGGAATGATCCATGGTGGTCAATGACCACTTTTGTGCCGCGCGGGGGCACGGGGTTGCGTTTATGTACATAGCCGCGACGGACGAGACTCAGGCAAATTGGGTTTGTTTTGCAGAAGTTTGTTTAAGACGGGAGCGGAGAAAACGGGGGATTGACGATTTTCGATGGATGGCTGAAGTTCGAGGTTGCCTGACAGAGTTATGGTGTTTGCCACAGCGGATAAGGAGGATTTCGTATTTTTGACGGGATTTGCGGGATTGGATGATTGCTGATTTTTGATTGACGATTGAGGATTCGTGTGGTCAACGATCCTGTTTGAGTGGATAGAAGGTTCGTATTGCTCCACGGTCAAGCTCCGCTTGGCCGTGCCACCCCTCTGGGATAATTCTTCTATGCCGTGACGGGGGTACAGGCTGGAATTGTCTTTGCCCGGCGAAATCATTGGGTTGAGGGATTGTGTGGTTTGGAGTTCTTTAAGGGCTTTGTAGAGGGCACGTTCGATGCGGGATTCGTAGCGCAGGAGTTTTTCGAGGACCTGCGGGCCAGTAAAGTCGTCGAGGAGGACCTGGCCAAGGATGATGGTGACGGGCGCAGGATTGCCGCCGCACGCCTTCGCGAGGGCAGGCTTTTCATGGGAATGGCAAACGGCGGAAGCATCAGCGGATGCGGGGACGTCCAGTGCGGGATTGTCGGCGGCGGATTTGATGAGATTGTCGAGGATGAATGTTTCATAATTCTGGACGCGCTGGAGCCGCCAGGCGAGGTTGATGGCGCGTTCGGCCAGTAGGGTTTCGATGTGTCCGGCGGGGGCAAGGCGGGCGGTCATGCCGGCGCGGAAGCGGTCGTAGTCGGCGAGGTCTTCGGAGTCGAGGACGGGACGGGCGGCGGTCAGGCCGTGGGTGAGGGCATTGGCGGCGACTCTGGTCTTGCCTTCGGGGGTTTTGGGGCCGGTGGATTTCTGGGCATTGAGACGGTTTGCGGCGAGTTGTTTTTCAGTTGGCATGGTTTGCTCCTTTCGTTTTTTTGAAACCACAGATTTCACAGATTACAAGGATTAGTTATTTTTAATTTTTTTGTCTCAAAGAACACAGTGGGAGAAGAGTGATTCCTATTTTTGACAGGATTTACAGGATTAACAGGATCAAGGTAGGAAGAAGTAAAAAGGGAAAGGGGAAAAGGTAAAAACATGGAATCCGCCGGGGGCGGAGACTGTTTTATAAATATGCCACGGCCAAGCGGAGCTTGACCGTACCACCTGAGTAGATTTGCTGCACAAACGAGGGGCATTTACGCTGCATGTCGAATTCATGGCTTTTGGTTCCGTGTTGTCGCAAGACGAGCGTCAATCGGCTCGTGTTTAAATCGGCTCGCTTGCGCTTGCCGCTACTGTTTGCTGCGGTTTCCGGACGGCCCTTCGTTTGTGTCGCAGCAGCATCCGCTTCCAGCGGCCAGCCAACAGCCCAGGAAGCAGAAATGTCAGCATTATATAGCCCTAACATATACCTTACAAGAGAAATTTTACAGAATCGAGGGAATATATTGCACTCTCTGGGCGAAGGAGAAGCAAAAAGGGCGGACACAGGGGGTTGCCCCTACAATCGAAATGCACGGGGTGAAAGAAAGGGCGGACACGCGGGTCGCCCCTACAATTCGATGGAAAATTAAAAAGGGCAGGCACGGGGGCCGGCCCCTACGAAACGTAATTTAACAGATGAGTTAGTCGTCGCAGTAGTGGCGCGGGAGGAAGTTGCACTGGAGCCAGTCTTCCAGGAGGTAGGCCAGGTCTTCGAGATTAATGCGGCAGTCGCAGTTGAAGTCGGTAGCGATGCACATCATGCAGCATTTCTGGCCGGAGCTGCGGCTGGCCTGTTCGGTATTGCCGAAGGCGCCGAGATTGACCCGGGAGCCGTTGCAGGCATATTCTCCTGTCACTTCAACGTCCGGGTCGCCAGCGTCAATGCAGGGACTGTTCAGGTCGTCGTCGGGATTATAATTGTTGCCATCATCAAGAACCCATAGCCGGGTGGCGGGTTCATAATGACCGGAGGCGGATTTGAGGTGGTAGTCCCCTGCCGCCGGATCGACGAACATCGGGTCGGTGTCGAAATTGCCCTTGCCCCATTCGAGCGTGCATTCCGGCGAGTCGGACGGTTCGAGCAGGTGGCCCTGGATGAGGCCGGTTACGTCGCAGTAATTGACGGAGAGGGTGGTTGCGTCGAGGGAGTCGTCGATGAGGGCAATCTGGCCGCCTGCGGATTCGCCGCTGGTATTGTTCCAGAGGATGGAGTTGTTGAGTTTGATTTTGCTGTCCCACAGGCAGAGGCCGCCGCCATAGCCTGCGGCGGTGTTGTCGGTAATCGTGACGAAATCCACGGACGGGACATTAGGGTCGATGGCGGACAGGGCCGTACATTCATAGAAATACACACCGCCGCCGAAGCTGCCGGCCTGGTTGCCTGCGATGACGGAGTGACTCAGATTGGCGATGGAGTTGATCCAGCAGAAGACTCCCCCGCCTTCGGCTCCGGCAGTATTATTGAGAACCTGACAGTTGGAAATAATCGGACTGCTGCCGTCGCGGCAACTGATACCGCCGCCGGCACCCGTGGCGGAATTGCCGATGAATTTGCAGTTGGTGATGAGGGGGTTACTGTTGTACAGGGCCAGGGCGCCGCCATTTTTCTTGAGGATGGTTCCGGCGGCACGGTTGTTTTCAAAGACGCAATTTTTGATGGTCGGATGGCTGTAGGAGCAGAAAATGGCGCCGCCGTTGTCGTTGATGGAGCCGTTTCTGATGGTCAGGCCGGAGAGCATGGAAGCGGCGGTTTCTTCATTTTCATAAACGAAGGCGCGGCCGGAGTTCCGGCAGTCGATAATGGTTTGCGCCACGACGTTGGGATCAGATGGATCGATGGAGCGGATCTGGACATCTTTACCGCCGAAGTTGATGTTGGTGTTGTTGGGTCCGCTATAGACGCCGGGCCAGAGGGTAATGATATCCCCATTGCCTGCTTTGGCCAGTGCGGCTTTGATATCGGGATACTGTGCGGGAACATCCAGGAGATTGGGGTCGTTTTCGGGAATCATCTGTGCCCAGGCGGGACTGGAGCCGACCTGGTTGCAGCCGTATTCGATGCGCATGTAGCCGCCTTCGCCCCAGCCGGAGCCCCAGGAGTTGCGCAGATACCAGACGCCGTTTTCGCCCTGGGAGTCGTCCCAGCCGACCAGGATGACGGCGTGATTGATATCGGTGCCGACATTGGCGTCGAAGATACCGCCGATGTAGCACTGGAACATATCATCGGCGGCAATGGACACGGCAATCGGGCCATAGGTCATAATGGCCTGCTTCATGGACTGGACATCCTGAGAAATGGCCGACCACTGCGTGATGAGATATCGCGGTTCTTCCGGACAGGCACAGGGGACATCTTTGGCTTCATAAGGAAAAGCCTCTTCCAACGGTGCTCCGATTTGGTTGCATTTGTCCTGGACATTGAGCATGTGGTCGAAGGCTCCGCCATACCAGCCGCCATCACAGGTGCCGGCGGTGCCGCAACTGACCAGCCACTGTTCGGATAAATCCAGCGTGGTGTAGCTTTGGATGAGATACTGACTCTCGACAACGCCTATCGCGGCAAAGGCCCAGCAGGAGCCGCAACCGCCCTGATTTTTGACGGGGGTACAGCCGTCAAGCTGACGCCAGTCGAAGGATTCGGGCAAGGGTTCCTGCGGAGGAGGCGGGGCCTGGACTTTCTGGGATGCAACACTGGGGGGAACTTTTAAACCGCAAAGCTGTTCGAGGGTATATTGTGTGGCGGGGTTGGGGCCGACTCGGAATTTGTATTGCTTTTCCCGCACCCGTTTTTGCACGGCCTGAAGATCGGGTTTATCGCCGTAACTTATTCCACATAGTACCAGTACCAGTGAAAATCCAACAAAAGTACATGAACCCATTTTTCGCATTGGCATGCCCCTTCAAAAAAAGTTCTCCTGTCTTTTATCCTCAATTGATGCACAGAAAAGATATAACCAGTGTATCCATCGGCAGATGCGATAGCAACAATTATTGTCCAATACGGTGATATTTTTGGATAAATTAAAAACGTATCTCTTTATCCAATATAGCCTTATGTTAATATTTGCGGACTGTAAATAATCCACAATGTCGTGATATTAAAAAGGTGGCAAAAGATGGTACAAAATGACTATGTGCCGGAGGGGGTCGTGGTATTTGAGAACGCCTGCAGGCGGGGTGAATTCCCGAGTATTGCGGTTTATTTTCGGAGGGGTTTCAGTATAATGCCGGTAGTCCGGGCAGCTTGTCCGGCGATACGATTCGATTGTTTGGGAAAGGTTGGAATCTGTGACGAACTGTGATTCGACAACGTATCCGCCGTCGGAATCGGCGGGACCACGGCGACGGCTTGCCGCGGCGGCGATGGTGTTTATTGCGTGTGCGTGCGGGTGGTTTATGATGGAGCTGGAAATCCTGGGCGTGCGGGTGCTGGTGCCGTATTTCGGCAGCGCGGTGTATGTGATTACCGGCAGTGTGATCGGGGTGTTTCTGCTGAGTCTGTCGATAGGCTATCTGCTGGGCGGGTGGCTGTGCGGCAAGCTCAATGCGTGGACCTTGCTGGGGGCGGTGATGATTGCGGTTGGGGGATGGCAGTGCGGGATTCCTTTTTTCACCGAGCCGGTGTGCAACAGGATATTTGACCTGGGGCTGGACGAAAAATGGGGGTCGCTGCTGGCATCGCTGGTGCTGTTTGGTGCGCCGACGGTGCTGCTGGGGACAGTGTCGCCGACAGTGATGCACTGGCTGACCCAACAGGCCAGTCAATCGGGATTTAATGCGGGGCTGGTGCTGGCGACTTCGACGATGGCCAGCTTTGCCGGGTGCGTCGTGACGGCGTTTTACCTGGTACTGTACTCGCTGCGGGCAACGCTGTGTATTTCGGGGATGATGCTGGGAGGGCTTGGGATTGTTGTGCTTCTGACAATGATGATTTGGAACCGGGCAAGACAAGGGAAAGGACACCCGCAATGAAAAAACATCTGCGATACACGGTTTTGGTGGGAATGATATGCATGGTGTGGCTGTGGCCGGCAGGGTCGGTTTGTCGGGGTGCGCTGTATCAGATGGGCCGGGTGATCCATGAGAAAAATTCACTCTACAACAGCATCTTTGTGTATCAGGAGGGGTCGGTGGTAACGCTTCGTTTCGGCAAACGGGCGGGGCTGCACATCCAGAGCCAGGTGGATATAGAGAATATGCATGAGCATCTGCTGGAATATAGCAAGCTGATGTTCTGCGGGCTGCTGTACAATCCCGAACCGAAGCGGATGCTGGTGCTGGGGCTTGGGGGCGGCGTGATTCCGCGCGAGATGCGATATTATTTCCCGGACCTTGAGATTGATGTGGCGGAAATCGACCCGGATATTCCGCCGATTGCGACGCAATTTATGGGATTCAAGACGGATGACAAACTGAAGGTGCATGTGGATGATGGGCGGATGTTTATTAAAAAGCAATTGCGCCGCAAGCCTGTGCCGAAATACGATATTGTTATTCTGGATGCTTTTAATGGCGATTATATTCCGTTTCATTTGATGACCAGAGAATTTTTGAAAGAGGTCAGCGGGGTGCTGGACGAGGATGGGGTCGTTGTGGCCAATGTGTTTTCGAGCAACCGGCTGTTTGATGCGGAATTCAAGACGTTTCTGGATGTGTTCCAGCGATGTCAGGTGTTTTTCGGGGATTTGTCGGGCAATGCGATGCTGGTGTCGCCGGGGGCGAAATGCGAGGTGTTGACCGTTGAGGAAGCTCTGGACAGGGCCGAACAGATTCAGCAGACGCTGAAGCTGTCATTTGATCTGGTGGAGGTGGCGGGATTGCTGGACCCGGAGGCGGTTCCAGACCCGAAGGCCAGGGCACTCACTGACGACCTGGCACCGGTGAACTGGCTCCGGGAACAGGACACCACATCCGAGAAATCGGCCGGCGAGGGACGATGACTTTTATTGAGTTCGTTTGGCAAACCTCAGTTTCGGGATGGCGGGGTTTGGATTGCCGGGGGTGAGGTGGGCTTTATATCATGGCCGAGGTAGAAGCCGGGCTGGGTGGGCTGGTTATAGCCGACATTCTGCCAGGCGACACTGAGCCGGTACACGGGGTCATGCATCAGGGTCGGCATACGAATCGTCGTTGGGATGGTCGTGGTGAAAATCCGCAACTGGCTGCCATCGCGTGTGGGCAGAATCACTTCTTCACGCCAATCGCCAAGGATATCGGCATACAGGCAGGGATTGGATTTGGAACCATTGATGCGGGTGCAGTCGAAGTCTCTGGCTTCGAGGAGGCGGGAGGTTGACGCTTGAGCAGGGTTCCATTTTTCGATGGTAGTGCCGTTGAGCAGTTCCCGCAGGAGGTCGCCATCCCACCAAATGCCCATGTTGCAGGAGGAGGGTATGCGATCGGCAATTTTTTGCCCTTTGCAGTTATAGAGTCCATCCAGACCGCTGCCGAAGGCCCAGCATTCATAGCCGGGGTGGCGGGGGTCGATATCCATCGCCACTCCACGCACCGCGTCGCTGGATTCCACCCCCCAGAGGACTTTGCCGGTGGCAGCATCGCGAAGATTGGCTCCGTAAGGATGGCGTGGATCTTCATGGATGCCGAAGACTTCCAGTCCGGGGCGGTCGGGGTCGATGTCGGATAAATGCATGGCGTCGCCATGGCCCAGGCCGGTGGAGTATAGTCCCCGGCCGTTGTCGTCGATGGCACAGGCACCGTAGATGATTTCATCTTTGCCATCCCCATCCACATCACCGACAGACAGGTTGTGATTGCCCTGTCCACGGTATTTGTCGCCGTCGGGGGCGGTGTCGCTGTCGAAGGTCCACAGATGAGCCAATTTGCCGTCGCGCCAGTTCCATGCGGCCAACACGGTGCGGGTATAATAGCCGCGGCACATCACGAGACTGGGTTGCCGGCCATCCAGATAAGCAATGCAGGCCAGAAAGCGGTCCACGCGGTTGCCGGTATTATCACCCCAGGCGGTAGGGTCTCCGCGCGGGGGAATATAGGGGACGGTTTC
This sequence comes from Anaerohalosphaeraceae bacterium, assembly GCA_039679345.1. Taxonomy (GTDB): domain Bacteria; phylum Planctomycetota; class Phycisphaerae; order Sedimentisphaerales; family Anaerohalosphaeraceae; genus Anaeroglomus. The sequence goes on from JBDKVE010000209.1 coordinate 7,588, forward strand.
CAGTTCGGCGCCGGTACGGCCGTCAAAGACGGTCAAAAACTCCGGCCCATCGAGAATTTTGCCATTTTCGTTGCGGTAGTCAGAATTGGGGTCGCCGAGGACTTTGCCTGTGCCGTCTAGGGTGCCGTCAGCGGTTTTGCAGGCGACTTCCGCCCTGCCGTCGCCGTCGAGGTCATAGACCATGAATTGGGTATAATGAGCTCCTTCGCGGATGTTGATGCCCAGATCAATCCGCCAGAGGAATGTGCCATCCAATTTATAGGCTTCCAGCTTTGTCTGGCCGGTGGCACCGCTGCCGGAGTTGTCGCGGGGGCGCATCTCCTGCTTGAGGATGATTTCATATTGCCCATCGCCGTCGAGGTCGCCGACCGAGGCATCACCGGGGCGATGACGCGGGAGGGTCTTGAGGGGGATTGGCAGATAGGACTGGATGGGGGTCTCGGCAGGTAATACCAGGGGCTTGCCGGCAGGCTGTTCTTTGCCATCGAGGACAGTACAGATTTGATAGCCTATTGCGGTGGAGAAATCCGCCCGGGTATCGATAAAACAGGTTTGGTCTTTAATCGGGGTCGGGGTGAGTCTGGTTGGGTTTTTGCCATCGCGGGTACGGACCAGATTAAATGCGATCTCTTTGGAATCGGTGCCGAGCAGCCGCCAACTGAGAAATACCGTATTGGGGTCTGTGCGAATCGCAACCAGGCCGCGGTCGAGGTATTCCATCCGGCGGGCGGCGCTTTGGGCTACAAGACCCGTTGTCATCCATAAAACGGCTGCTGCCAGACCTATGTATCTGCTTTGCATAATCATCATTTTACTCCGTCTGCATATCATTCAGATATGATTATGACTCCATCTGCCTGTGCAGGATAACGAAAAAGCTTGAATGCTCAAGCTGTTTTGTATAAAATTTAGTAGCGGATTTCAGGGAGAAAACGCATGTTTGGATAGGAATCATCGACTTGCAAGCTGCCCCCCGGAGGTTGACGGCTGCAAGGAACAGGGATGATGAGCACGCTTTCTGACATTTCTCTTTTGAAATCATAATTCGGAACGAGGGTTTTTTAATGGAAAGGAACAAATTATGAAGGCTTCAGGAAATCTATTTCAATGTGTTGTAGGCATTTTTCTGATCGCAATGATGGGTGGTTTTATTGCGCCCGCTGCTGCAGGTTGTCCAGAGCAATGGATTGCCGGGCATGGGATCCCCGGGGTCAGCGGTACTATCAATGTCACGATGGCGTGGGATCCTGACGGCGCGGGCCCCAAGTCGGAAGTGCTTGTCGCAGGAGGCAATTTCACGATTGCCGGAAGTACGATGGCCAATCGTATTGCAATGTGGGACGGCATCTCCTGGCAACCTCTGGGTGCAGGCATGAACAACCAGGTCTATGCCCTGACAGTGTATAACGGGCAATTGATTGCCGGAGGCTCCTTTACCACCGCCGGGGTGCTTACCTGCAATCGCATCGCCCGCTGGGACGGCTCAACCTGGCAGCCGCTGGGAACGGGGATGAACTCAGACGTTTATGCCCTGACTACTTATGGCGGCCGACTGATTGCCGGGGGTTATTTCACCACGGCCGGCGGCGCAGCGGCGAATTATATCGCACGATGGGATGGGGTTTCATGGACCCCGCTGGGCAGCGGTATGGGCAATTACGTGTTAGACTTGCAGGTCCACAACGGCCTGCTGGTAGCCGGGGGTAATTTCACCACGGCCGGCGGCAATGCCGCCAATTACATTGCCCGCTGGAATGGCGCGGCCTGGCAGAGCTTTGGCGATACTCTCAATGGTGCAGTCCGCACCCTGGCGACTTATGGCGGTCAACTGGTGGCGGGAGGCGACTTTAACAAAGTCGGACTTAACACCGTCAATTATGTCATCCGATGGGACGGGGCCGCCTGGCAATCCTTCGGCACGGGAGTGAATTCCGGCGTCTATGCCATGACCGAGTATGCAGGTGTGCTTGCCATTGGCGGAGATTTTACACTTGCCGGGGGAGCTTCCGCAGTTCGCCTGGCCACGTGGAACGGTGCTTCATGGCAAAATCTTGGTTCCGGGGCTAATAACCGGGTTACAAGCCTGTCAACTTATGGAGGTCAGTTAATCAGCGGCGGCAATTTTACCACGATATCCAGCATCGCCACCAACTACCTTGCCAAGTGGAATGGTACCAACTGGCAATCGCTCGGCACGGGTTTATTTTATGCCGGAAACCAATCCTATGTTACCGCTTTGACTGTGTATAACGGCGACCTGATCGGCGGGGGCAATTTCACTGCGATCGGCAGTGCACCGACAAGTTATGTTGCACGATGGGACGGGGCCATCTGGCATCCCCTCGGTACAGAAATTGACGGTATTGTTCGCTCCCTGATTGTCTATAACGGGACCCTGATTGCCGGCGGTGACTTTGCCGGACACATTGCCTGGTGGAACGGTACCGCCTGGCAAACGCTGGGAGGAGGGACCGACCAGACGGTCCGCGCTTTGGCAATTTATAACGGCCAACTGATTGCCGGCGGGGATTTTTATGTGACCGGCTCGGGACCGGCTGACTTTATCGCCGCATGGGATGGGGCGTCGTGGCAGCCGCTCAATTTCGGAGTCAATAATGTCGTCCGGGCAATGACGGTCTATAACGGAGAACTATTTGTCGGAGGAGACCTTACAGCCGCCAGCGGGATTCCGGTGTCATTTGTCGCCAGTTGGAACGGCTCTGTGTGGAAAGCGGCGGCGGGCGGACTCGATAAGAGAGTGTCTGCCCTGACTGTCTATGGGACACAGCTTATCGCAGGCGGTGAATTTACCAGTGCGCCGGGTACGATTGCCACACCGGTCAGTTATATCGCCGCATGGGACGGTGTTTCCTGGCAGCCTGTCGGCAGCGGTGTCAATTCTTATGTGTATGCCCTGACGGCCATGAAAGGGCAACTGCTGGCCGGCGGAGCGTTCTATTACGCTGCGGGCAATGTTGCTTATTATACCGCCCGCTGGGATGGTACGGTCTGGCAATCGATGGGCAGCGGGACCAATGACTATGTCTATGCCATGATTCCCTTTGCGGATCAACTGGCGGTCGGCGGACGATTCACGATTGCCGGTGAAAGGACCTCGGCCTATATCGCACGCTGGGGTGCCTCTTTGCCTGCGGACCTCAATTGCGACGGCCGGACGGATCTGATTGATCTTGGTATTTTATCAGCCCATTGGCTTGAGCCATAATAACAGGCTTTTCAAAACAGTGTAATTTGGCGAAAAAATAAGTATAAGATGGCGTTCATCAAGACGACGAACGCCATCTATAATTATGTACCGTTTTTGGCCTAACCCAAAATGAACGGGGCATAAGGTGGGTGTTTCTGCAATTTGCATAAACGAAAGGACTGATTTATGAGCAATGGCAGAATGTGCAGTGCGACAAGATGCGGATTGACGCGGAGACGGTTTCTGGGGAGCTGTGCAGCGTGTGCGGCAGCGGGTTCATTGCTGGTACTGCCGGGGGCTGTCCAGGCGTCAGGTGATGACAGCAAGACACGAATCCGGATTATTTATTCGCTTCATGGCGCCCAGCAAACCGAGCCGGACTGGCCGAACAAGGGGTTTGATTTCCGGCCGGTCATGCAGGCGATTCAGGATGAACTGACCATGCGCTGTGCCGGATTTGAATTTCTCAGCTCGATGGCCAATGGGCCGGAACAGGCCAAGGCGATCGTGGAACAGGACAAAGCCGAACCGATTGACGGGTATCTGGTGTATCAGATGAACTGCTGGAACCCGGTGGTTCAGACCCTTGCGGCAACGGGCAAACCGGTGCTGTATGCCGATTTTCAGTATGGCGGCAGCGGCGGGTTTCTGGTCTATACAGCAGGCTTTATTCGCAGGCAGACACCCAATGTCGGCTTTATTGCATCCTCACGCATCGAAGACCTGGCCGAGGCGGTCAAGTGTTTTTCGGCAGCCAGGGGGCAGCCGGCGACCTATGATTTTGCCGGCGCAGTGAGTCGTGTTCGAACCTCTCACACCCCTGCAACGGGAGACCTGAAATGCAGACCAGACCTTTTGAAGACACTTTCGGCGGAGGAGTGTGTTGCCCGGATGAAAGCTTCGAAAATTCTGGCAGTACAGGGGCAAAACTCCGGTGGAGCTGAACCGATTATGGAAATTCCAATGGAGTATGTGTCCTTCGCCGAAGTCAATGACGCCTGGGAGAAGGCGGATAAGGATCAGGCCGGCGAAGTAGCCCAGCGGTGGCGTAAAAATGCTGCGACAGTCGTTGACGTCTCTGAGGAAACGCTGGCTACCTCAGCGGCGATGTATCTGGGGATGAAGGCGGTCTTGAAGAAGCATGAGGCCAACGCCATCACGGTCAACTGCCTCGGAGGTTTTTATGGCGGTCATATCCATGCCTATCCTTGTCTTGGATTTCATGAATTAGCCAACGAGGGGCTGGTCGGGGCGTGTGAATGTGATATCCGATCCACGGCGTCGATGATTATGGTAACATCCCTGACACAGGGCCGGCCGGGGTATATTTCCGACCCGGTGATTGATACGTCCAAACGGCAGATTATTTATGCCCACTGTGTGGCCTCGAATAAGGCATTCGGTCCGCAGGGGCAAGCCAATCCATTTACGATTATGACCCATTCGGAGGACCGCCAGGGAGCATCGGTGCGTTCGATCCTGCCGGAGGGGTACATGACTACAACGGTGCTCATTGAGCCGGCACGAAAGGAAATCCTGTTCCATCAAGGCAAGGCGATAAGCAATGATCCAGATGACCGGGCCTGTCGGACAAAGCTGGCAGCAGAGCCGATAGGCGATATTGAAAAACTCTTTACCCAGTGGGATCAGTGGGGATGGCATCGTGTGACCTGCTACGGCGACCTGAAGTCGCCTGTTTTCGCACTGGCCGACGCCCTTGGTTGGAAGGTTGTTGAAGAGGCATAAAGACGGCATGCCGTTGCGTATGAGGCGGCTCCGTGCTGCAACCGGTCGCAGGTTATACCCAACGGGTATGATTTTTCCGCGAGCAAAAGAAGCAAGTGTTTAATGTCACTGTACTTAGCCGCGACGAAACAGAAAATTTCAAGTAAGATCAGTATAGATGGTCTTGCGTTAGTGACCCTGATCCAGCCAGTGTGATGCGAAGATGCTCATCTCGGCCAGGTTGATGATGTTGTCACCGGTCCGCCGGGGCATCATGTCATAATACGACATCGGCCCCAGCCAGTTTTCAGCCAGAATCGATAAATCCTGGAGGTCGGTGGCACGGTCGCGTGACCAGTCCGCTTCAAAAGGCCGGATTTCAGGCAAGACCCTCATTTCCGTGGTGAAATGATAGTCGTAATTCCCGATCCCTATCGATGAGGTCTGATAGTCATAGACCATTTCGACAAAATAGGATCGCCACCCGACCGGCGGCAATCCGGGGTTGGCCACATACACGCCCGGCGACTGGGCAGTCAGCACACTGGATGTCCAGGCGGTCCCAATCGTCACCTGGCGGAAATCGCGGGCAGAGGGATTGTCCGCCTGCCAGAGCTTGACTTCCAGAGGGGTATCCGTCGTCGTTACCGTCATGGAGCCATCCGGATTGAGCTGCCATGAAAAGGCCGGACGCGCCCTGCCGTTGAGAAACGCATCATAATAGGGAATCATATTGGACAGCACTTCTTCGTAGGCCCCGTCCAGATAGTGATTGGTATTGGGGAAGGTTCTGACATAGGTTTCCCCCGGCAGATTATCGATATAAAACTGGAGCGAATCGTGGACAAAAAAATCATCGCCGGCGGCAGTCACAATCAGCTTAGGCAGGGTCAGACGGTCACGGTATTCATAGGGATCAACAATGGCCAGCAGTTCATCGGTCCGCTGGGTGTCAAACCAGTCGAATATTCCCATCTCCTCATAGGGGTGCAGGGCTTCGGCCCAGAAACCATAACAGGACCAGTGATGAGCAAAACTGCGTCGCATATTCAGGAGGTCACTGACGATGGGGGCTATCGCCGTCACCCGGGAATCGACCGCGGCTGTCAGCCAGGCCGTCCAGCCGCGTTTGGAACCGCCGGTCAGGACAAAGTGGTTGATGGTTTTGCCGGCCGCACTTTTGACAAATCCCTGCACGGCGTCCATGCAGCGTACGGTGGATTTGACCATCGGCAACTGTACCGGCCAGTAAGCGTCGCCGCCCCGGAGGAATTTGTCCCAGGAATAGGCGATAATTTCATCTTCGCTGCGATTGACCGTTTCATCCGAAAACCGCAGGGGCTGGTTGGGTACGCTTCGCAATTCCACAATCACCGTACGGGTTCCGGCGGCAAGGAGACGGTAAGCCTGGTTCATCGGGTCCGAGGGATTAATATTCGGGGCGGCTTCGCCGATACTGCCGCCGTTAATCAGCAGCATGGCCGTATCCTTGACCGGCCCCAGCATCCACTCGAATTCCGGCACAACCACTGTGACCCAGTGCGTCCAGACCGTCGGGCTGACCTCCCCGGTCCCCCGCCAGGACTGAGAGGTCATTCGAAGGACATAGGCCCGGGTACCGGTATATCCCAATAAAGGATTTCCATCATAGACCGATGAACCATACTGACTGTATGAGAAATTCGCATCCGGTATGGCGACATAATCATCCAGAGCAGTTGAAAAGGCTGCAGGACAAATACACAGTATCCCCATCACAAAAATCAATGTTCTCACCCGGGTTTTCATCACAAACTCCTATGGTTTTGAGAAAAAATACATCCTTGGCCAGACCGGCCTGTCATGTTATGGATCATCGATGGCAAAAGAGGAACTCTTTTTCCTTTTATGCCATTTTGCAGATTACCTCTCCCAAAAAAATCTAAAATTATTATACACAATCCTGTAACGGGAATTCAATCCCAAGACGCAATAATTAGAGCATTTTCTTCACCGATTTTGCTTATCTTGAACAAAAATGAATCTTTTGATGAGAATCTATGTCTATTTTCAGACAGGAATCAGCTTGAGTCGCGTACAATGCAAGTAACCTTCATGATGTATTGGGGCGTCCTGATTACACTGGATATCTATTCATTTAAAGGTCCCTCTAAAAAAACAGGTTGTCAAATCGGTAAAAATGAGGATTATATAGAAGAATAATGCGAAAAATACATTCATACTCAACAGGACTGATTTTACTGCATGGAAGTCTACAAAATCTGTCGCAGGAGGGTTTCGTTGCGCCTCCGACGGAGCACGTCTATCGAATGACCATGCAATTGGAAATAATCACACGAAAACACACCATTTAAGGAGAAATGTCATGAAACTAAGGCTTTTGTGTTGGTTGTTATGTATTGGAGTATTCTGCGGCTGGTGTATGGGGGCCGATGCCCTCGAAGAGGGTTTTGATACCCCGCCTGTCAAGGCGCGGCCGCACACGTGGTGGCACTGGATGAACGGCAATATTACCCGCGAGGGTATTACCGCAGATATTGAGGCCATGGCGCGGGCCGGTCTGGGCGGTGCTCAGATTTTCAATGTCGGCGACGAGGGCAGCGTGGATATCCCGACCGGGAAGATTATGTATCTGAGCCCGGAATGGCTGGATATGGTCCATCATGCGGTCAAGGAGGCCCAGCGGGTCGGTATAGAGCTGTGTTTCCATAACTGTGCCGGGTGGTCCAGCAGCGGCGGGCCGTGGATCACGCCGGAGCTGTCGATGCAGCGGGTGGTCTGGACGGAGACGCAGGCTGCACCGGAAACAGGGACGATTAAGCTGGCACAACCCAAGGCCAACATGAATTATTACCGCGATATTGCGGTGCTGGCGTTTCCGACACCCAAAAATAATTCTTTCCGGATTAAAAACACCGGGGCGAAGGCCGGATTTGACAGCCCGTATGGACTTCAGCCGGAAATCGAAGAGGTTCCGTCGGATGCGATGATAGCCAAAGACAGCATTCTTGACTTGTCGGATAAAATGGATGCTTCGGGTCAGTTGAACTGGAAAGCTCCCGGCGGTTCATGGACGGTGCTTCGCATCGGTCACACGACCACCGGCAAGACCAACCACCCGGCCCCCACGTCGGGACTGGGACTGGAATGCGACAAGCTCAGCCGCGAGGCGCTGGATGTGCATTGGAACAAGGGTGTTCAGCCGGTGCTGGATAAGCTCGGTTCGCTTGCGGGCAAGGTGCTCAATAATGTACTGGTTGACAGCTATGAAGTTGGTCCCAACAACTGGACGCCAAAGATGCGGGCGGAGTTTCAGCAGCGGCGCGGGTATGATCTGCAGTCCTATCTGCCAACTCTGACCGGGCGAGTCGTGACCAGCAGCGCCGTTACGGAACGGTTTTTGTGGGATTACCGGCGGACGTTTGCCGACCTGTTTGCGGATAACTATTACGGCTATTTTGCGGACAAATGCCACGACCACGGCTTGCTGTGCTCGGTGGAACCCTATGACGGGCCGTTTGAATGTGCGGCTGTGGGCGCCAAGGCGGATATCGTTATGGGCGAGTTCTGGATCGGCGGAGGCATGAATCACACACTCAAACTGGCGGCGTCGGTGGCCCATACCCACGGCATGACCTATGTCGGCGCGGAATCCTTTACCTCATCGCCCGAGCAGGGACGCTGGCAGAACTATCCCGGCTCGATGAAGATGCTGGGGGATAAAGTCTGGTGTATGGGTATCAACCGGTACATCTTCCACCGCTACGCGCATCAGCCATGGCTGGATGTGCTGCCGGGGATGACGATGGGTCAGTGGGGAACCCACTTTGAACGAACCAATACCTGGTGGGAGCCGGGCAAGGCGTGGATGAGATATATTGGCCGGTCGCAGTTCCTGCTTCAGCAGGGGCATTTTGCGGCAGATGTGCTATTTTTTGTTGGCGAGGCGGCTCCAAATGGTTCCGTTGACGACGGTGAGTTGCGTGCGGCCGGATACGACTTTGATATGTGCGGCACGGATTTGATTGACAAGCTGTCCGTTGATAAAGGCATGATCGCCCTGCCGGACGGGATGCGTTACCGGATGCTGGTTTTGCCTCAGACGCGGTTTATGACGCCCAAACTGGCCGAGCGGGTACGGGATTTGATTCGGGATGGGGCTGTTGTGCTTGCTCCGAAGCCGGAACTGTCACCCAGTCTGGCGGGTTATCCTGCATGTGATGACGCCGTAAAGAAAATCGCCGAAGAGGTCTGGGGCGCTTCCAACCAGGGGACTGCCGGTGAAAAGACCTTTGGTAAAGGCCGGATTATCTGGGGACGCAAGCCGCTGCAGACACTGGGGCAGATGGATGTCGCAGCCGATTGCATCGCTTCGGATCCGAAAACCCCCATTACCTATATCCATCGGACAACAAAAGATGCCGATGTTTATTTTGTTTCACATCAGGATGATTCGTCGCGGATGGCTGAAGTGTTTTTCCGCATCAGCGGCCGGCAGCCTGAACTGTGGAATCCGGTAACGGGCGAGATTACCCCGGCCGGACTCTGGCGATCTGATTCACAGGGTACGCGCGTGACCCTGCCTTTGGGGCCTGCGGGATCGGTATTTGTGGTGTTCCGCAAGTCTGTCAGCCGCGACAAGGCCACGGTGGCCGGATTGCAGCAGGATACGCCGGTCAGCATCACCGATATGCTGGAAAAACCCAGGCAAAAACTGGAAATTATAGAGGCCCTGTATGGCGTCGTCAGTTGCGATGGGGACGATATGGTCGATGTGACCGCACAACTGGCCAAACGCGTGCAGGATAACAAGCTGGACGTGGTCGCTTCCAATGGTCTGGCCGGGGATCCTGTGCCGGACGTCGTCAAGAAGCTGTACGTTGAATATGAATACGACGGCAAGGCTGCCCGTGCCGAGATTGGCGAAAATCAGCGGCTCGTGCTGCCTCCGGCGGGAAGTCCGGACGGTCGGCCTCTGCGGATTCTTATGGCTGGCTACGGCAAGCTGCCGCAGGGCCAAACATGGCTGCCGGAACGCAAGGTCATTGATGTGACCGCCAAGACCGCGGCCGTTGTCAAAGATAATGTTCTGAAAATCCGGGCAACCAATGACTTTGCGGGCAAAGACCCCGCCTATATGGTGCCCAAACGGTTGATGGTGCGATACACTCTCAACGGCGAACCCGGTGCAATTAATGCCAATGAAAACAGTGACGTAGTAGTGCCGGTACAACACTGGCAGCCGGCGGCATGGATGCCTGAATTGACCACTCGGAATAAGACTGTGGAGATGCTGGCATGGGATAACGGCCAATATGTCCTGCAAACATCCACCGGAAGCAAGAAAACCGTTGCCATTGATTCACTGCCCAAGCCAATCGTGTTAGACCAGCCGTGGACGGTGGAATTTACCCCCGGCTGGAACGCTCCGGCCAGCATTGAATTGCCCAGCCTGATTTCGTGGACACAGCATGCCGATGCCGGTGTGAAATATTACTCCGGCACCGCGACCTATCGGACGAAACTGAATCTGCCGTCTGATTTTGTCAAGTCGGCGGACCGGATTCGGCTGGACCTGGGCGAGGTTTGTATCATGGCTGAAGTGATTGTCAACGGGCAGAATCTGGGTGTGCTGTGGTGCAATCCGTATCGCGTGGATATCACCGATGCGGCCAAGGCGGGTGACAATACGCTGGAAATCCGCGTGACCAACCTGTGGGTCAATCGGCTTATCGGCGATGAACAATATCCCGACGATTGCCAGTGGAAGGGCAAACCGCTGAAGGCATGGCCTGACTGGTTTGTCGAAGGCAAACCGCGTCCGGTTCCTCAGCGTCTGACCTTTACGACATGGAAACACTGGACCAAGGACGACCCCCTGCTGCCGTCGGGATTACTGGGGCCTGTGTATGTGCGGGCAGGTCAGCAGACTCAAATCGATCCGGCCAAGTAAGGAAGTAAATCGTAAGCAGTCTTTGGTAAATCACAACCGGCCGGGAGTTCATCCGTGGCCGAAGGCAAGATGAAATGAATCCAGGCTCAAGCTGTTATTGGGCCTGGATTCTTCTTAATACCTCTTCAAATCGATCCAGATAGTTTCCGGGACCGGAACCGACGCTGGCATCCGTTTTATTCCAGGGCCAATTGTTGATGTCATCAAAGATATACTGATTATTGCAGAAGGATACATGACCGTCGGCAAAGAAGACGGATAGTCCCTGGGGCAATGAATTGACGCCGCGTCCTTTACGGTGCGGGACGACTTCCCATTCCTGAATGTTATCAAATATCAGTGGTTTATAGCCCCCTATTTTTTCCAGCTTTCTTTGTCCATATGCCCAGTAATTAAAAGAGGTTCGAACCAATGCACTGCTCGCCCCGCGGGTGTCGGCGGGCAACACCGTGCCCCATGTATAGCTGCCGCGGTGGGTGGCATTGGAGTAATCCGAGGGATTGCCGGTACCGATATAAAATTCATAATAGTAGGGAATCGCATAGTGCCCGGTGGTACGGGGCTGGGCCGGGCAGTAAAACACTCTGG
>JBDKVE010000210.1:0-12585 GCA_039679345.1 Anaerohalosphaeraceae bacterium
TCCGTTTTAAAAAAATCTATGTTGTGTCCTGTATCGATGCCCCTGCGGCTATTTCGGCTCCGACCACAAACGCTGCCGCTGCACCACGGTACAGATCGAACGCTATATGGCTAAAATCTCCGGCCCCTTGCTGGACCGCATCGATATCCACTGCGAAGTCGCCCCCGTTTCTTTCCATTGTCTCCGCAGCGGGCCGGACGGCACCCCCTCCGAGCAAATTCGCCTGCAGGTTTCCGCCGCCCGTGCCATCCAGTCCGCCCGCTTCGGCAAAGACGGCCTGATGACCAACGCGACCATGGCTCACCGCGACATCCAGAAGTTCTGCAAAATGGATGAGACCTGCCAAATGCTGCTCAAGCAGGCAATGGGTGAATTTGGTCTGTCCGCCCGCGCTCATGACAAAATCTGCAAAGTCGCCCGTACCATCGCAGATTTAGAGAAAAGTGATGCTATTCATCCTGAACACCTGAATGAGGCTATCGGCTACCGCAAATTGGACCGGAAACTCTAATCCTTGAAAGGGGTTCTTGGCTGATACGCAAAGTCTTGTCAAAGCGGTATTTGTGTCACAATCGGTGGATTTCTGTTGGCACAGACAACGGGCTTGACCTCAAGAATAATTTGGACAATCTTTCCCGAAGATACTATACTCTGCCCCATTATCAGTGGTTACAAAAATACTATCGATGAGGATGCAGCCACATTAATGGGCGAACATTCAAAACAAACAAGATGCTGTACGCTGTCGCAATCGGCGTATGAACGGGCCTGCCGGGTCATCCCCGGCGGGGTCAATTCCCCCGTGCGGGCATTCCGCGAAGTCCAGCTTTGCCCGGTATTTATCCGTTCCGCCCGCGGCAGCCGAATCTGGGATATCGACGGCAACGAGTACATCGATTACGTCGGTTCCTGGGGCCCGATGATTCTGGGCCATGCCCACCCGGCCATCGTCTCCGCCGTCCAGCAGGCCGCCGCACAGGGCACCTCCTACGGTGCGCCCACCGAAGGCGAAATCGAACTGGCCCAGCGGATTTGTTCGGCATATCCATCCATCCAAAAAGTCCGCCTCGTCAGCAGCGGAACTGAAGCGGCCATGACCGCCGCCCGCCTGGCCCGGGCCTACACCGGCAAAGATATTCTGATTAAAATGATTGGCTGCTATCATGGCCACTGCGACAGTATGCTGGTCAAGGCCGGTTCCGGCGTTGCGGAACTATCCACTGCATCCAGTGCCGGCGTTCCCGCGGATTTAGCAGCCAAGACCGTCACCGTTGCGTATAATGACATCCACGCCCTGACGCTGGCTTTCAAAAAATATCAGGGCCAGATCGCAGGCGTTCTGATTGAACCGGTAGCCGCCAATATGGGCGTTGTCATCCCGCAGCCCGGCTATCTCCGGCAGATTCGCCAATTATGTACGGACCACAACGCCGTACTGGTTTTCGATGAAGTCATCACCGGTTTTCGCGTTGCTTTCGGCGGTGCCCAGCAGCTTTACGGCATCCAGCCCGACCTGACCTGCCTCGGTAAAATCGTCGGGGGGGGATTACCCTGTGCCGCCATCGGAGGCAGACAGGACATCATGGACATGCTGGCTCCGCTCGGCCCGGTGTATCAGGCCGGTACCCTCAGCGGAAATCCTTTGGCCGTGGCCGCCGCCAACGCATCGTTGAATATCCTTCAGGACCTCGGCTGTTATCAAAAGCTCGAACAAGCCACCGCGACGCTGGCCGATGGATTGGCCGATGCCGCCCGCAAGGCTGCCGTACCCATGACCATCAACCGTGTCGGCTCCATCATGACCTGTTTCTTCACCGACCGGCCCGTACAGAATTTTGAGGATGTCAAGGCCTGCAATATGCCGCGGTTCAAGGCCTTTTTCGCGGCCATGCTCGAGCGGGGCATTTATCTGGCCCCCAGTGCCTTCGAGGCGATGTTTGTCTCGCTGGCCCATACGACAGAAGATATTGAAAAGACGGTCAACGCCGCCTATAATGCATTTAGACAAATTCTCTGACAGGAGACCCTTATATGGAAGACAATAAACAACAGAAAGCCCCCGATTTGATTGATACGACCGATTGCCTCGAAGCCATTGGCGCCATTCGGTCAATGAAAAATATTCTGTTTGTTGTGATTATGCTCTGCCTGATCATCACCGGCATCGTATTCTGGCTGGATCGAGCCGGCCGCATCGATAAAACCGGCTGTACCTGTTGCAGTTCTTGTTCACAGGTTTCCGGCGTTTGTTCCGCCGTTGCCGCAAAGACAGGCAATCTGGTGGTCGATACCCCGGCCGCCAAAGAAGCGGTTCAGTCGGATGTCGTCGAGGCTGCCAGTCAGATCACGGCCCTGGCCGAGTCCCTGCAGGAAGCGACCGATTCGGTAACGGCTTCAGAAACAACACCCGCCCAGACGATTGAACAACCCGCCGCAGAACCCGCCGCGGACAAGCCTCAGACTGAAGCTCAGCCCCAGCAGACTGCTGAAGAGGAGACGCTGCCGAAGATTCTCCGTGTCCGCCCATCTTGCTATACGGTCATGATGGTGGTCAAGGCCTGCAACTTCATCCTGGTCATTGCCGCGACGATGTACTGCCTGATGCTGCTGATGAGCCTGAAGATTTCGCTGACTGGCAGGCTCGGCGGCATCAATCATATCAGCCGGGCATTTTTCATCTCGCTGTTCGCATTAGTGATTCTTCTGCCATGGCAGGTGCTGCTGCCGGGAGTTGTAACCGGGGCCATCTATCAACCGAAAGAATTACTATGCGAATGGAGCGCCAAGGCGAAGTTATCCACCTTCTGGCTGGTGATGTGCTATCTGCGATTCGTCGCTCTCTGGCTGGTTGTGGTATGGCTGTTTGTCTGGTCACAGATGCGTGCCGGAAAATGGTCCAGGGCAACTCTCCGCCGACTGGGTCTGGTACGTTAATCCAATGACACGACAGTTGGCTTTTATCGGCATGGGGATTATGGGTGCCCCGATGACCTTGAATCTGCTCAGGGCAGGTCATTGCGTGAAGGTCTGTACCCGCACAAAGTCAAAGGCCAAAGAGGTTCTTGCCGCCGGCGCTGTCTGGGCCGACAGCCCCGCTCAGGCTGCACAAAATGCCGACATTATTTTTACCTGTCTGCCCGACACCCCCGATGTGGAAAAGGTTCTGCTGGGGCCCGACGGCGTGATTCAATCCGCAAAATCCGGCGCGGTCTGTGTGGATCATTCCACCATCAGCCCCGAAGCCACGGTCCGCATGGCCGAACAGTTGGCTGTCAAATGCATTACCCTGCTGGATGCCCCTGTCAGCGGTGGACAAAAGGGGGCGATTGAAGCCAAGCTCTCGATTATGATTGGTGGCCCGCAGGAAGCTGTGGAAACCGTTCGCCCGGTTCTCAATGCGATGGGTACTGCCATTACCTGGTGCGGTCCGGTCGGCTCCGGCCAGACTACCAAGCTGGTCAACCAGGTCATGGTCATTCATACCATCATGAGTATCGCCGAAGGGCTGGCCTTTGCCAAACGGGCCGGCCTGAATCTGGACACCACCATGGCCGCCACCACCGCAGGCGCCGCGTCAAGCCGCTCGCTGGTGAATCTGGGGCCGAAAATTCTGGCCGGCGATTTTGCTCCCGCCTTCAAAGTGGATTTGCAGTTGAAAGATTTGCGTCTGGTTCAGGAAACCGCCCGCAAAATCGGCCAGCCTCTGCCGGGCACGGCCCTGGCTGCCGAGTTGCTTAGCATCCTGTCAGCAAAAGGGCGAGGTTCGGATGGTACTCAGGCCCTCTATGAGGTCCTCCTGTCCCTCGGTGCGGACAAAAAATAACACACATCATGAGCGCAAAAAAAGGCCGTCCGGAAGGTGTGATCGCAGACGGCCTTATCAGAAAAGGAGTTAACTCTTTACTCGTTGCCTCCGTCGCCGGAAGAGCTGTCACCGCCGTCGCCGTCGGAAGGCTGTTCAACCGTTCCGCCATCGTCGCCGTCGGTCAGCGCGACCGTACCACTATCATACGCAAGGCTTTGGGCAAACACATTGCCCTGAACCATCAGAATACAAACCAGCAAGAGCAGTGCAATCATAATACGTTTCATAGGATCCCCTTTCGATTAAAAACCGGTTAAATACATTCCTGATATGTGTTGGTTTGAGGTTTCAATATCACAGGACTGGTAATCCCGCTGGGCAGCATATTATCCGCCGCGGGGGTGATTTCAATCGTTCCGATATCTCCGGCTTCGGTCGTTTCCGAGCCGCCGTCATTCAGAGTGGCGCCGATGTTGGTCACATAACCCGACGTATAAGAGGTGGTGTCGGCCATCGAGATAATCGTGCCGTAAATATCGGCATTGCCGCGAATATCCACAATACCGCCGACAATGGCCCCCGTCAGGACGTTGTTGTCGCCCGTATTGGGGTTGGTGTTGCCCAGGTTGACGTTGAAGTGGGGTGCCAGAATCGTCGCCTCGGGAATCGAGGAGTTGTTCTGGAATGTCGCCGTCCCCGTGAAATACAGGCAGTTGGCCTGCCAGTTCAAACTGCTGGGGGTGTTGGTAATGATAACCCCGTTGAAGTTGCAGTTTTCAAACCGTACATTGTTGTAATAGCTGCTGGTACTGGTTGCGCAGTCAACATACAGGACTTCCTCAAAGGTACAGTTTTTAAACAGTGCGTTATTATTGCTGTTGAGAACAACATTGCGAAATGTCTTGTTTTCATATTTATAGCGATCCAGCGTCCGGCTGCCGCTGCTGGCGGGCTGACTGTAGTTGCCCGCGGCATGAGGAAAATACTCACGGACTTTCGTGATGCCGGTCGTGGAAATCTTGCCGTTGGCGACCACCGAACCGGTTGCCGAAATCGTGGTTGCGGGGATGGCATTTTTGTACATCGACGTATTGTAATCACTGATGCTCAGGCCGGGAATATTGCTCTGGTCGGGTACACCGTAATTGACACCCTGATGGTATCCCTGGATTTCATCGGCGGAGGTATAAATCCGGTTGCCCTCGGCGTCGAACATGGGATTGCCGTCACAGTCCAGTGTTTCAAGCTGATACGACTGGGCCATCACGGTATCTTTGGATAAAACAGTATTAATGGTTCCTTCAACACTGGAATCATTGGTCATATTAAAGGGCGATATCGAGGCCCGGTTCCACGAGCTGTAGATACTGCCGTGAATGGTCGTATCGCCGGTAATCCACATACGTCCGCGGCCGGCCAGGGCGTAGTTCATGACCGAGGCGTCTTTGGTGATATTCAGAGTGATCTTGAGTGTCCTCATGACCCCGCCATCGGCCCCGGTAACCTGAATGGTAACCACCTTGGGAGTATCCGTATAGCGAGTGAAGGCAATTTGAAACGCTCCCCCGGATTGACAGGGAACATAAGCAGGAGTCCGAATCCGCATTCCGCAGCCGCCGGCGTCATTGATTGCGATGGCGGAGGGGACCGTCACGTTTCCAAATTTGACTGTCTGCAATTGTGTGCACAGCTTGGACCACATGGTGTCGGCTTCAGTCGTGGAGACGTAATTATATCCGGTCTTCAATGGATTGGTGGTCGAAGCCTTTTGTGCGACATAGAGTGCACAGTCCAAACCCGACAAGGCTGCATTCAGTGCGTTATTGCCGGCCTTGTGATTGGAGGCCATTTGCGTATTGGCTGAACTGAGGCTTAAAAAGCCGACCGACAGCGACGCAAAGATGGCCAGAAATATCATCGCCGCAATTAAGGCGATGCCGCGGTGGTGCTGATAACCCGGATGCAAAAACCGTTTCATTTGAATTCCCCCCGAAACGAACTTTATTTTCTCAACTTCTCTAAAGAAAATATGGCAAATGTTGCAGCATAAAGCAAGGGGGATTCCGAAATTATTTGCAGGGTGTTATATCTCTGAATAAGAGGATTGATCGATGGTAACGGTTTTAACAGGTACAAAACCCGCAGGATTCTGGGACGTTCCGGAACGGTTAAACAGCAATTCACTTTGTCCCTGCAATGTCACAGGCAGGGGAGAGTAATTGATGATCGAACCGTTGATGGTCCCGCCTGCATCCCCGGTAAAGCGAATGCCGCCGACGGCCATGACGCCGTTGATGACGTTGGCCTGTCCGGTAAAGTCCGCATAAAAACCGGGAGCCATCAAAAAGGTGCCGGTTTCCCCCCGTATCGCGTCAAATTGTTCCCCTTCCAGTGTGGACACATCCTGGCAGACAACCTGCCCGGTAAATTGAAGGCTGTTGGCGGTGTTAATAACACCAGCCTGCGAATCTGCGGCGATGATTCCCTGAACCGTGGTTTTGGCTGAGAATTTCACGGTATTGGGCTGCTCTACATACAATACCCCTTTAATCACCATATCGCTGGCAAAGGTGGGATTGGTTCCTGCTGCAATAACCGCATTTTCGAGAACGGTGTAATTATTCAGATTTGTCTTGTCAATGGTGGGACCAGTGGCAAATTTTCGAAAATACAAGGGATTGGCCGTGGGGAAATCCACAGAGTCCACCCCAAGATAAACATGATCTTCGGCCTCTTGTCCGGTGGCGCCGCCTACGCTGGATTTGGTACCGATGGTATAAGAAGCAAAAGGATTGACAATATGCACATTGCCCTGCACAAGGGCCTGATTACTGATGGAAAAAGTATCTCCGGTAGTGGTCGCGTCAATAAACACATCGGATTCCACAGCGATATTCGCAGCCATAACCGAGGTCTGGCCGCTCATCAGCAGGGGGCCTTTGGTGGCGATACCGAAATCAAAGACGCTGTGGCCTCGCGCAACGAGTTGATAATTGACAGATATTCTTCGGTTGATGTCGCCATTGGTGCCAATAATCGTAGTGTGAAACAGGGTCGAATCGGCATCGTCGCCGGCAATGGTGAAATTGAATGATTTACCGCCGCCTGATGCCAAGGGCACATTGGATACGGTAATCGTACGGGTTGATAGATTGTAGCTGGCATCGATGCAGCTCATACCGTAACTGCTGATGCGGTTTTGAAGCTGCTGATAGACTTCATAGATAGTGCCTGCAGGATGTGTGCCGTAAATCTGAATTCCATCCATCAGATAGCGAACGACTTCATAGCCCGACTGGGCGCTGGTATAGGCGCCGTTGCCGAGGCTATGGTTACGGGCTATCTGGGTGTTCGCGTTGGACAAGCTCAGAAAGCCTACCGACAAGGCGCAAAACACCGCAAGGAATAACAGCGAAGCAAGTAATGCAATACCGCGACGCGAACAGGTTTTTCGATATTTCTTAGTCATAATAACCCCCTGACTTCAGTAACAATACGGGTGACTGTTGAATAAAATGTACCTTATAAAAATCGATTTGCAAAACGACCTATAAAAACATCGATGATTCAATAAAACGGTGTACAAGATGAAAAAAGTCGCGTATTATTCCTCTTCTGCGTGGAAGGAACTGCGGGTAAAGGGGGAACTTTGAACCCAGGTGAAGCCTAATTCCTTTGCGGTCTGTGCCCAGTATTCGAATTTATCCGGATGGACATACTCAACGACGTCCAGTGAGTTCTTGTCGGGCTTGAGGTATTGCCCGATGGACATGCGGTTGCAGCCGACGCTTCGCAAGTCTTTGAGGACGTCCAGGATTTGCGCATCGGTCTCGCCCAGCCCCAGCATGATGGAGGATTTGGTCTGGGTGTCAGCCCAGCGCGTGTGGGCTTTTTCCAGCAGATTCAACGACCGCCGGTAGTCTCCGCCCGGCCGGGCAATCGCGTACAGGGCGGGGACGGTTTCAATATTATGCCCGAAGATAAATGGCCGGGCTGGGTCGAGAATATCCAGCGCCTTATCCTGGCAATCGCGAAAATCCGGCACAAGCAATTCATACTTCAATTCCGGGCTGGCGTTGCGGCAGGCCAGGATGACATTCCGAAAATGTCCTGCGCCGCCATCGGGCAGGTCGTCACGATCCACACTGGTAATAACTAAAAACCGCAGCTTCATCTCCACCGCCATCGCTGCCACACGGGCCGGTTCCGTAGGGTCGGCGGGTTTCGGTTTGCCGTGACCGACGGAGCAGAATTTGCAGTTGCGCGTGCAGACATCGCCGAGGATTAAGACCGTGGCCGTCCCGCGACTCCAGCAATCGCCGCGGTTGGGGCAGTTGGCGTGGGTGCAGATGGTCTCCAGTCCCAGCGTGCTGAGTGTCTGATGCGTATGCTGAAAGGTCTCGCCGGAGCCGATGCGCCGCTTGAGCCATTCCGGAAGTCTGCGTTTATTTTCAGTCATAAGATCAATTCAAAATCCAAGTTAAAGTTCAAAAATACTCCGCACAAATTCATCTATCCAATCACTATTGGTTTGATGTCTGTGAATAACATGTAATGCAAATTTTAGTATCAGATTCTGGTATTGTTAAAACAAATCCACCATTTTTCTGGATTCTTAATTCTTCTAAAATTTCTCCCTTTGATTTATCACCTTCGTAAAACAGCGAAACTGCTTTTTCAAAGATTTTATCTAAAGAATTGATTATTAAGTTCAAGTGTTGTTTAAGAGAGTCTCTCAGATCTGTTCCGCCGGATTGCAAAGTTACCTTGTTTATATATTCACAGCTAAAACCGGCTAAGGATACTCGTATTGGACTATATGCTTCTTTTGTCTTTGACGATTGATTATCAAAGTCTGTACTATGAGCGCCCAATTTGTTTCTCAATTTGCGTATTTCGAGAGTATAAATTTGATCCGTTTTAATAGAAAAAATTTTGCATAATTTTTGAATAGCTCCCTGCTGAAGATAGCATGCATTTAGTAAGCCATATAACCGCAGATATTTTTCACCATAATCCTCATATTTTGTAGGTCCTCCAAGACCATATTTTCTGAAGTTATCAATAGCCAAAGAAGCATCTTCAATAATATCCATACTTGCGCATAAAAAGCCCCAATCTTCCGGCGTATCAAGGTTCAATATGCTTTTAACGTCTTGGTTGGAGCTGCTAATTTTGTCATTTATTAATGTCCTGAATCCATCGGTATAAGATTCAAGCACTGAAATTAATTGGTTCATATATGCTCCATTCAATTATTTATTCATTAATTATATTGCTTATAACTTTTTAAGAGGCACTAAAGCTAGTCTCATATTATTTAAAGTCGTCCTGTATTTACCATTATGGACAAAACAATTGCGGGCATAATTGAGCAGCAGCGGTTCGGATTTCGTTCATATCGTATTGTCTGCCGGTCAGTCGAGCGGCCGAGGTCATCGTCACGCCGTCCAGCCCGCACGGGACAATCCAGTTAAAAATCGACAGGTCGTTCTGGATATTGATAGCGATACCGTGCATCGTGACCCATTTTTTGATCTGTACGCCGACAGAAGCGATCTTCTCGTCGCCGACCCACAGGCCCGGCAGTCCCTTTTTGCGCCCGGCCGTCACGCCCAGTTGGGCCAGCAGTTCCAGACCGAGCTGTTCGATTCTGCGGACAAACTCGGTCACGTCGATTTTAAGACTCTTGAGTTTGACAATCGGATAGATGACAAGCTGGCCGGGGTTGTGGGCGGTGGTGCCGCCGCCGCGACCGATGGTGATAATCTCGATGCCTTTTGCCCGCAATGTCGCTTCATCCGCCAGGAGCTTGTTCTCGCTTTTCCTCGCCCCCAGTGTAATAACCGGCCGGTGTTCGACCACCAGAATCGTGTTGGGGATGGCATCCTCCTGCCGGGCCGCAAGCAATTCCTGCTGTAAAGATAGAATTTCGCCATACCCGGCCACGCCGCAGTCCCGGATTGCCAATTGACCTGATTGTTGTACTATTTTCGCCATAAACGAACCGAATATTCTACGATTTTATGCCGGGGAAAGCAACAGCCCATATCTGTTCATGAAAATTGGGTTCGTTTCGCAGCCGAGAGCTACGGAATTGAGAGTTTAGAATGGAGAATTGAGAAATTAAATTGGGTTTGTTTTTTGCGACGGTCCCCATTTTCAGGTCAAAAATGTGGAAATTGGCTTTGTTTTGCAAAATGAGAAACCACCTATTTCGCAGATTACACAGATAGGTAAGTTCAGAATTGGGTTCGTTTGGTGAAATCCTATCAAAAATCAAAATTAAGGAATCCGCCGGGGGCGGAGACTGAGTTACACTGAAGCAGGATGCTTGGGCTACGTTGAACTCAAGCACGGAGGCTTGAGCAACTTTTGGGTTGTTTTGTTTATTTGGTTGTCTGCGATTTTTATTCACTTTTTAGGTGCCTCCGTATATGGGATGAAATTGCGGTTTTTGTTCGAAAAATCGAAATAGCACAAGACGTGAGTTTTTATAAATGCAGGCCGGAGAAGGAGAAGAAAATTTTTAGAATTTTTCAAAATAGCAAGATTGTGTTAGCGTAATTTGTGCGATATGGATAAACCGGACAGGGATTTATGAGTGTATCAGAAGCATTTCTGCCCATGCTCCATTTGTTCTGTTTTTATTGACGAACAGGGCTTGGGGAATTCTGTTTTGTATTATTATTTGCTTTCGATGTCTACACAGACATATAATATCACAGTAAGCTTTTTGATATAATCTAAAAGTTAACGTGGTCGGAGGACATATCAAATGAATACTAAACTTTATGTCCAAATTTTTGTAGTTCTGCTTTTTTTATCTTGTCCAGTTTTTGCACAAATGGATCCTTCCTTGCATCGAGTGCCTGAAACGCTCTTACATAAAAAGCCTGCGGAACTGATTAAACAATGGGAAGGTTCTTCCCATGGCGAGCAAGAGGCTATTCAGGATTTGCTGTTTGATAATATTACAGAATCCTCACTTGAGCTTCGAAATAAGATAGTCACGGGAACACAAAAAGAAAAGTTATTTGCCTGCAAGATGATTGCGCAGATGAAAGATGCTGAATCTGTACCGACTCTTATTCAAGCTATCGATGATCCCAGTGATAAGATTAAAGCACGAGCTATCCTTTCGTTGAAGGAGTTGCACGCAAACCAGGCGGCTGACGGGGTAAGACAACAAATGCTGAAGACAAAGAGTAAATCTGTTCTTAAAGTATCTATGATAGCATTGGGAAGTTTTGGTGATTCGCAGGATGTTCCCAGATTGAGAGCCTACCTGCCTGATACAGGGTTTCGAACACGCGGCTTATTACCTGACGAAAGTGTTTGTGTTAATGCGGCAGCGGCTTTAGCTTTGTTGGGAAAATATGATGGACAGGCTCTGCTTCTTAGAGCAACCCATAGTACAAACCCTGTCGTTAAAAAAGAAGCCATATATTCTTTGGGTTTTGTAAACACATCCGATTCTCAAAGACGATTGCAGGAGATTATCAGTGACCCAAACGGCCAATGGAAAAGTTATGCAGAAATGGCGCTCACCCAGCAGAAATTAATGACCAGCAATACCCCGCAAAAGATTCAGATACTGGAAAAGCTCGTAAAAGATAAAAGCCCGCGTCTTTCAGAATGGGCAGTAGAAAGAATTGCAGAAATCGATGATTCACGGGCCGGTGATATCCTGGGGATTGTTGAGAAAAACAAAACAGAAGCCGGCAGGAAGGCTTCAAGGTTACTCAAAGTAAGGGAGGGTGGGAGATGAAAAAGGACCCATTTTCCACTAACGTTGCGATGCGATATAAACAGTATTCAGGATTGCTTCTCTTGTTGAGTTTACCCCTCATGCTTCCACGGAATTTATCTGCTCACGAAAATGACATTGTGCATCCCGGCCTCACAAATGCGGCCTCAAGGCTTGTGGAGGTCAATGAAATTACCACTCATTGTTCATTTGATATCAGCGAAGATATGCAATGCAGCTTTATTGATGAGGGCTCGGTAAAAGAAGACACAACTATCACCTCCGTGGAAAGTTGGGATGGTTCCAAATGGGGGCAAAGCTTTTGTGAATTAAAACCGTTAAACTATATAAAACATGGCTATAATCCTGTTACAGGCAAA
The DNA here is from genome assembly GCA_039679345.1 of Anaerohalosphaeraceae bacterium. GTDB lineage: Bacteria > Planctomycetota > Phycisphaerae > Sedimentisphaerales > Anaerohalosphaeraceae > Anaeroglomus. The sequence goes on from JBDKVE010000210.1 coordinate 11,936, forward strand.
GGGTGGCTGGATTTGGGGGCCATAGATGCGTTGGAATATGCCGAACCTATATGGAATCAGGCTGTCAATGAGTATAATCTTGGTCGCCGAAATGATGCCTTATTCAGATTGGGAAGGATTTGTCATCTTCTTGAAGATATGACTTCTCCAGCTCATGTTCATGGAGACTTCCATCCAACTGGAGATGATTTTGAAGACTGGGGGGAAAACCATTTTTCTGATTACGATTTTTCAGTATTGAGATTGACTCCTGAAATGCCGACGGGCAGGGTGAATTTGCCGAACGGCATAATGGTTGATGCCAACAGCATCCAAGGGATATTACACAGCCTGGCGTTGTTTACCTATAAGATGTGTTCATTCGAGGGGCATCTTCAGGAAATTGCCGGGATTCAGCCGGATAGTGAATTATCCCGTATGTTTCCTACCCTGCATTATTACGATGGCGGGATACTGGGGGATAACTACTGGGAAATTGATGATATAGGCGGATTAGAACAATGGGGCAGTGATGAGTGGTGGGCATGCAATATGGATCATATTGAATATGAAGATCGCGAAGGGGTTCGGCATATTAAAGGTCATTTTTATATCGAGAATGCCGCCGGTTATAGCGGAAATCTCACCCCCGCAGTGTTTGAGAAATCCGG
>JBDKVE010000211.1:0-2703 GCA_039679345.1 Anaerohalosphaeraceae bacterium
ACCGAATGGCAGCGATTTGCCGCGCCGGATGTCCTGCTGGACAATCTGCTGGCCGATAAGAAGGCTGAACCGATGATCGTAGTGATGCCCAATGGCCGTGCCCAGCCCAACGACCGGGCGGAAGGGAATGTTTACAGCACCGCCCCGGCCTTTGAGAAATTCGAGCAGGATTTACTCAATGATGTCATTCCCGCCATTGAAAGCCGGTATTCTGTATTAGCCGATCGTGAACACCGGGCACTGGCAGGGCTTTCCATGGGCGGGGGGCAGGCCCTGAATTTTGGTCTGGGACATCTGGAAACATTTGCCTGGGTGGGCGGATTTTCCGCCGCCCCGAATACCAGGCCGGCTCAGCAGCTTGTTCCCGATCCAGAAAAAGCCCGTAAGGAATTGAAGCTGTTATGGCTGGCCTGCGGGAATAAAGACGGCCTGATTTCCATCAGTCAGGACGTCCATGCCTATTTGAAGGAAAACAATGTGCCGCATGTCTGGCATGTGGATTCTAATGCCCATGACGCCACCGAATGGCGGAATAATCTGTATTACTTCGCCCAGCATCTTTTCCGTGCGGATTCAGCAATGGCCGTACCTGCCGCCGTTGCAGCACCTTCAGAATCCATCAAATCACCTTTTGCCGCACCGCTCAAGTGGAAATCCTCCGGCGTGCTGGTCAAGCCGGTCTCCGATGACACACACACTATCGTATCCGTCAAAGATCCGACGATTGTCCGTTACAATGACCTATGGCACATCTATGCAACGGCCTACTCAACCTCGGCCCGGACCTGGAGCATGGTCTATCTGAACTTCAAGGACTGGTCCGAAGCCCCCAGTGCCAAGTTGACCTATATAGATGTCAATCCGAGTTTAAAGGGGTATCATTGTGCACCGCACCTGTTTTATTTTACTCCCCAGAAAAAGTGGTACCTCGTCTTTCAGTCCCAGCAGCCGCAGTATTGCACCACCGATGATATTTCCAGGCCCGAAACCTGGACGGCACCAAAGAACTTCTTTGAGAAACTGCCCTCCAGCGCCCCGAAGCTCCCGATTGACTATCACATCATCTGTGACAACACCCACGCCTATCTGTTCTTTACCGGCGATGATGGCCGTTTCTATCGCAGCCGGACCAGGATCGAAGATTTCCCCAATGGGTTTGGCGATATCGAGATTGCCATCCAGGACAATCGAAACAACCTGTTCGAAGGAAGCATGACCTACAAGGTCAAGGGAACCAATACCTATCTGACGATCATTGAGGCCCTAAGTCCGGCCCGATATTATCGCGCCTGGATTTCCAGCGATCTCAACGGGGAATGGAAACCCCTGCCGGGTGCCGACTCATGGGAGACGCCCTTTGCCGGGATTAGCAACGTCACCTTTGAAGACGGTGTGGAACCCTGGACAAGCGACATCAGCCATGGCGAATTGCTTCGTGATAATTATAACGAAACACCGACCATTGACCCTGAGAATCTGCGGTTTCTTTTCCAGGGACGTGACCCGAAGATTAACGACCGCTATGAGTTGCTTCCCTATCAACTGGGCCTGTTGACGCTGGAACGTCCCGACAACAAGCCCGCCGCAGTTGCAGTTTCCGACCTGCCGGCTTTGAAAGACGTCTATAAGGATTATTTCCTGATTGGGGGCGCATACAACCGCAATGTTGTGATAGGCCAGGACCTCCAGGCGGCGGCAATCGCCACCCAGCAATTTAATACGGCCACCTCGGAAAATGACATGAAATGGCAGCTCATCCATCCGCAGCCGGGCCAGTATAATTGGGCCCCGGCGGACAGTTTCATGGAATTCTGTGAGAAAAACAACATGGTTCCGATTGGCCACACACTCGTTTGGCATGGCCAGGTTCCCGGCTGGGCATTTACGGATGATTCCGGACAACCTGTGACTCGTGATGCATTGCTGGACAGAATGAAAGACCATATTTCCACCGTCGTGGGGCGGTATAAAGGCCGCATCAAAGGCTGGGATGTGGTCAATGAGGCCCTGAATGAAGACGGCAGCATGCGAAACACACAATGGTTCAGAATCATAGGCGAAGGCAAGCCCGAGCAGAAATTCGATCATATTGCCAAAGCATTTGAATATGCCCATCAGGCCGACCCGGATATGGAGTTGTACTACAATGATTACAATCTGGATACGAGCAGGGCAAAATGTGACGGGGCCGTAGCAATTGTCAAGCATCTCCAGTCCAAAGGTCTCCGGATAGACGGTGTCGGGATTCAGCTCCATGGCGGCCTGGAATATCCAAGCAAAGAGTCCCTTGAGTATGCCATCAACAGTCTGGCCGCAACCGGCGTAAAAGTCATGGTTACTGAACTGGACATCAAGACCCAGACCCGGGGCTATCGAGGTGCGGATGTGAACCAGATTAACAGACAAAGTACCTCCGATTCGACAGCACAGAGTGAAGAAACCCAGCAAAAGCTGGCACAAAAATACGCCGAGCTTTTCGGCATATTTATCAAACACAGAGACAAAATTTCCCGCGTTACGTTTTGGGGTGTTTATGATGCAACATCCTGGATCGGCGGTTCTCCTCTGTTGTTTGACAGAAACTATCAGCCCAAAAAGGCATTTGAGGCTGTAGTTAAAGCCAAAGCTTCTAACCAGTAATTGAATCCTGTACTGAACAGGCAGAGACTGCTGTGGTATTTCAACAGGCAGGTTTCTGTTTTC
>JBDKVE010000212.1:0-3764 GCA_039679345.1 Anaerohalosphaeraceae bacterium
TCCGTTTGACGACCAAGGACATGGTTCTCATTGTGCGGGAATCATCGGGGCCGTGGGAAATAACGGAATAGGCGTGACAGGCGTAAATTGTAACATCAAGATCATGGCGTTGAAATTTCTCAATTACGTAGGCATGGGCACCACAGCCGACGCGGTAAGTGCTGTGCATTATACAAACATGATGCGCCGACGAGGAATCAATGTTGTACTGACAAGTAATAGTTGGGGGGGAAGCGGATTCTCCCAGGCATTGATGGATGCAATTGGAGAAAGTCAGGCAGCTGGGATGCTATTTGTAGCCGCAGCGGGTAATCAAAAACAAGATTCGGACATCTATCCATATTACCCTTCTTGTTATAACTTAGATAACATCATCTCAGTAGCTGCCACGGACCCCAATGATAACAGAGCGTCTTTTTCGAACTGGGGAGCGACGACAGTAGACCTTTGTGCCCCGGGGGTCAGTATCATAAGTACGATACCAGGGAACAGATACACGACCTATAGCGGAACCTCAATGGCCGCTCCTTATGTTTCAGGAGTGGCAGCACTGGTATGGGGTCTTGTGCCGGAGGTTTCATACACGCAGATCCGGACGGCCATTTTGGCGAGCACATATCCGATTGATGCGCTTAGCCCCTTAGGCAGCACTCCCACCGTAAAGGGCGGGCGGTTAAACGCCTTCGGTACCCTTGCTCAAATAGGTATGATTGTGACGGAGAGTTCTCCGGATAATGGCGAGACGATTGTTGCACTTGAATCCCCTGTGAGCTTTAATATCCATTTTTCCTTTCCTGTAGATGAATCAACCCTGCAGGCAGCCGATCTGAGGATTAATGACAAGGACGCAAATTCGGTTGTTTTAAGTGAGGATTTTCTAAATGCCACTTTCTATTTTGTCTCCAGTCCCCTCAATTCTGAAGGTATACAGACAATGTATATGGCGCCTGGTGCGGTCAAGACATTTTCCGATATACCATTGAGCCAGAACCTCAGAGAGTGGACAGCGAGATTCCGTTGGGATAGGATTCAAATGGAAGTAACCAGTGCCACCCCATCCGATGGATCGGTTGTTCAACTTCCGTTTACCACCCTGACAGTTACTTTCAATGAACCATACGACGCAGCATCCGTAGACCCAAATGATCTGATTCTCAGTCAAGGAACCGTGACAGAGGTTGTTAAGGACGAGACGGCTAACAGCATAACCTACACCCTCGATGGAATCCTTCAGGAAGGTATACTCACGGTGATAATACTGGACGACGCTGTGACTGATATATATGGCAACCCGATTCTGCCCTATACTAGCAATTTTGAACTCGACTTCGATGTTGTATCGCTTCCGGCGACGATGCAGTCTTCTGCCCCCTTGGGTTCGCTCATTTACAAAGGTGCAGTGTCAGGTTTCGTCAGTCAGGGGGATATCGACAGCTTTATAATGAAAATGGATCCCGGGCAAATATTCACAGTGGTCGTTGACCCTAATATATGCCTATGTCCCAAGGTCAGTCTATCAGGCAACGGTGTACTTAAGACCGTTGCCGCCAGCAGTCCAGGTCAGAATGTGGTCATCCAAACGGAAACGACAATAAACACCACCTCTGTCTATATGATCACCGTAAGTGGTATTGACACAAGTGGTGATTATACGCTTACGGTTCTACTCAATACCGCCGTTGAGCAGGAAAGCCTTGATGGACCAAAAAATGATGATATCGCTTCAGCCCAGAATCTAGATACTTGCTTTATTGATCTGTACAACACAGGCATGGAAAGAGGTGCGGTACTTGGCAAGATCAACCGGCAGTTTTACCCATTTCAAATTGTCGATGACTTCGAAGACCGCAATCTGGATGAATATGTCTCCACCACTAATATGTATGATGCTTTCAGTGTCATCGAAGCAGCAGCCCACGACGGTTTGTACGGTCTCCAAGCGAATTATAGTCCATGGATCTATCGAAACGACCCACAAGTTCATCTTGAGCAGGGCAACCGTGTTTCTGTATGGGTCCGATCTGATGGGGAACCGACGGGACGAGCTTTTTTCGGTTTCGGAGCAAGCGAAAGCGGGACACTGTCGGTTATCATGGCACCCAATACGAGCCAGCTAGTGCTGTTTCAGTGCAATCTCGAGAATAGCTACAAGGTGCTTGGTGCAGTTTCTCAGAAATGGCTGCCCAATCACTGGTACCGGATCGATATCATCTGGGAAATAGGGGGAGATATCATGGCATACCTGTATGATAGTGATGGAATTACGCTACTAAATACCGTAGTCGGCAATGACGTGACTATCACGTCTGGTGGCATCGCATTCCGGGCATTCGGCAGCAAAAAACACTTTGATACCGTCGAAGTCTCATCGGTCTCGAACACCGACCCTGACTTTTACTCGTTTAAGTTGGCGGCAAATCAGACTGCCACCATGGTGCTCAAGACAAACCGCAGCAAGGCTGCTCTGGAACTTCAGGATGCCGCCGGCACAAATTTGGCTAGCGGTACAGCAATCGCTGTTAACGCGGATCTTGTGATTAAAAACTTCACTGCGCCTGCGTCAGGAACCTACTATATCCAGGTTACCGGCGGATATGGGATGGAGTACAACCTGTTGCTGATTCGGGATGGTGCATTTGATCTGGAACGCAATGATAACGTGACTTCTGCTCAGGATTTAACTGCACCGACCCGCGGTGAGTACGTTCTGTCACTGAAAACACAGATATCTCCACAGAATGATTACAAAATCACAGCCTCTACCGGCGCTCACGGCAGTATTGACCCCAACGGCATTCTCATGAAGGTCTACGGCAGCAGTCAGCTGTTCACGGCGACCCCGGATCCCGGCTATGAGGTCGATATCTGGTCCGTTGACGAGGTCGCGGTCCAGACCAGCGGCGAGACCTATACCTTAAGCGATATCACTGCGGATCATACCGTGGTCGTCAGCTTTATACGCATAGATCCAGGCTGTGCTTGGGGACCGATGCCAGTTGACGGGGCAAAGAATGTAGATCCCAATGTGATTCTTGGCTGGTTACCGGGAGATTATGTTCAGACCGTTGAGGGTCATCTTGTTTATTTTGGAATGGACTGCAATGATGTGAGTGACGCCAATATTTTCTTTGATGTGTACAAAGGGGCACAAAGCAATACTGTCTATAATCCTGCCGGTTTGGCATTCGATAGAACTTATTACTGGAGAATTGATGAGGTAAATGGCGACGGCATATGGAAAGGGGAGACCTGGACATTCTATACTATGCAAAATCCTTTTCCATGTCCGTTGGGGGATTTGGATGGCGATTGTAAAGTTGGCTACAATGATTTAATGATTTTTGTAGATCAATGGTTAAACCCCAGTTCGGGTCTTGATTCTGCAGACCTTAATGGTGTCAATGGTGTAAACTTTGAAGATTTTGCGTTGCTGGCCAAATACTGGAATATTATAAATGAATATACCCTGACGATCAATAAGTTTGGAAATGGTACGATAACTGCAGAACCTGCGGGGCCGTATCGTTATGGTCAAAAGGTGATCCTGACGGCTGCGCCAGATACCGGTTACGAGGTGGATACCTGGTCGCTGGATGGACTCCCTGTCCAGACCGGCGGTCTGACTTATACCCTGACCGATATTACCGCTGATCATACGGTCTTAGTGACCTTCAAGGTTGGGACGTATCAGATTACGGCCTCTGCCGGCGCTAACGGCAGTATCGACCCCAATGGGCTTGTCACCAAAGACTACGGCAGCAGTC
>JBDKVE010000213.1:0-15696 GCA_039679345.1 Anaerohalosphaeraceae bacterium
ATAAATCAGGATTTACACTGCTTGAAGCGCTGCTGGCGGTCATGCTGATCGGGCTGGCGATTGCGGGGCTGGCCGCATCCAGCGGAGCGTTTACACAGTATAACGCCGCGGGGGTGGACCTGAGTACGGCCGAATTTCTGATTGAGGAAATCCGCGAACTGAGCGCCCCCCTGCCCACGGTGGACCCCACCGACGGAACAACAACGTTTGGAACCGAAACCGGCGAAACCGCCGTCGGCAATTATGATGACCTTGATGACTTCCAGGCTAAGTCTTTCAGCCCGCCAATCGACGTCAGCCGGACAGCCATGTCTGAATTTTCGGCTTATACACAGCAGGTGACCGTACAGAATGTCAATACGGCCAATCTGACTCAGGCGGTCACCAATCACAGTACGGACCTGTACCGGGTCACTGTCACAATAACCAAAAACGGGCAAACCATCAGTTCGGCAAGCTGGATTCGCGCTCGCTATTAATTGAGGGGTTTTACAATGAAAACGATTCAGAAAAAAACCGGTTTTACCATTGTTGAAATGCTGATGGCGCTGGTCATCCTGGCAATGCTGATGACGGCGGTGGCCGTGGCGTTTGATGCGTCGGTATCCAATTTCCAGATCAACGAAGGCATCTCCAAGACGATGAATATGGCCCGGTCCGCCCTGCTGCGGATTACGACCGAACTGCGTACCGCCCAGGGTGTGGCAGTCATCGGCACCGGCGGAGATCCCGACAATACCCAATGCAGCCTGATCACTTCGGATGGACGCAATATTACCTACCGCTACAGTGCGGATGAAAAAATTCTCTATCTGGATGACAACACCAGCGGCAACAGTTATGCCCTGTGCCGCAATGTCAATACCATCACGTTTAATCGGGCACTGGTCCCCGCCAGCAGTCCTGCCGCCGTACGGAACGTCCGGATTCTGTTATCCGTCGAAGACGATCTTAACAAGGTCAATCAGACGCTTGCCGCCGCCGCAGTGATCCGCAGGAATTTGAATTGATTATCCATAAACAGCGCAGCACGGCGACGTCACTGACAAATTCACTGGTCAGACAATCCAAGTCTGAATCGTCAAACACTTTCCATAAGCAATAATGGAAAAGTGTGGGATTTAACGCTTAGTATTCCACGCCTGCAGGAAGTTGTTTGGCCTGTTCGATCCAGCCGGCTACAACGGATTCGGTTGGTACACGCCGCGTGAGATTCTTTTGCGTGTTCACCTCCGTGATTTTTTGGGTCAGGTTGGAGGCAACACGATGCTTCAGTTCCTTGACTGTATCGACCCCGGCCGCTTCCAGGAGTTCTGAATATTCCGAACCAATGCCATTGATGCGATACAGATCAACCATGTTGACCCACTTGAGAATCAGGGATTCACTGATGCCAGTTTTTTCAGCGAGTTCGGCACGCCCTTTTTTGGTTTTCCCCGCCTTCAGAAGCTGATCGGTGTTATTGATCCCGGCCGAACGCAGTTTTTCACCGTAACTGGGACCAATTCCTTCAACATCTTCAATCTTATACTGAGCCATTGTACCATTTCCTTTCAGATTAAATTTTCATTTAACCGCAAAAAACATACATCCCTCAGTACCGCAACGAGGCCATTGTATACCCCCTGCGTAATTAGTCCACATCTTTTCATCCAAGAGATATCTTGAAAAGTCCCTATCCCCGGCCCGGCCTTCAATTTTTCACTGGACTTAACGGCTCTGGATTGCTATGTTTAAATGCAGTTCTGTGAAACCATGTGAACTGTTTTGTCGTATTTTGATAAGGAGCCAAAACATGAAAGGGTGTCCTATGAAAAACCTGACTTATTCCATTCTATTTATCGCAATCGCTTTATTGACAAGCCTTTGCGTATCATGTTCCGATGTTGCCATCACCGGGCGCAAGCAATTCAATATTGTTCCGGATTCCACCCTCAACAGTATGGCAGCCACCGAATACGGACAATTTTTGTCTGAAAACAAGAAAAGTACGAATGCCGAACAAACCGCTCTGGTACAAAAAGTCGGTACACGGATCGCCAGTGCGGTGGAAACCTATTGCAACGCCAACGGCATGGCTGATCGAATCAAAGGCTACAACTGGGAATTCACCCTCGTCGAAAGTGAAGAGATCAATGCCTGGTGCATGCCCGGCGGCAAAGTCGTTGTCTATACCGGCATCCTGCCTGTCACTCAGGATGAGACCGGACTGGCGGTGGTGGTAGGCCATGAAATCGCTCATGCCATCGCCCGGCACGGCGGGGAACGCATGAGTCAGGGACTTCTGATCGAAATGGGCGGCATGGCCCTGAGTGAAGCCCTCGCTTCGCGACCCGCGGCCACTCAGGAATTGTTTATGCAATCGTACGGAATCGGGACCAACGTGGGATATTTGCTGCCTTACAGCCGCCTGCAGGAAAACGAGGCCGACCGGCTGGGATTGATCTTCATGGCCATGGCAGGATATGATCCTCAGGTTTCCGTGAGCTTCTGGGAACGAATGGCAAATCAGGGCAATGCAGCACAGAAACCTCCGGAACTGCTGAGCACACACCCTGCCGACCAGACGCGTATCAACAACCTGAAAACCTTTATGCCCGAGGCGATGTCGTATTATAAATCCACGGGGCAGAGCAATGCTGTTCCGGCATCCATTGCCGCCAATCCCGCTTCCAGCCAATCGGCCGCATCAGAAATAACCACAACCAAAACTAAATCCGACACTTCGCAATCCACCGGAAGCTGGAAAGATATTATTTTCGGCCCTGCCAAAGAAAAATAATCGCAAAGGCGGATTTAATGCAGATCGTCATCCTGCCGCAGGTCGATGCCTTCATCGCTGAAATCGAGCGGAATGGGTAATCCCTGAATAATAGCCTGGACCGGCTCGGGGATCTCCGGTTTTTTCGGATTGGCCGCAGTATGCTTGGCCAGCATTTTCACCGCTGCGGCGAATTTCTTATCGAGAGGCGCCACATAGGTTTGCATCGGCAATTCCGGCCCTTCGGGAATCGTCAATTGATAGGCGTGAAGGGTCAGTCGGTCGATCAGTGAGGGTTCATCCTGATTTCTGGATAGATTATACCGAGACTTGAACGACGACAAATAAATCGGGGCGCTATCTGCATACAGGGGATCAATGGCCAGCGGCAATCCCTTATGAGCAAAATGGATGCGTATTTGATGCGTCCGGCCGGTAATCGGCATCGCCGCAATCAGCGACAGCGAGCCCATCGGTAAAAGCACCCGATAAAACGTCTTGGCTTTTTTCCCGCGCCAGGAATCGACGCGAACCTTCTGAATTTTGTCGTTTTTGGAGATGGGAGCGGTAATAAAACCTTCCTCTCGCGGCAACTGGCCGCAGATCAGGGCAATATACACCTTGCGAGCCTGATGCTTGGCAAAACAGCGGCTGTAAAAACTCTGGGCCGGAAGGTTTTTGGCCAGCAGCATCACACCCGAGGTGTCTTTATCCAGCCGGTGAACCAACCGCAAATCCAGTTCCCGCCCTGCCTGACGCGACAAAAGCTGGCGAATATCCGCCGCTCCGCTGCGGTCGGCCGTAACCGAGACGCCGGAGGGTTTATTAATCAATAGCTTATCCACATCCTCGTGAATAATCATAATGTCTTTTTGAGCCATAAATACTCCTGCACACTTTCAGGTCATTATACACCGTCTTCCGAAAAATACCACCGTGTAAGTCTGGAAAGTGATTTTGCCAAAAAAAAATAATTAAATAAACTCACTTTATCATTCCAGAAGACAATATACTTGCAACAAATAAGGGGTTTTACGTATAATAAATCCAGAGGTGTATAATGCGAACTATCTTAGTCACAAAAACGATAGGCCGGCAACACCAGAGCAGAACACCGAATACGCGTAACAAAAGCTTAATCGCACAGATTCAGGCATATCCGACTATTTCTTATCCGAATTTAATACCAGCTCTTAATACCTGTTTTATCCCATCTCAAAATATCATTTTTCGAGATAACCCCTCAATCGGCCCTGAATCCGGCCACCATCATAAAGGAGTACTATTATGAGTGTATTGGAATATCTGAATATCCATCGGACCCCCTATCGCGTCACAGAACACAAACCCGTCTATTCGGCACGTCAGTTGGCACGTATTGAGCATATCAGTCCCCGGCAGGTGGCCAAGCCGGTGGTTATAGAAGCCGACGAAAAACTGTATTTGTGTGTTTTGCCGGCGGATCGTATTGTGGATTTATATGCCCTGCAGCATTTCCTGAAGGCTAAAGAAGTCAAACTGGCTGAAGAACAGCAGCTCAAGGCGGTGTTCCGGGATACCGAACTGGGCGCTGAGGCGCCGCTGGGCGGACCGTATGACCTGCCCGTGCTGCTGGATAAATCGCTGACCAAAGACAAGGAAATCGTCTTTCTGGCCGGCTCGCATCGCAAAAGTATCTGGATGGACATGGAAGAATATATGCGTCTGACAGAACCGGAGATAGTCAATTTCAGTCTGCCGGATGAGTGGCCGCCGGCCAGCGATTGGCCCGGGTTGAACCCCTTCTGGCCGGATGGCTTTATTTATTAGCCGGCAGATTTGTGGATTGCTCAAGCATGTCACTATAGGACCGTTCCAGCATATCTTCAGCACGGATGCCGAGCAGGTCTAAAAACATTTGGCATTGCGCGCGGAGTTTCTCTGTACCAATGGAAAGCTCTGAATCGATTGCTTCGATTTCAACGAAACTGCCAAGACCATCGACCTGGTCGATATGAAACTTGATATTCTCAATAAAATAAATCTCCCGCCGCTTGACAACTTCCACACGCACCCCCAGCGCCGCTGCAAGCAAGTCCTTCATGGCCCCGCCATTGGGACACGGATAGAGCCAGACATCCGCCTGCCTGGGGCCGGGCTGGTCTGGACGACGATAATAAATCAGGGCGTTTTCGATAGTGCCCTGCCGCAGTTTCAGGCGGCCTTCAGGAATATTGAAGTATGTATCGGTCTGCGTATCTATTCCCACAAAGCGGGCATTCTGCTGACGGAGTATCCGGCGGATATGTTCCGGTTCTGTGCAGCGGGCTTTGATTTCGATATTCAGGTGAGCCATTTACGCCCCGGCATAAATAGCTTTGATTTCATCAGCGATAATTTCAATTCCCTTGTACACGACAGACTCATTTTGCGAATAGGTCATGCGGATGCACTGGTGCTTGTGCGGCCAGTCATCATGTTCCAGTCCGGGGAAGAAATAATGCCCTGAGATGACCAGCACGCCGCGCCGTTTGAGCCGCTGATAAAGCTGAGCGCTGGGTATGGGCAGATTTTTGAACCACAGCCACAGGAATATCGCACCCTCGGGTTTGTGCATACAATAATCCACACCTTCCAATTTGTCCTGCAGCAGCCCGACGGCGGCCTGCATCCGCTGATAATAAAATGGACGGACAATGTTTTGGCTCAGCTCAATAATCCGCCGATTTTGGATGAGATTCAACGCCAGTGCCGGGCCGATGCTGCCGGGCGCCAGACTCATCACCGCGGTAGTTTCGCCGATGGCCCGGATGACTTCCGGGGAAGCGACTACGATACCGGTGCGTGCAGCGGGCAGGCCCAGCTTGGACAGGCTCATGCACAAAATAACATTTTCATCCCAGCTCAGGGTTGCCGGCTCGAACAGAATCCCCGGAAACGGCAGGCCGTAGGCATTGTCAATAATCAGCGGGACCCCCGCCGCTCGCGTCATTTTGCGCAGCCGGTCGATTTCGTCATCGGTCAGGACATTACCCGTGGGATTGGTCGGACGCGACACGCAAACCGCACCAATATCCGGCCCGATGGTCAATTTGTCAAAATCGATATGATACTTGAACTGCCTGTTGTCCAGAAATTCCATGCGGGGGCGGACCGAAGCAAAGATGGATTGTCCCGGGGCAAAACCGATATCGGCATAACCGATATATTCCGGTGCCAGCGGCAGAAGGATTTTACGGAACGAGCCATCGGCAAAATGCCCCGCAAACAGAGAAAACAGGACGTAAAACGCCGACTGGCTGCCATTGGTTAAGGCAATATTTTCCGGCCCGATTGCCCAGCCGTACTCGGTCCGCAGCAACTGGGCAAACGCCGCCAAAAATGCCCGATTGCCCTGTGAGCCATCATAATCACCCACACATCGCTCATAGACTCCGGGGTTACGCAAGATGTCTTCCATCGATTCTCGAAAAACCTTTTCTACAATCGGGATATGGGCCGGATTGCCGCCGCCCAGCATCAGCAAATCCGGACGGACGGTCATCGCCTGCCCTAAATCGTCCATCAGTTCACCGATGCCCGACGTTGTCAGAGCTTTTTGACCAAAGCTGGAATAGTGAAATTGCATCATCAGGTTTTTGCGCCTTTTGTCATACAGGATTCAACGGGTTGTTCCGCACCCATCCGCGAAATCGAAACTAACGGCTTTCCACCGACCGTTTCAATTCTCTACAGGATTGATAGAATTCCTCGGTCTGCATTTGGCGCAGGAACACAAATCCCCGCGTCGCCCGAATCAGGGCGCTGGAATGGTCATAGAACCAGTCCCGTCCCAGACAGGTTTTGATGGTTTGATACTGACTGACCTGTATTTTCTGGGCCAGTTCCGAGAAAGGCCCATCATGTTCGTAGCTGGGGAACGAGGCATCCTTTTGACTCAAAAAGGAATTCTGGAATGCTTCATGCATCACATTAAGCATACACAGGCTGACCGGCACATAGCAATTGGCTTCCGACGGCTCAAACCGGTACCACACATTGCGATATCCCCATATTTTGATATCTTTGCGGCCGGATTTGCGTTCGTAAATTTTCAGTGCCTCGGAAATCGCCTGAAGCACTTTGTAATGCGTGTCGGGGCCGCTGCCTTCCGGATCAAACGCCACGGTCACAACATCCGGATTAACCTCATCGAAAGTCTTGACAATCGGCAGAACATCCTGCTCCATCTGCGGTTCCCGGGTAAAGATATCCCCGGTATAGAAGCCCAGCCGCAGGTGGCGGACATTATCGCATTTCCAGCCGTAATAACCCCACAGGCATTCGGCTTCCCACTCGCGGCACATGCCTTTGAGCTGCTGCATCTCGGGCGAATCCTTCTTGCCCGGATAGGCCCCGTCGAAATAGGCATCCAGTTTGGCAAGGCGGTTTTCGACAGACACCAGTACCTCGGAGCCATAAATCTCCACGAGGTTACGCAGAAGACGACGGGCACAGCCTTCCATCTTATAGGGTTCGCTGCGGGCGGCCACACCGTCCAGATACTGCCAGACGTCGCGGTTTCTGTCCACGCCGTCGCCGGGGAGAAAATATCCCGTGGTCATCAAGCGACGGAATGCCGGCAGTTCAATACAGCGGCGAAGATTGGCTACCTGTTTTTTCATAAAATCATTGGTCACCGACGTAAAGCCGCTGGTCAGGGTCATAAAGTAATGCGTGTTGCCGGCCTTGCGGAAATGACGTACCACCGATGCGAAATAACCAAGCATCACATCATCATGATGCGGTTCGGTATGCAGGAACCGCTTGTTGTCTTGAACATTCATGCCGTTTGCAATATTGGCAATCAGGGTTTCTTTGGCTTGGCTGGTCAGCACCGACACCGGTTCGGTCAGCCTGCTCAGCAGCAGCCGTCCGTTGGGATTACTCTGGCAATCCGCCTCAGTCAGGTCGGTCAGTTTTTTGTGTTTTTCGACAGCCAGGTCCACCAGAATCTTGTAACTGTCAACCGGCTGAATCTCCGGGGCCGCTTTGAGTCGAGCCAACTGGCGCTCAACTAAATGCTTGGCGGCACCCTGCGTGATATAAAAGCGGGCATTGGGCAATATCTGCAGGGCCGTGGCGGGAATATGCACATCCCGCGGTGACTGAATTGCCGCCGCCGTCACCCCGGCCTTGGCCTCGCCGGCGGCAAGAATCAGGGCAACACAATCCGGGTTTTGTGTAATGGTACGCAGGCCGATGGTGATAACTAAACTCTTGCGGGCGATTTCGATACCACCCAAATCGGTGGATGCAGCCGCCTGCGTTTCATAGTTGATCGGGCACAGGCGCGTCGTGGAGTAATGGTCCGAGCCGCTGATATTGAAACCAATGTGGCCATCGGGCCCGATGCCTCCGAGGAAAAAACCGATTCCGCCCAGCGCCTGAATCCTGCGTTCATAGTCCATACACCAGCCATCGATTCGCTCAAGCACCACCTTCTGCTTCTGCTCGAGCAGATTGCGGGGATGACGATACCGCAGAGTCAAATCGACCTGGCCATCGGGCCAGACATCGGCAAGGGTTTCATCGCTGGTCAGCCCCAGCCGGGATGCATCCATCAGCAGGGCCTTGGCCGGATCGAGGCCGAAGCCCTGAATATAAAACGTATTGACGTAATAATAAAAGCTGTTATGCCGTGACGACTCTATCGGATAAAATTCGTCGATCTGGACAAAATGCAGACTTTTCATATCGGGACGACGGGATGGGTCCACGCCCACCTGTTCCAGTTCGGCCTGCACCTCGGGGGTATCCCAGCCCTTGAGAAAATGCTGAACCCATTTAATGAAATGCTCCGGGGTTTTGCCGGTCGGCAGCGAAATCACTCCGCCGGGATGGTCCTGAACCCATTCGAGAAAACGAACCGCCGACAGCTTTCCCAGCGCCGGGAAATATTCCACGACAATCGTCGGGGTTTTTTCCGTGGGCGGATAAATAGCCTCGAATTTCGAGGTCTTCAGTGCAATTTGTTCCGTTTTGGACAGACCATACCCCCCGCCACTCTGTTGCGTTACTTCCTGAACCATTTGAATTTTTCCTGTATTATAAACTTTGTTTTCTCAGGAACGACCCTCGAAACGTCAACCCGGTACGGCCGGATTACTTTCCGAGCACAGCAGCCATCTGTTTCTCGTTCCTGCATATGGACTCAAATAATGTCAGTTGCGTCCGGCAGCGATCCAGATTGTGTCCCGGGCGATGCGTAGCAAAATACCAGTCACCTTCGAAGAAATCCGTCAGGAACCGGGTCGCCATAATCAGCGGAAACATCTTGGCACCCAGCATGAGACTTTCGATTTCGATGTCGGTCAGCAGGCCCGCCGTGCCGTCTAGATAGCCTTTGGCAATCGCTTCAAAGCGATCCATCTGTACGGCAATGCCGGATAAATCCGTCTGGTCTTCTTCCGACTCGCTGACGGTGGTTCGCACCTGGTCACCGAAATCATACGCCGCCACGCCAGGCATAACTGTATCCAGATCAATCACGCAGATGGCTTCATCGGTTGCCTTATCAAAGAGGACATTGTTGACCTTGGTATCATTGTGCGTGGTTCGCAGCGGCAGTGCACCGGTCCGAATCAGCTCGGCCATCGTCTCATAAATGTGGGCACTCTTCTGAATCAATTCTGCTTCCGGCCGGGCATCTTTGACCCGTCCGGCCTTATTCTCTCGAATCGCCTGCGTCAGGCGCTGATAGCGTTTGACACCGTTGTGAAAATCGGGGATGGTTTCTTTGAGCGGCGGGCCGTCGATATCGGCCAGATTCCGCAAAAACTCGCCGAACGCCCGGGCCGACTGATAAATCTGCCGGGTGCTTTTGGGTACCTCGACGGTATAACTGCCCTGCACATACCAGCACAACCGCCAGCATTTGCCTTGTTCATCTTTCAGATACAGCCCCCCGTCCCGTGAACGGATAAACGACATAGTCCGCCGACGTGCTTCACTTGGCGGTAATTTTTTAGCCAGATGCGTTGTCACCCGGTGGATATTGTCCATGAGGGCATCGGCATCTTTAAACACCAGCGTGTTGACCTCCTGAAGCACATAGCGGTTCTGCCCAGCCCCCTGCTTCGCTGTCACCTGATACGTTTTATGCAAATGACCATTGCCCAGCGGTTTAGCCTCAACCGCCTGCCCATCAATCATGAAACGCTGTGCAATATCCAATAATTCGTTCATGGCAACTCCCTGTGTTTAACGTTAGAACTGCCGGCGGGGATTGCTTTATCCCCAGAGATTCTCCGGATAGACACCGTCACGGATTTTGGCACGGATACCGTTCTGCGAGGTTGGCAGATCTTCCTTGTAGGTAATTCCAAACCAGCTTTCACGGGCGGCCAGGACACGGCATTTTTTGACCCCTCGGGTAATCAGCCCACCCACCGCAAACGGCAGATAATATTCCGCCTTTAAATCGGTTGCTTTTTGTGACAGAAAATCACGAAATTCGCTATCCAGATATCCAAATACATCCGGCCCAAATCCCCAGAAGTTCATCGATACCACGGTATCATTGGTCAGAAAATGGCTTGTGCCGCCGTCATCTACAAATTCGGCACCGCCGTCACGTTTTACCAGCTTTGTGCGTTCCACGATGCGTTTCAGATACCCGTGCGAGTCCATTTCGCAAGCCCCGCGGCTGACCGTCCCAAAATCCGACAGCGTATTGCCCAGCGGATAACCTACCATCGCATAGTCGTTGACTCGCCCCTGAGCCAGGCCCATCAAATGCTTGTTCATCATCTCAAAGGCCGACGGGCCATAATAATCGTCGGCATTAATGGCGGCAAACGGCTCGGCAATTTTGTTCCGTGCGACCAGCACTGCATGGCCGGTTCCCCATGGTTTTTGCCGACCTTCGGGTACGGAATAGCCCATCAGACAACTGTCTAATTCCTGATAGGCATACTCGATTTGAATCTGTCCGGCTGCTTTCGGGTTTATTTTCTGCCGGAAACTGTCCTCGATAGACTTGCGTATCACAAAGACGATCTTGGTAAATCCCGCCCGGATTGCATCATAGATCGAATAATCCAGAATAATTTCACCGTTTGGGCCGACGGGTTCGATTTGCTTAATCCCGCCAAAACGGCTGCCCATCCCCGCTGCCAGAATCAGAAGAGTCGTGTTGTCTTTTTTATGCATTATATTCCATCCTGTGAGAAATTAATCATACTGTGGATATTGTACACTCTGAATCCGCAGAGGCAACAGAAAATCACTCTATCCTATAATACTCCACGACACAACAATTTGACCCTATAAATGAATTTTCGAGGAATACTTTACATTCCTGCATTTTCACACTAAAATCCCGCAAAAATACTACTCGAGAAAAAGGATCGACACAGATGTCCAGAATTATTCTATCTTGCACGGCGACGATGGTCATTTTGCTCAGTTCCTGCGTACCTCCCACGCAAACCCCCGACGTCCAGCAGCCCGGCCAAACCGGCATCCCGACTCCGCCCCCTGTCATCGAAGAGCCTCCCTTGTCTGCCAATCCGCCGTCGATGTCGTTTATTCATGGCTGTTATGTGCACGGCCGGCGTATTGGGGATATCAACCAGCTTCGACAGTCCCGTCTGGACCAGTTTAATATCTTATATCTCATCGCCGGTCCCGACTGGAAACCCACGGATTTCGATTTGTCATCCTCGGAGGCTATCCAGAAACTGGTTAACAACCATACTTATCCCGCCGGCCAATCCGGCATTGCGATGGCTCCGGAGCTGCTCCGTCGTGCCCATAAAAGCGGCGTCAAAACGCTGTTGTCTATACAGGATGGTGAGTTTCTGCCATTAGCCCAGAATCCGCACCGCCGGGCTTGTTTTGCCAAGGTGATGACGGCCTTCGTCAAGAAATACGGCTATGATGGCATTGAAATCGACTGGGAATCCGATTTTGACATCCCGCTTCACGCCGCCCTGATGGCCGATATCCGCCAGACACTCCATGAACTGAGCCGCTCGACATCGCGGTATTACTACCTGGCGACGGCGCTGATGGCCGGGAAGAAATACTCAGCCGACCTGGCCGGACGGCTGAGCCGCAGCGTCGATTGGATCAATATTATGACCTACGACATCGGCGGCGGCACCTGGGGCACTACGCCCAGCCATAACACCCCGCTGAATCGGATTAAACAATTGATGAACGACTGGTCGGTGTTCCCGCCCGGCAAAGTCTGCATCGGGCTGGCCAATTACGGCTATTACTATCAGGGCATCCAGCCGGGGCAGAAAAGTTCGATTCCCCTGCGAAGCATTGGCCGCTCCATTTATCATAATCAGATGGCGGCACTGCTGGCGGCGGGCTGGACGGAAACTTTCGATAATCAGGCACTCGCCCCCTATTACTTCAGCCCCGACAGACGCGACTTTGTCAGCATCGACAACACCGTCAGCCTTGACCATAAAATGTGGTGGATTTCGCAGCGCGGGTATCGCGGCGTTTTCTGGTGGGAATTCCACTGCGACCTCGTCCCCGCCGCCCCGGGGCAGCGCTACGCCGAACACCCGCTGATCGACCACGTCGAGGCCAAAATCCGCGGCTATTCGCGATAGCTGACATATCAACAAAATTACCATACACATCCTCAAAACAGAGAACATGTATGGTAATTTGTTCACACAACAATTGGCAAACGCAATCGCCGCTTGCGTTGAAATCTATCGTATCCGACTGTTTACAGCTTTTTGATCTGGATATTTTTGAACGACACCTGCGAGCCGTGGCCGAGGAAACCGATATGGCCGCTTTCGTTGCCAAGTCCCGGATGGGCGTTGCCGTCGATGGTGCCTTTTTCAATCGCCTCGGTAATATCGGCGTCCACAATGGTAACGCCATTGAGAATCACGGTAATATGACGGCCTTTGGCAATCACTTCTTCGCTGTTCCACTGGCCCACGGGCTTGAGATGGCCCCGTTTGGCCGGCACCACGCCGTAAATCGAGCCATGATACTGATAGGGTTTCAGCGAGGCATACTGTTCGGAGCTGTCATCCAGAATCTGGAGTTCCATACCGCCATAGGCCGCATCGCCGTCTTTGGGGGCGCGAATGCCCAGCCCGTTATTGGCTCCCGGCGTCAGGCAGAAATCAAATTTCAGATGAAAATCGGCGTATTCCTCGGCGGCAAAAATATTCTGCCCGCCGCGGCAGACAATGGCACCGTCTTCGACGACATAGCCTTTGACATCGCCAATCCAGCCGGTCAGATCCTTGCCGTTAAACAGCGTAACCCAGCCGTCTTCCTGGGCCGCCGGCAGACGACGGACGAAAATATTATCGAAGCAGATGCGGTGGCCGTGGCACTGCAATTCAATCGGGCCGGTGGGGAATATCGGCTGGCTGCGATCCCAGTAATTTTCCATGAGGACATTATCGACAATCAGCTTGTCGTTGAGATACACCGTCACGCGTTCGCCGACCATGCGGATGAAAAACGTATTCCACACCCCAATCGGGTTGTCGGCCTTGACCAGCGGCTTGGCCGGATTCTTCTGGTTGTTATACAGTCCGCCGGAGCCTTCGGGCCAGTCGGCAGGGTCCCAGATTTGCACCTGCGGCGAGCCACGCAGATAAATACCGCTGTCGCCGTGCGAATCGATTTTCCAATCCACGTACATCTCAAAACTCTCATAATCTTCAGCGGTCGAAAGGCTGAATCCGTGGCCGTCAAAGACCAGAACGCCGTCTTCCACCGACCAGTGGGCCTTCATGCTCTCGTCGGCTTTGGCCTGGCACTCGGCACGCTGTTCGGGCGTCAATGCCGTCCGCTTGATGGGATTATCATTCGGCGGCAGCATGACCCCTTTCCATCCGGTCAAATCCTGACCATTGAACAGGGCGGTAAATCCCTCCGGAACGGGCCTTTTGACACTCGCCGACTTGGGCAGCGTCTCCAGATACTGCTGGGCCTGCTGTTTTAACTGGTCATTTTTAATCAGGTCAATGGCCTTTTTCAGCACTTTGGCCGCTTCATATCCTTCCAGCCCGCGTTCCTGACCTTCGGCAGGCAGGGCAATTCGCGCCGCGCTCACCGCCGCATCCGACTGAAGCGACCCATCATCCAGATACGAGGCCGCCAGTTGCAGGGCCAACGACGATTTGATCTGTCCGACAGCCCCCAGCACCAGCCGTTTTTCTTCCGGCCGGCTCACTGCGGCAAGGGCCTCTTTGGCCAGCTTGAGCTTATCTGCGTCCGAAAGCCCGCTGGTCTGCAGCAGCTTTAGTCCACTGCGTAAAGCAATCACCTGATGCTTCAATTCTCCCGTTTTGACAATGCCCATCAGGCCATCCAGGGCCGACGCATCCGGCCAGTCGGCCAGCGCCCGTATCCCGGCATCCTTGATTTCAGCATCTTCGCTTTTAGTCGCTTCCAGCACCGTCGTCAGGGCCTTCGTGCCGCCAATCCGCCCCATGCAACGCAGGACGATAGCCTTATTCGCACCCGACACATTGGGCAGGACATCCAGCAGCGGCTGGGCCTGTTTTTCCTTATCCGCTTCGCGCGATGCCGCCTGCACCACAGCCCTTTGCAGGGCCGTTCGTTCCTGTTCATCGGTGCTGTCCAGCATCAGCTTAATCACCGCAGGCATATCCCCCGCACCGGCCACATCGCTCAGTGCCTTCATCGCCGCCAGCCGGATCTGGCCGTCCGCATCCTTGGCCTGGGCCTGAACCGCCGCGCTGCAGCATACCGCCGCCCGCCCTGCCAGCCCTTCCATAAGGGCAATCCGTGACGCCTGCGGCATCGTCTTCAGCGCCTCACCTGTTGCCAGCAACGGCTTATCACCCGGCAGCCGCATGAGGATATCTCGTCCAGCCGCAATAATCTCCGGCTGGGCATTCTGCTTCAGGACAGCCAATATCGGCTCAACGGCCTCCGCCGGCCCGAGTTTGGCCGCGGCACCCATCGCCGCAATCACCACCTGCGAATCCGCATTGCCAAAGGCCTTGACTACTGCGTCCCATGCGGATTTATCGCCGCGTTCTCCCAGCATCGCCAAAATCCGTGCAGCGAGCACCGGATTGGCCTTCTGGAGCTTTTCCGTCCATTGAACCGTTATCTGTGCCCCCGGCATCGCCCCGGCCATCTTGACCGCCGCGGCCTGAAGTTCAATATTATCGCTGTCGGCAGCGGCCAGCAAGTCACTCATCGCCTGCTCACCCTGCACGGAAGAAACAATTTTAAGTACTTTAATCTGCTGATGAATCGGAGCATCCGCCCCAAACTGTTTGCAAATCGCAACCGCCTTATCCTTCTGGCCCTTTTCCGCCAGCCGTTCGGCCAGCAGCAGGTAATCGTCGCCCGCCACGGATTTGGCGTAGCCTGCGGCCTTTTTCCAGTCCGACACAATCGGCCCGGCCGCCGCTTCATCCCCGATATTGGCCAGCGCCCAGCGGGCACTTTCCCGCAGGGCCTGATTATCCAGCAAGGCCGCTATCGCCCCGGAGGCTTTCTGTACCCGCAGGGAACCCAGGCCGAGTATCACATCCGTCTTGGCCACGGTATCCTGCTTGGCCAGAGACTCCAGCAAGGCATTGCAGGCCGCCTCCGTCCCAATCTGGGTCAACGCGGTCGCCGCCGGACTGCTCAGCCGAGCATCATTCAGATACCCCGCCAACGTCTGCACCGCTTCATCACCGCCGGCATATTGAAGCAGTTGAATATACAGTGCCTTGATTTCTTTGTCCGCATTGGACTTGAGGGCTTCGTAGATTGTCTTGCTGAACATCTCACGCTGCTGAGGATCGCCCTTGCCCACAGTCACCGCAAGATCCATCAGGACCGTCCGCACCCGGCCATCATCGCCGGAAGGCCGCACCAAATTGCATAACGCCTTAATCGCCCCGGCACCCTGTTTCAGGATAGCTTCACACAATGCCTTATCCTGTTCAAAG
>JBDKVE010000214.1:0-10974 GCA_039679345.1 Anaerohalosphaeraceae bacterium
CGTGTATCAATCTGACTTGCCTGAATCATATTCT
Source organism: Anaerohalosphaeraceae bacterium (assembly GCA_039679345.1). Classification (GTDB taxonomy): domain Bacteria; phylum Planctomycetota; class Phycisphaerae; order Sedimentisphaerales; family Anaerohalosphaeraceae; genus Anaeroglomus. The sequence goes on from JBDKVE010000214.1 coordinate 35, forward strand.
GCCGCAAATCCGGGATATTCGCCGCTGCGGCTCGGCGGCCATGGATTTATGCTATGTCGCCTGCGGACGGTTTGACGGCTTCTGGGAATTCAATCTCAATCCGTATGATATATCCGCCGGCGCGTTTATCGCCCAACGGGCGGGAGCAACCGTTACGGACATGAAAGGTTCCCGCGAAGGACTGCCCAAGCAGATTTTATGCACCAATGGCAAGGTTCACTCGGATATGCTGAAGCTCTTTGAGGCCGTGCTGTAACGCCCCCTTGTATTACATGTTGTATTCTTTAATCTTGCGATAGAGTGTACGTTCACCGATTTTGAGAATTTTGGCGGCTTCGGTGCGGTTATTGCCGGTCATCTCCAGTACCCGACGGATATGTTCCCGCTCAATTTCTTCCAGGGAACGGTCGGTGCCGACTTCAGCCAATCCGGCAGGCAAAGAACCCGCAGCCGCCGCATCGGCCGGAGCACCCAGTTCCTTGACCCTCGCTATTTCGGGAGGCAAATCCCGCAGGTCCAGCGTATCATGGTCGCACATCACCACCATCATTCGTACGGTATTGCGCAACTGGCGAATATTGCCCGGCCACGGATAACTCATAATCGCCCGCATGGCCGGCTCGGTAATCAGGTGAATATCACTGCCGACTTCCTGACAGGCCTGACGCAGAAAATACCCGAACAATTCCGGGATATCCTGCGGACGGTTTCGCAGCGCCGGCAGCGTCACACTGACCCCTTTGATACGGAAATACAAATCCTGGCGAAACTTTTTCTCCTCGACCATTTTTGCCAGGTCCTGGTTGGTCGCACTGATGACGCGGACATCCACCTTGACGGCACTGGTTCCCCCCACCGGCATAATCAATCCATCCTCCAGCACCCGCAGCAGTTTGGCCTGCATCGGCAGCGGCATATCGCCGATTTCATCCAGAAACAACGTGCCCTTGTCGGCCAGTTGAAACACTCCCTTGCGGTCGCTCAGGGCGCCGGTGAAAGCCCCTTTAACGTGGCCGAACAGTTCGCTTTCCAGCAGACTTTCATTCAGGCCGGCACAGTTTATCGGTAAAAACGGCTTGTCGGCCCGATGAGAATTATCGTGAATCGCCCGCGCAGTCAGTTCCTTGCCGGTTCCGGATTCCCCCTCGATCAAGATGCTCAGGTCGGTCTTGCTGACCCGCCGAAGCACACGAAACACACTCTGCATCACAGGAGACCGGCTAATCACGCCGGGATAGACATAATCCAGAGACGCCCCCTTGGGAACTGTAACCGCGGGAATTGCCCGCTCCATCAGAGTGAGGATACGCTTGGGTTCCACAGGCTTGACCAGAAAATCCCACGCCCCCCGGCGAATTGCATCTTTGCAGGCATCGAGGTCGGGACTGTCCGCCGTCAGAATCACCGGGATGGAAGCATACTCTCTGCGCACCGTATCCAGCAGTTCAATGCCGTCCGGGCTGCTCCCTGCAAATAAATCCGAAATGATCAAATCGATGCGTTTCTGGGAAATCAACTCAAGGGCGTGCGAGACGGCGTCCGAACGAATGACCTTGACGCCGGCCCCGATAAGAACCGAGGCCATCGCTTCGGAATGCTGCAAGTCCTCCTCGACAATCAATACAACCGCATCTTTTCTCATAGGGCACTATATCATCTTTGACGCTATCCGGCCGTGCATCCATTCGCTTTTGCGCCGGTTTAATTCTCTCATACAGTCCGGGCGAACTTGACGAAATTCAGAACCTCGTCCTCATTCCCATGCGGCAGCCGACAGAAGAGACCCTATTGCGTCTGCGGTGGACTGTTTTTTTCGGTCTTGTCCCCGGGTTCCAGCGGACCAATCACATGGATTTCCTGGCCCTGCAACCCTTTGGGCGATTTCATTTCCGCATATTCAACCAGTTGGCCGACCCTCAGCGTCCGATAGCCCTCGGTTTGAATATGACTGTAATGAACAAACACATCCTGCCCGTTTTCATTGACGACAAAACCAAATCCTTTTTTATCATCAAACCACTTCACAGTACCTTTCGGCATACAATCTCCCTGCGCATCGCGCATTCCGACCTTGTTACCCGTACGGAGTTGTACATGAACCGCAAGACCCCTGTCTCGCTGCCGTTCAATTAGGGTACTGCTTAAACCCCTAATATTCGCTCAATCCAAAAACTTTACGACGCTGCCGCCCTCAAGACCTCTATCTTTCAAAATGGCATGTCCGGCGGGGCTTTCACTCCGCCGGACACGATTTGCGTCGTGATTGTTACTTTTTCTCTTTATTCATCTCGATCATCGCCGCTTTCCGACTCAGTTTAAACCGACCCTGATCGTCAATCGCCAGCAGTTTGACCGAAACCATATCGCCTACCTTGCAGACGGCATCCATCGTCTTGACGTAGGAATCCGAAATTTCACTGATATGGCAAAGTCCTTCGACACCCGGTGCGAATTCCACAAACGCCCCGAATTCCTTAATCGAAACCACTTTGCAGTTATGATATATACGACCCACCTGGGGCGGCGTCGTCATCGCTTCAATCATATCGCGGGCCACCAGGTGACCATTGCCGCCGACGCAGCTGATCGCCACCGTGCCGTCTTCTTCAATTTCAATCAGCGAGCCGGTCTGTTCCTGGATGCCCTTGATGGTCTTGCCGGAAGGCCCGATGACCTTGCCGATATATTCCGGATCAATCTTGATCGAAACAATCTTCGGAGCATACACGCTCAGTTGTTCACGCGGCTTGTCGATCGTCTGCTTCATAATCCCAAGGATTTTCAGACGCGCCTGACGGGCCTTTTCCATCGCAGCGACCATAATCTCGTGCGGAAGCCCCTCAGCCTTGATATCCAGTTGAATCGCCGTGATGCCTTTTTCCGTCCCGGCAATCTTGAAATCCATATCGCCGAAATGGTCTTCATCGCCGATGATATCCGTCAGCAGTTCATAACGGCTGCCTTCGGTAACCAGGCCGACCGAAATACCCGCTACCGGCAGTTCCATCGGAACACCGGCATCCATCATCGCCAGGCATCCGCCGCACACCGACGCCATCGAGCTGGAGCCGTTGGATTCGGTGATATCGGAATTAATTTTGATAGTGTAAGGGAATTTCTCGTCCGCGGGGCGAAGCTGCTCCAGGGCCTTTTCCGCCAGCGCCCCGTGACCGATTTCACGGCGTCCGGGACCACGTACCGGCTTGACTTCGCCAACCGAGTACGGCGGAAAGCTGTAATGCAGCATAAATTTCTGGCCGTGTTCTTCTGTCAGGCCATCAATCAACTGCTCATCCCGCCCTGTACCCAGCGTACACGACACGAGGGCCTGAGTTTCACCCCGGGTAAAGAGTGCCGACCCATGCGAACGCGGCAGAACGCCCACTTCGCAGGCAATCGGACGCACTTCATCAAAGCCTCTGCCATCGGGACGACGTCCTTCCAGCAGCAGCTTGCGTACCGCCTTTTTCTGAATTCCTTCCAGAATCCGCCGAAGCTGCATATTCGTGCTTCGCGGCTCTGCACCTTCGGCTGCGGTACAATATTTTTCAAACAAAGGCTCCGTAATATCGCTGATGGCTTTATTCCGGTCGGCCTTGCCGTTAATCTGATACGCTTTGTAAATCGAATCAAAACAGGTCTGATTCACTTCATCAATCAAAGCCTGTTCCAGTTCAAACACTTCGACTTCCTTGGCAACACCACACTGCTTGACCAGCTCATCAATCAAATCGCAGACCTGCACAATGGCCTGGTGACCGGCCTTGACCGCCTCGGCGGCGACCTGTTCGGACACCTGCCGGGCATCCACTTCAATCATATTAATCGCATCACGCTTGCCGCCCAGGATGAGATTCAACTCGCTGGTCTCTACTTCCTTATAGATCGGAAACAGCACAAACTGTCCATCAATCCGGCTGACGCGAACCGCGCCCAGAGGACCCTGGAACGGAATCTTGCTGATCGACAGCGCCGCGCTGGAAGCAATCATCGCCAGCACATCCGGGTCATTGTCCGTGTCGGCGCTGATGACCTGCACCATAATCTGCACTTCATTGAAATAGCCATCGGGAAACAGCGGACGAATCGGACGGTCAATCATGCGGGCCGTCAGCACTTCCTTGGTCGTAGGACGTCCTTCACGTTTCATAAAACCGCCGGGGAATTTGCCCGCGGCGCTGTATTTTTCACGATAATCAACACTCAGCGGAAAATAATCCATCTCATCGCGAGGAGGAGCCGCTACGCAAACCGCAGCAAGAACCATTGTCTGCCCGCACGAAGCAATCACTGCACCATGAGCCTGACGCGCAATCCGGCCGGTCTCGAGTGTTATGACCTTGCCGCCGATTTCTTTTTGTACTCGATGAACATTAAACATATATCTTACCTTCTAAAAGTATGGTTTTTATTTTATATCTACAACGTCGTGTTTTCGCACACCAATACATACAGGCGCAGCGATGACGCTGGCGGATCGCAGGTTTATTTGCGGAGTCCGAGCTTGGAAATAATCTGACGATACCGATCTAAGTCCTTGTTGCGTACATATTTAAGCAATGATGTACGGGTACCGACCATCTTCAGAAGGCCTCTGCGGGAGGAGTGATCTTTGGGGTGAAGCTTAAAATGTTCCGTAAGCTCATTGATCCGGCCTGTCAGGATGGCAATCTGCACTTCCGGCGAACCGGTATCATTGGTTGCGGTTTTGTAACCCTCGATAATCTGCTGCTTTTTGTCTTTGGTCAACATACAGTCAAAAAACCTTTCACATGCGTCAAGCCGCCCTATGCGGCCCATTTAATTTCTCTATTTTCAACAGGGCAGTTATTATATCAGCCATCAGTGGCTTTGCAATGCTTTTTTTTGGGGCCCAACAGGAACGATTTTAGCCACAATTCGTGATACCTGTAATATTATGGACATTATCGACTTACTACTACTCATATATTACATAGAATAAAGCAACCCTAATAGTTGCTTTTCGGTGGCAAGCGTTTGAACCGTCGGGTGCCAATGATAAACGGAGCAACCAACGGAAGCGGGAAAAGCAGGTAAATATGTGCAATATTTACCTGCCTGAAATCAGTCGGGGCGACAGGACTTGAACCTGCGACCTCTTGACCCCCAGTCAAGCGCGCTAGCCAAACTGCGCCACGCCCCGGTATAAGGCAGGCATTCTATCATCCCGCCCCGCTTTTCTCAATACTATTTTTCAATTTTACCCATTTCAACCGCCCCCCCCTCCCCCCAGCCCGGCCAGGTAACACAAATTTTCAATCCTTTCCGTAGGGCGCGACCTGCGGTCTCCCAAATTAATAACAGCAGCACGGAGCGCAAGCGACGTGATTTTTTCTCTGAAATCTTAAATCCTCAAATCTGAAATTCTCGCTTCCCGCCCCGTGCCTGCCCACAATTCTAATCCATCCGACCCGCAGGGTCAAACCTGAATAGCTCCGGGTAAGCGAAGCGAAACCCGGAGAATTCCCCCGCACAAATTCCTCCAACCCCGAAGGGGTTGAATAAAATAGCCGGGCGTGGAAATGCCCGGAAAGCAACTCTCACACACCCACAAGCCCCAGCGGGGCGACACCTCAATTCGTTCCTTTCCGTACGGGCAATCCGCGGTCGCCCTTTATACCCCCCATGTTATTTTCGCTCCCTTTGTGATTCCCGAATAGATTTTCCCCTTGTATCCCTAATTTGTGTAATCTGTGAAATCTGTGGTTCCATTTTGTTCTGAAATCTCAAATCTCAAATCTTCCACGAACTCCGAACTTTTTATTCACCATGAAGCCCCTGAAGATTATGAAGAATAATAAATTGATAATTTTTTACCCTTCATGCCCTTCCTGCTCTTCATGCAATCCCTCTCTCGTCATCCCAACTTGTCATTCCCGCAAAAGCGGGAATCCAGTTATTCTCCGAACTACGAACTTTTCCAATTTGTTTCGTATTTCGTGCTTCGGATTTCGAATTTATCCCTTCCTGCATCCTTGTATCCATGTATCCTTATATTCCTGTCCCCTGCATACCTGTATACCTTATTTGTCTTCCTGTACACCTGTATTCTTTTTTTCCATATCCCTAATCCGTGTAATCTGCGAAATCTATGGTTCCATTTTGTTCTGAAATCTCAAATCCTCTGCGAACCGCGTACTTGACAATTAAATCCCTTCCAGCCAGTGTTGTGCAAAGAGGGCAAATTCAGTTATATCTACACTGCCGGAATAATTCATATCGACGCCGTTACAGTAGTCGTTTAATACGGAACAGTCATTTCTCAGCCAGCGTTCAACCAGATAGTCGAAATCTTCCATATTCACACCATCCGGACAAAGCCAGTCCACTGCCGGTATCTGCCATTGCAGTCGCGGATAATTAGTCTTTTCACAAATGGCCCACGTATCCACAAAATCCCATAGCATGTCTGTAAATGTTATCTCGGTTTTCATTTGGGTTGTCGATTCGCCATAAATCCCTCCGGTATAATCAGCATGTCCCGATTCATTTGACAAACCGGAGGTAACCGTGTCCCAGAAACACTTGCTTGCATTTGTACTATTCCTGTAACCTATTGAGCCGCCCGTGTAAGCTGTATTGGTTGCGTTAGCAGTCATCAATCCCGTGCTGTAACAGCGGATAAGGCTTGCATAGGTTGCATATCCAGCCAGTCCGCCGGTATAAGTTATTTTACCGGAACAGGTCACACTGCCTGTACAAAAACAATCTGTAATCGGGGCCTCGAGATATCCGATTAATCCGCCGGCATAGGCATGCCTCGATGTGGTTGAGGCCGTTACCGAGCCGGTACTGAAACATTGATTCGTTAAGCTGTTGGATGACGAAACACGATATCCAATCAGTCCGCCAGCATAAGAACGATAGCTGTTGACAGCATTGACACCACCGGTGCTGCCGGAATTGCTGATATTGCAGATATTGCCCGGCTGATACCCCACCAGACCTCCGGCATAGGCATCATTACCCGTTGATGTTGCAGTGACATCAGCACTGCTCAGACAATGGGTGATGATTCCGATATATTGCTGTCCGACCAGACCACCGGCATAGACATTCCATGAATAGGAGGACGACGGCATTGTTCCGACAACAGTTCCGGCACTGTGACAACTGGTAATTGTGCCGTTATGTTGATAACCGGCCAAACCTCCAACGCAAAGTTCTTTGGTGTTTGAATTCGTAATTGCCCCTGAAGTGAAGCAATTAGTAACGGTACAGCTCATCAGTTGTCCGGCTAAACCTCCAACATATTGGGCAGCCACGGAAAAATTGATATTCTCAAGCCCAAGATTGACGATTGTGGCACCATTGGCAATACCAAACAAACCAATATTGGTTATCGCAGTTGTGGAAGAATAAGTCAGGTTTCGTATCACATGGTGATTACCATCAAAAGTCCCTCTGAAAGTGCCAATAATTTTATATTGGGTGCCGGTATAAGCGGACATATCAATGTCGTCCATAAGCTTAAAACAGCTTGACCAGTCGCCGGAATTGATCCCGATAGAGTTCATCTGATCCGGCGTCCAGATTTGATAGGGATCTTCCGCCGTCCCGCTCCCTCCGCCGTAAGTCGCTGCCAATGAAATCGCAGATAACATTAAAACCGCCGACAAAACCAAAAAACTAAAACTCCGACTATTCATTGACAATTCTCCCCTAAAATAATGGTTTTACGCCACATCTTAAGTCCTTTTTCCTATGTATTTACTCCATCGCCACCCGCAAGATTTGCTCTTGTGTCAGTGCCGCATCATAAATCCGCACCTCATCGATCAGGCCATTGAAGAAACTCACCTGTGCCGTACCGTTATGTACCGAACCGATCTGAACATTCTGGCTAATGGCAGTATCAATCGCCTGGGTCGTGTTATAGGTCGCCGTCTGCCTAATCCCATCCACATACAGCTTGATTTCATCCACACTTGGTGAGCCATCATCAACCAGCACCGCCGCCACATGGTGCCACTGCCCATCCGCAACAGAGACGTTGCCATAAATATATCCGCCCCAAACGCCCACTGCCAGTTTGCAGTCCGATTGTGTACGGAACAGCCATTTCTGCCCGCTGGCCGCATTCCCCCACGACAAAATCGCCTGCTCCTTGCTATTAGCAGTCGCCTTAATCCACGCCATACACGTCCGCGAACTCGTCCCAAGAATCCCCGCATATCCGGCTACATTCACATAATCATCCACTCCATCCAGTTTTAATGCATTATTATACAGACCTGTCATCCATGGCACCCCTGTCGCATTCACGATCTGCCCATCATGCCCGCCAACACTGTCAGAAACCACTGTCCCAGTTGTTTCATCCATCTTCCATGATACCGCGGGTGACGGCAGCGGAGGCTCAACATAACCTTCCTCCAGCCACTGCTCTGCGAAAACTGAAAAATCTGCTAAATCGACTATTCCAGATTCATCGGAATCCGCTCTATTACACCATTCATTTGAAATGCCGCATTCAGACATGAGCCATCGTAGTGCAAAAAAATTAAGGTCTTCAATATTTACTCCATCTGGACATTCCCAATCTGCAGCAGACATTTGCCAGCGGAATCTCGGATAATTTGTTCCTTCGCAAATTGTCCATGTGTCGATAAAATCCCACCCTGCATCAGTAAATGTCGAAAGAGTTTTCATCTCAGATGTCGTTTTGCCGGACATTCCGCTGGATGAATCACTACCACCCCACAGAGTATTGCCGCTGATGCCTGCATCCCAAAAACTGGAGGTAATCGTACCATATAAATCATCACCTACTAATCCTCCAACAGAAAAAGAAGTACGAGCCTTGATGAAACCAGCAGCATAACAAGTTGTAATCGTACCCTGATTTTCCCCTGCCAGACCACCAAGAGAAGAAAAACCATATATAGAACTCGTGGCATAACATGTCTTGATTGCACCGCAATTTCGCCCTACAACACCTCCAATATCGGAAAATCCTCCGACAAAACCTGAGACGCAAGAGGATGTAATGGCTCCATTCTCATTTATGCCTACAAGATTGCCAATGGAGGAATAACCACTAATCCCGTTGGTAGCAGAACAATTCGTAATCGATCCCTTATAATTATAACCCGACAATCCACCGACATAAGAATAACCGCTTACTTCTCCGGAGATAGAACAATAGAGGATTTCGCTAACACTATTATACCCCACTAATCCACCTACATAAGAATATCCTGATATATCCGCATCCTTAATACTCAGATTTTGTATCAAGGCACCTAATGCACTGCCAAACAAACCTATATTATTATCTGTTCGTCTGATAGTAAGATGAGAGATTGTAAATCTTTGACCATCAAAATCTCCTGTAAATACAGGAACAACCGAAGATGACCATGATATTTCATTCAAATCAAGATTGCAGCTTAATTGATAACATGCAAAAGGTCGTAACCAAATTTTCCCTAGATCTACTACATTTGCAACTATATAGGGACTCATTATTGTTCCATCTCCTGAAAGTGACCAGGCATGAAACTTTAACCGGGGATAATCATTGGCATTCATCTGCCAAAAATCATGCAGGCCATTTGTCTTTTCATCAGTAAAATCCCATCCAGCCTTGATAAAGTTAGCCTGCGTCTGCATTTGATAAGTGGTTTTTCCGATACCCCCATCACTGAAAGTTTTGCCACTAGTCTGGACATCCCAAAAACTGTAAGAAACAGAACCATAATTACGCCCTATTAATCCACCAACACAAGAACCTGTAAGCAAACCTGCAGCATAACTGGATGCAATCATGCCAGAGTTTTCTCCTACCAATCCCCCGGCAAAAAACCCATCAACAGAACTTGTAGCGAAACACGCTATGACAGTATCTTGGTTGTGACCAGTCAAACCTCCAACAAAAGCCTCTCCAATAACCAAACCGCTGGCATAACACGATACAATCGTGCCAGAATTGGTTCCCACTAAACCGCCAATGCCGCGATCTCCACTAACCGATCCGCTGGCATAACACGATACAATCGTGCCAGAATTGGTTCCCGCTAAACCGCCAATGCAGTATAATGAACCACTAACTGAACCTGTAGCATAACAAGACGAGATGGTCCCCAAATTTTCTCCTGCCAGACCACCGGCATAACCATCTGTTGTATTCACTGCACAGGTTGTGTAACTGGATAATATTACACTCGAAAAGTTTAATCCGACCAAACCACCAACTATAGTATTACCATTGATCTGACCAGAGACATAACAAGAGATGATCTTACTGGAAGTCTGCCACCCGACCAGTCCTCCCACTACACCTTCACCAGTTATTAAAACATTTTCTAAACCTAAATTCTGTATTAGAGCCCCATTTGTATAGCCAAACAAACCAACATTATCTTGACTATGTGAACAAGTGAGGTTTTGTAGTATATGCTCATTTCCATCAAATGTTCCCGTAAATTTTGTATCGCCATTGCCAATGATATTATATTGCGCCCCCGTATAAGCAGACATATCAATATCAGCCATCAGCTTGAAATGTTTATCCCAATCCGCAGAATTCGCCCCAATCGTATTCATCTGCTCGGCAGTCCAGATCTGATAGGGTTCCTCCGCCGTCCCACTCCCGCCGCCGTAGGTCGCTCCCAAAGATATCGCAGACAACCCCAAAATCGCTAACACCGCAAAGACCCCACAACTCCGGCCGAACATCGCTATATCCTCCAAAAATGATAATGCTTCCTTCGTCAAACTCCTGTACTGTTTAAATGACTCCCGAAAAAAAACCTTTTTCCCAAAATCCAGAAAAAGAAAGTTATATATGACCCATTTTACCCCCATTTGTCAAAAAAATACCCGACTTTATCCCCCATTTAAATTTTGAATTTTCTTATTACCTATTTAATTTGTGCAATCCGAGAAATCTGTGAAGATATAAAGAGAGGGCATCC
>JBDKVE010000215.1:0-7801 GCA_039679345.1 Anaerohalosphaeraceae bacterium
TATCCTCAATCTTGTATTCATCGACCTTGGCCGTCCCTTCGGTATCGACCATCACGCTGACCGGCTCGGCCACGCCGATGGCATAGCTGAGCTGAACTTCGCAGGCATCCGCCAGGTCTGCGGCAACGATGTTCTTGGCGATATAACGGGCCATATAACTGGCTGTGCGGTCCACCTTGCTGGGGTCTTTGCCACTGAAAGCACCGCCGCCGTGACTGCCGCGGCCGCCGTAGGTATCCACGATAATCTTGCGTCCTGTCAAGCCGCAGTCGCCCTTAGGACCGCCGATGACAAAGCGCCCCGTCGGGTTGACGTGAATACTCATCTTCTTGTCAACCAGTTTTTTGGGCAGTACCGGCATGATGACCTGTTCGATAATCAGCTTGCGGAGCTTGTTGTAGCTGATGTCTTCGGTGTGCTGTGTCGAAATGACCACGGTATGAATTCGTTCGGGCTTGCCGTTGTCGCCGTATTGAACAGTAACCTGGCTTTTGCCGTCCGGCCGGAGCCATTTGGCTTTGCCGCTTTGACGCAGCTTGGCAAGACGTGCGGTCAGTTCATGAGCCAGATAAATCGGCAGGGGCATATAGGCAGGGGTTTCCTTGCAGGCATAGCCGAACATCAGGCCCTGATCACCGGCGCCTTGTTCTCTATGCAGGCCCTGGCCTTCAGTAACGCCCTGAGAGATATCCGGGCTTTGTCTGCCGAGAGTGACCATGACCGCACAGTTGTCTGCATCGAAACCGATGGCGGGGTCATTGTATCCGATTTCCCGGATTGTCTGTCTTACAACGTCAGGAATATGCACTTGGGCTTTTGTGGTGACTTCGCCGGATATCACGGCCATACCGGTAGTTACGAGTGTTTCGCAGGCCACCCGGCTGTTGGGGTCTTGCGTCAGCATCGCATCCAATACCGCATCCGAAATCTGGTCGGCCACTTTATCGGGGTGTCCCATGGTTACTGATTCGCTGGTAAACAGGTGCCCGCGACCGTTAAATCTCGTCCTTGCAGGTTTTGTCATATAATAGTCCTTTCATCTTGTCTGGAATTTAATCAAATAAACGAGCTAATATACAGAGTTGCGGCGACCAGGTCAACGGCAAACTCCAAAGAAAAACAACCCCATTCCTCGCTGTGTCAGAATAAACAAGGGCGGGTCTTTGACCACCCGCCCGTTAACAGACGATTCGGGATTTAGATTGTCTGGTCGAAGAGGGGCTTGACTGCCGCCCTCAATGACTGGCCAGACTTACCACGGGACGACTTTTTTGCTGCCGCGTTTGCCGATGAAGGCCTCTTTCTGCCAGTAGCTAAGGCCCGTGGCGATTTCCGCGACGCGAAGCTGGAAATAGTATTCCACCTGCTGGATATTGTTATCGACGCGGATATTCTTCTGGTAGATTTTACCCGAGATGCTCAGCTCCGGGGCGATAATCTGGCCTTTGCCGGGCATCGTGCTCTGCTTGAACTCGTCACTTTTTTCGGAATCCCGCAGGTCTCGCATCTGATAGACCATCTGGTCAGGAGCGCCCTTGCCGCCGACGGCAACGGTCATGACCACCTGTCCGCTGTTAATCAGATCCTGTTCGACTTTAAATGTCAATTGATCGGTATCGATACGCTGCATCGTATCATTGATGATTTTGGCGGTGGTAACCACGTAGCGGTTTCCATCGGCTTTCTTGAACACGCCGGACGACAGCATGGACTGGACCATTTCAGTCGCCGCTTTATCGAAATCGCGATAATCCAGCTCCATCACCGCTTTGCCTTCATCGTTGGCGGTATCGATATTCTTCGTCGGCGGGGTACATCCGGCGATAATTAATGCCCAGGTCATAAGAATTACTGTAAACCATTTTGCCTTCATGAGACTACTCCTAATCATGTGTAGAATTGATATTATCTGTATTGCCGTATTTTAGATACTTGTGTTTGACGGTTTTATTTGTCCAGGTTTTTTGCGATACGGGTATTAATGCGGAAGTCCGCCGAGTCCGCCGTGGGTGAGGTCACCTTGAATGTAAAGGTTGACTTGGGAGTAACCGATACGGTCATCCATTTGGACATGACGGTATCAATCAGCATCCCGTTGCCGTCCATCCATTCGGGCTTGTAGTCAAAGCGTTTCTTGAACATGGACTGGTTGACCCCGGAAACCTGAACTTCGAGAAATCCTTCCGGTGTCCGCGCTTCTTTGACGTTGTTGACCACGATGCCTTCGCCGATAACAAAACTGACTATGCCGCCGAGGGGGCGGGTAATGATATTATTGCCCAGGCTGTCGCTGCGAATTCCCGGTGCGACCTGCACCCGTTCGTCGTGAGCCTGATAACATCCCGCCAGTAACGCTACAACACACATTGCAATTGCTGTTTTTTTCATGACAGCCCCTTTCCATAAGGATATCTGTTAATACGCTGTAACTTCTATCGTCGGCTCAATCAAAGCCGACACCATTTTAATATAGACTATCGCATATCTGCAAGGATGAATCACAATTGGATACGTATATCCCTGCGGACTGCGAATATCCAGTTTCCCATCGGCCGGCATGGGAATCCGGGCAACCTGGAAGTTTTTGGGCAGCGCCGACCAGATTCTGAGGTCGGCGGCTGTCGTTGCCCAGCTATACAGAGCCACTGCCGCCGCGGCCAGTTGGTTGGAACTTTCGTTCTGCTGGAGCATAGCCACTTGAGCCGCTGTTTTGGTGCCTGCCGCAACAATCGCCCGGGTTATAATCCATGGATATTCCTTGGCAAATTCCGTCTGAATCACACGATCCATATCTCCGACCATTTCGGTCTGGAACGTTTGCCCATTGCTCTCTACAGATAGACGCGGCGTGGCGGGCCAGCGTTCCACTAATCTTGGTAAAGCAATGCCTGCGTAATACACATATCCGGTAAACAGGAAAAGAGGTAAATCCACTCTGAATTCATCTTTTATTGGCCCAACTCCGTTCTCGAAGAAGACCCAGACGGTCGGCTCCGGGGGTGCGAGGTCGTTTATCCAGCGGTCTGAGACTTCAAAGTCTTTTTGGATATAGGGATTATCGGGGACCATGCCTGCGCTTTCCCGCAACAAGTCCCTGGCCTTGCCGACATCGCCAAGAATGGTGAAAAAGACACCTGCAAGGTAGGTAGAAAACGGATTCGTGAAGTCCGGATAGGCCTCAAATTCATACATTCCGGGATAGGCCTGCTGGATGCGGCTTTTAATGTCGGGGTTCTCGCTGGATTTGGAGTAATCCACCTGCTTATTGGCGTTAAGCTTGTCCAGCTTGTCCTTTTCCTTCTGGATTTGGGCACTGAACTTTTCTTTGGCGCGGGTCTGGCGTTCGATGGCGCGGTTGAATTCCACACGGGCGAGATCATCTTTGCCGAGGGCAATGAAGTTTAAGGCCTTGTAGGTGTTGACGAGGACACCGTCGTAAGTCTGACCGCGATAAGGAATAATGTTATCATTAACCAGCGTTGTGCCAAGGATGTCGGTCTCGCGCCACTGCGGGTCGAAGGTCTTCATCATATCTTCGCAACGGTCAAACCACAGGGTGCTGTCTTCATACTTTTTCTGGGTACGCTGGACGGCGGCTAACTGCAAGGCCCAGAGGAGGTCTTCCCGGCCGGGATTGGCATGATTCTTGATCTTGTCGGAACAGAACTTTTCGGCTTCGCGAAATTGGCCCTGCTGGTAGAGGCTGTTAAACTCTTCCATGCGCTGCCGGCCGAGGTTGCAACCGGCGACAAACACGACGGAAAGAAGCCCCAACGTATAGATGATAAACCTTAGCGAATAAAGGTTTTTATGATACAAGAGCAGATATCTCCAGTTCAGTCCATTTATTCAAGAGAAATACATCTTTTTCAGCAGAAATCGTGGTTATAATTATATCTACTTATTAAGACTTCTGCAAAGGTAAATGTGTTACATGGGGGACGGGATTGGGTTCGTTTCGAAATTCCTGATTTGCGATTGACGATCGCAGATTGGGTTTGTTTTGCAGAATCATATTTTTTGCCACCGAGGGCACAGAGGAATATGAGGGTATAAAAATGGGTTTGTTTGGTTTTTTTGTCATTTGCTCCTCCTTTTAAAAGTTCAGAGTTCAGAGTTCGTAGAAAAAGCTACAAACTCGGCCGGGAAATGATTCACACGGGCCCCCCTCAGCCCTGCCTATATGGATGTCGGCCGGGATGGAAATGTTTCACAAAAAGTAAAAATATTTATATATTTATTAAATAGTAAACATAAATAAGGGCAAGGTATGTCTTGTGAAAATAGATAAATTATTGACTTTTAACAGTAAAATATGGTAAAATTAGCCTCTAATTTATCTCAATTTAGGGTGATTAAGGATGCGTTTGGTGTAGAATACTAAGCGTGGTGTATGCAATTTCAGGAGGGTTTAATTTGTATAGTCGAGGCATTGGGTCAGTATTATTGTTTATTATTTTATTTTGTCCTGTGTATGCCGGGGGTCTGTCCAAGTGTTTGACGGGCGATTGCGAGGAGGATCTGGAGGATCTGGGCGTATTGGCTGGTCAGTGGCTGACGATCTCCGATTCCTGTAAAGTGGTGACTTCCCCATTTTTTGACCAGTACACGGCAACCTAACAACCTCGGCTTCCGTGCCTGTCGCTAAGCATACTATCGGTGTGGTGTTTTTGTTTATGGTTCAAAAAATGAAAGAAAAAAATGAAAAAGTTAATCGTTTTCCTTCTACTGACATTGGCAGCCATTACGGCAAAGGCTGAGGTCGTCCGCATCTACGCGATGGATGCCTTAACGTTGCAGCTTGACTTAACTAAGCCTGCATCAGACCCCGCGTATTTCTTCGCGCAGATTCCTGCTGGCACAGTTGTCAGCACCGCTGGACAGTACCCGTGGTGCATCTATCGCTCGTTGCTGCGGTTCGATCTGGGCTTGATACCTGACAATGCCGTGGTAACCGATGCCAGGCTGCATATGACTGTATATGGCCCACCTCAAACGCAAGAAAGTGATGTTCAGCTTGCAGAGCGAATGAGTTATGACGCATGGGATGATAATGCGGTCGATCGGGCGGGCTATGTCGACAGCACCATCACACAACTCGGCCAGGCCGTTCGCCTGCTGTCAGCCAACAACACCGTTACGTGGAATCTCAACACTACCAGTTGGGACTACGCGTCGGATCTGGCCGACAATGCGGTAACGATGCAGGTTCGGTACGTGACCGAAGGCGATTACTATTTCAGGGGCACCAATTATTACAGTCACATAGGCTGGACGGAGAACGAGTGGCCCTACCTGGAACTGACCGTGGTTCCTGTGTGTCCATCCATGGATTTGACCGGCGATTGCAAGGTGAATCTGGATGACCTGGGCGTATTGGCTGGTCAGTGGCTGACGATTTACGATTCCGATGATTTTGCCGTGATGTCCTCCGAATGGCTGCTGAAAGGGGCGTCCATCCCGGATATCCCCTGGGTATCCATTTCCGAGGCGGGATTTACCGGGCAGATGAGTCAGTATGAAACAACCAACATCCAGTACTGTCAGTTCCTCAATGCCGCGATGGCTTCCGGCGATATCACTGTCAGCGGCAGCATGGTCTATGGCGCCAACGGGTCCAACAACGGAATCGATTATGTGGGTTCGGCCTATTATAATCTGGCCGGGGCTTATTCCGGTCTGGCAGCCAGAATCCATTACAGCGGCGGCAAATTTACTGTGGATAGAGGTTTTGAAAACCACCCGGTCAACTTTGTCAGCCGGTATGGAGCGAGCGCATTTTGCGGTTATTATGGCTGGCTATTGCCGACTTTGGCCCAATGGCAGGCCGTGGCCGATTACACCGGTAGCTATATCTATGGGTGCGGAACGACCATCAACAGCACCATGGCCAACTATAACAGTGCTGTCGGCACAACGTCAGCCGTGGGTGCTTATGCGGCGTATGGCTACGGGATGTGCGATATGGCGGGCAATGTCTGGGAGTGGACAAGCACCGACAATTTCAACAATTCCTATATTTGCGGCGGCAGTTGGAATATGGCTGCCAACTCCTGTAAAATTTCGTATCTGCTGTATTTCGCCCGCGATACGATGGCTCACAACACGGGCTTCCGGGTGTGCCGAGACGCAAGCATCCCTGGGCCGGACAGAAGGTAGGTATGCAGGTATGCAAGTATACAGGAATACAGGTATAGAAGTATACAATGTGGGAAATTGACGAATTACGTTTTTTGATTTTCGATTGAGGTGAGGAACTGATTCAGCGATAGAATTGACCATTGACAAACTTAAAGGAAGAAGCGATGTGGAGTGTGGTGAAGGATTTGAGGGTGGTTTTGATTCTGGCGGCAGCGATGTCGTCAGTAGTAATGGCGTATTCGGGCGGGGATGGGTCGGTGGGGAATCCGTATCAGATAGATAATAAGGCGGATTTGCTGGAACTGGGGGCGACGCCGGAGGATTATGGGAAATGTTTTATCCTGACGTCAGATATTGATTTGGCAGGGGAGACATTTACTGAGGCTGTTATTGCGCCGGATATGGACAATTATGAACTGGGATTTCAGGGGTTTGTTTTTACGGGTTCTTTCAATGGCGACGGCCACATCATTAAGAATTTGACAATTAAGGCTACAGACAAAGATTATGTTGGTCTGATAGGTTATCAGGATAGAGGTAAAGTATATAAACTTGGTGTTGAGAATATTGACATTACTGGCCGTGGCAGTGTCGGCGGTCTGGTGGGTTACAATTCAGGCACAATTATAGCTTGTTATGCCACCGATGCTGTGACTGGGTATACTTCTGTCGGGGGATTAGTAGGGGAGAATGCTGGCCTAATCACTGCTTGTTATGCTACAGGGGCAGTTACCGGGGATGCTAACGGCGGGGGGTTGGTGGGGTGGCACAGTTCTGGTACAATTACGGCCTGTTATGCCACAGGCTCTGTCAGTGAATCTTCTGAAGCGGCTGGCGGTCTGGTGGGGTACAGAGAGTCAGGAATTATTACTGCTTGTTTCTGGGATATCCAAAGTTCAGGTCAAGCTGGCGGTTCAGGTGGAAAAGGATTGACTACAGAGCAGATGAAGACGTTGTCTATCTTTCAGAATGCCGGTTGGGCAGATCAGGGTTGGGTTATAAATAATGGAGAGGATTATCCACGACTGAGTTGGGAAAACACGGAGGGTGTACCGATTCCCTTGCCTCAAGACAATCCTTTTATTGGAAGCGGTACGGCAAATGATCCATATTTGATTTTCACACCCCAGGAGTTTATATTACTAAACAAATATTCAGGTGTTCTGAATAAATATATCAAGCTGATGGAGAATTTGGATTTAAACGGTTTTACAATGTATCCAATCGGGGATCTCGGTTCCTTTTCCGGCGTGTTTGACGGCAATGGTCATACCATCAGCAATGTGATAATTCATCTGCCCAGCAATGATTATGTGGGTTTGTTCAGTTATGTTGGTCCCTGTGGGAAAATTCAGAATCTGGGTATAGAAAATTTAACTATCACTGGGCGTGATTATGTGGGGGGGCTGGTGGGGTACGCTGATTATAGCGACATCGAGAACTGTTATATAACTGGGGCTGTTAATGGCGATGAATTCTTTATTGGCGGTATAGTGGGATATAACAGGTTTAGCACAATTCTGGCAAGTCATGCAGCAGTCTCCGTTAGTGGTTCATCTATTTCTGATTACGTTGGGGGGCTGATTGGGTGTAATGATTCTGGCGTAATTGGCTACAGTTATGCTGTTAGTGTAGTGACTGGAGATGCATTTGTGGGGGG
>JBDKVE010000216.1:0-2757 GCA_039679345.1 Anaerohalosphaeraceae bacterium
GCAACGACATACTGAATGGGACTAACTCCGATGTGTTTGAACAGGCGATGGAGCAAGCCCTGACCCAGTTGCAGGCCGGAGCAGGCCGTGTTATCTGGTTTGAATTGCCGGCTCTGCCCGGCAAGACCGCATACGGCAGAATTCAAAGGCGACTGGCCGAGAGGCTGAAGATTCCCCTGATTCCCAAAAGCATCTTATCGGAGGTGTTCCAGTCGCCGGAAGCAACTTCAGATTCCATCCATCTGACTCCGGTTGGGCATCAACTGCTGGCCGATAAAGTCGTACCGTTGTTTGAAAATAAAATATAAATAGAATTTCTTACAGAAAAGGGAGGCGGCGTATGAGTAAGGCGTTACGGTGGTATGCATTTCGCTGGCGGGTGGTTTTACTGGTCTTGCTGTTGATTGCTCTGATTAGCGGCTATGTCGGCTGGCGGCTGTATAATGCTGTGCGTGTCCGGCCGATGGGAGAAGGTCCCGCCGGTCCAGCCATTGCCGCAGAACCCTTCACCTCGCCCTGGTCGGATAATCCTGTGGTGTTTCTGGGCCTTGGCGACAGTGTCACCCGCGGCCTCGGTGCGGCCAAAGAATACACCTATTTCCAATTGCTCATCAAAAACGACGATACCATGTATCCCGATTTGCAGGGGCGCGACTTATCGGCGGTTCTGCCGTCCATGACCTTTCGCAATTACGCCCAGGATTACACCACCACACAGGACCATCTCGACGGACAGCTTATCCGCATCCCGCAGCATGACCCGGGTGCTCGCGGCATCATCGTCATCACCTCCGGCGGCAACGACCTGCTGCACGACTACGGACGCAAACCGCCCCAGGACGGCGCCATGTACGGCTGCACGTATGCCCAGGCCCAGCCCTGGTGCGAAAATCTCAAACAGCGGCTCGACACCTTACTGATCGGCCTGATGGCCAAATTCCCCGGCGGCTGCGACATCTTTCTGGCCAATATCTACGATCCCACCGACGGTGTCGGCGATCCTTACACCATCGGGCTTCCCCGCTGGCCGGCGTCGATGAAGGTTCTCGATCTGGCCAATCAGAAAATCGCCGAGCTGTGTGAGAAATACCCCAATGTGCATCGGGTGGATATCCATTCGGCATTCCTCGGCCACGGCATCCACTGCGACGAATGGTGGCGCAGCACCTATCGCAAAGACGACCCGCATTACTGGTATTACAGCAATCTGGAAGACCCTAACCGCCGCGGCTTCGACGCCATCCGCAGGCTCTTCCTGCAGGAAATGATTCGGGTTTATTGCAAACCTTAAACCAGTCTTGCTCGTAGAAAAATAAAGAAGGAAACCGTATGTTGAGCACACTTCACTATCTGGGCCACAGTACCTGCTATGTTGCAGGCCGCCATCTCCTCGGGCGACGCAAGCCCTTCATCGGCGGACTGGTGGTCAACGATCGGTGCAACCTGAATTGCAGACAATGCAAGGTTGGCGGCAAGACCGGCAAGGACGCCACCGCTGCGGAATTGACGGAGGCGATGCGGCAGTTCCGTCAGTTGGGAATACGGTCCATCTTTTTTGTCGGCGGCGAACCGACCATCTGGAATGATGGCCCGTGGGGGCTGGATGACCTCATCCGACAGTCCAAACAAATGGGCTTTCTGGTCTCGACCATCTACACCAACGGCACGACTCCCATCACCACCCCGGCCGATACGGTCTTTGTGAGTCTGGACGGCCTCAAAACCAGCAACAACAAACTTCGCGGCGACGTCTTTGACCGTGTCCTGGACCATATCCATACCAGCCGCCATCCCAACATCATGATCAATACCACACTCAACCGGCACAATCGGGACGAACTGGAAGCCCTCGTGGATTACGTGGACCAGATTCCCACCGTGCGCGGGCAGTATTTTTATTTTCATACACCATATTATGGATTCGATGAATTGTATTTGTCGCTGGAGGAAAAACGTCCCATTATCGAGCGGCTGCTGCGTCTCAAAGCCAAAGGCTACCGCATCCTGAATTCCACGGCGTGCCTGAAGGCTGTCTGGCGGGATGACTGGAAACGCCCCAGCGACCTGTGCTGTGTGTGGCATGAGGGCAGGCTCGTGCCGTGCTGCCGTGCTCGGGGCGATGATGAATTATGCAAGCATTGCGGCTACATGGGCTACCCCGAACTGCAGATGATTCTGTCTCTGCGACCATCGGCGCTTAAAGAGGCCCTGCGTGCGTATCTGCCGCGGCGGCGTGTGCGAAAGGAGCATTAATATGAAATCCCTGTTTCGTTTTCTGCGAGGCTGCATCACCGGCCACAAAGGCTATTATCAGCTCACCCCGTGTTCGCAGCCGGTTCTGGATGGCGTAGAGTCGACAGGGCTGTACCTGCATATCCCGTTCTGTACCTCCTTTTGTCCCTATTGCCCCTATCACAAAGTCGCTTACGATGCCGATGCGGAAAAACGATATTGCCGGTCGCTGGAAAAAGAAATCGCACTGCTGGGCCGCGATCTGCCCAAAACATTTCGCTCCTCCTCCCTGTATGTCGGCGGCGGCACACCCACTTTGTGCATGGATACGTTGGAACACATCCTGCCCCGGATGCGCGACACGCTGCATCTGGACGGGGACCTGTGCATCGAGACCGGACCCAACGCCTGTGACGACCGTACCATCGAGCGTTTGCACCGGCTGCACGTCAATATGGTCAGCATCGGCGTCCAGAGTTTTCAGCCGTCGCTGTTGCAGTATCTGGGCCGCAATACCAGCACCGA
>JBDKVE010000217.1:0-2673 GCA_039679345.1 Anaerohalosphaeraceae bacterium
CCTGCGTGGGGGGCGTCGGGAGCGAACCCTGGATAATGAAAGAAACACAACCTCTCCTGGAAATCGTCGAGATGGAGCCGGATGGAGCCGGATGGAGCCGGATGGAGCCTGATGGAGCCGGATGAAGCCGGATGAAGCCGGATGAAGCCGGATGAAGCCGTACGGCGGTCAGGCCCAGTTCTCCGCGCGCAATCCGGGGACTCTTTGGAATTCTCGGAGGTTGTCCGTTTCGAGGGTAAGGGGAATGCTCCGGACATGAGCGGCAATGAGCAGGTTCATCGAGCCGATGATGTTTTCGCTTTCCTCCAGGCCGGCCCTGATATCTCCATAGAGGCCGGCTGCGTTTTCATCGAAATGGACGACCTCAAACGGAAGCAGATAGTCCGCCCCGGTCCGTTATGTCCGGGTGCCAATCCATGCGGAACGGCACCATGAGCAGCCCACTTCCCAGATGTTTGACCTCAAACATAGAACTGTATGTGATATACATTATTCAGGTGTGAATAAAAGCTGTTAAAAAAAGTCCGCATATTGTTGTCATAAACTATGCCCTATCTGATGCCTATAAAATACCTCAGCGAATCATTCTCCTATGGCTGGCATATCCGATTGGAGTCTTGATTCTTTCAAGTTTATCGTTGTCCGGAACACACAAACGTAACGCCGCGGGCGGCCTGATTTGCCAATATGTGATCGTGGAAGAATACTCTGCGGCTTCCCGTATATCCGTTTATGAAGCTCTGGTAGAATATAGACATCAGATAGGAAGTAATGCCTGACAACAGATGCCTGCTTAAACATACACTCTATACCTTATATGTTGCTTCGCTTTTTCCTTAATCTAGGTATCATTATGCCTTAAATGGCATAATGAATTGTGGTATATT
Source organism: Anaerohalosphaeraceae bacterium (assembly GCA_039679345.1). GTDB lineage: Bacteria > Planctomycetota > Phycisphaerae > Sedimentisphaerales > Anaerohalosphaeraceae > Anaeroglomus. The sequence continues at coordinate 888 of JBDKVE010000217.1, forward strand.
GCTGAGGTATTCGATAATCATGAATACAACTGCCAGGAGGGTAAAAAGGTTTTTGGGGTGTTATTTGTGACACAACGGTTCGGTTTTAGAACGAAGGAGGGGGAAGATGCGGAAGTTCAGTATGTTGGTTGCAGTCAGTGCGCTTATGCTTTTTGCCGTTATGATATCGACCGCGACAGCAGCCTATCATCATGCCGGGGAGTCTGAAAAAGACGCAACAATTTTCCTCAATATTTATCCCGATGCAGCGGGCACAAAGCTTGACAATTGTGCTCTTTGCCACGGCGGGGGACAGGACCCGAACACGGCCAAAACATCCATCCTGGGCAGTTGCCAGTATTGCCACGCCGTGTCGCAATACGGGGCCGTGACAGGTAAATACGGCTCAACTCTCAATGCTTACGGCGCTAAATATGCGTCAATAGGCCGAACCGAGGCATCACTGAGGTCAATAGAGGGGGATGACTCCGACGGCGATGGGTATTCAAATCTCGCGGAGATTATCGCGCTCCGCTATCCGGGTGATGCGAAGGACGATCCATCCAAGGTGCCCGCTCCCTCCAGGGTTTTTACAAAGGCCAAGCTTGAAGCAATGCCGCAGCACAGTCAGTTCATGCTCATGAACACAACCAAATCTGGTGACTACTATACGGAATACTCCGGTGTCCGTATGGACAAGCTGTTGAAAGCGGCGGGAATAAGATCCGAAGCAACCAAAATCACGGTCTATGCTCCCGATGGCTATTCAATTTCTCATCCTCTCGAGGACGATCCTCTGAATACGGGCGCGACCTATGCTCCATACGTGAAGGGCAAATATCCCCAGGCAACTTATTATTATGATGCTGTTGCAGACGCAGCGGTAGTCCAAAACCCAGATATCAAAGGGTGGTGCGATTACAGTTCACCCGGGACCACGGGCCTCGGCAATGGCGATCCGATTTATGTTCGTGGCGGCCTGCGGATGCTGCTTGCCCTGCGGGCGGAGGGCAAGGACTTGGTCCCCGGCTATCTTGATTCAACCAATAAGCTGGCGAGTGGAACGGAAGGCCCGTTTCGCACGGTTACGCCGCAAAAATTAATTGGCCCTCCTGATCAGCCTTCAAACAACAGTAATTCGTCATTGATCTGGCCGTATGATAAGAATGCCGAGCACAACGCCGGTTTTTCATCCAAATCAGCCACGATTATCAAAGTCGAGCCGCTGCCGGAAGGGACCACCGATATCGATGTCATGGAGGCTGGTTGGAATTACGTGGACACCGGTAAGATCGTAATTTACGGGAATATCGACCCGACGCCGAATATTCTTAACAAACTCGCCGACCTCACTTCCGTCGTCTGGAAAGCCGACAGGGGCGATTTCAAACGCTTGAGCTACAAGCTGGCTCTGCTTCTGAAGATTCAAGCCGTGCGGCAACAAGTGGCAAGGAATCATTATAAATCAGGTCTGATGGAGTTGCAAAGAGACATACTGCCTAAGATCGAAAGCTGCAACCAGACGGGGAAACGCGTCGCCAACAACTGGATCAGCGACTGCGATCTCCAGCAAAGCCTCTATTGGTCGATACAGGAGATCATAACGCTTCTGAATATAGTGGTTTAGTCAAAGCCGCCATGGTCCGGTTTTATCGTCAGGTCTCCGAGGGGAAGGTGATTACCCGCGAGGAAGGCCCGGCCAGGGGCAATCTTCAAATGCGTGTAGCGAGGCCGTCATCACATTGATGGCGCCTCGCCACGCTTGCCGGCGCCCGATCGGCGTTTGCCCCGGTTAGAAAGATATTTC
>JBDKVE010000218.1:0-52121 GCA_039679345.1 Anaerohalosphaeraceae bacterium
AATAATCCAAAATACAACAGATTCCGCACAAATTTGCTCAGAGTCGGGTCCACCTTGGCCCGGTTCAGCACATTTTCGAGCAAATTCGTCAAAATTCTGGCCAGCCATCGCCCAACATAAAAGATCAGGGCCGCCGTAATCAACCGAAACAGCAAATCCATCCCCTGGGTCGCAAGATAATTTGAAATCGTATCCCACATCTTTTGAAAATCCATAGAGGTTAAACCAGCCAAGTCGCCATTGGACTGGGTTTACACAGCTTCGTCCTGAGCCGGCTGTTCCGCCTCGCCTGCCGCAATAACACAATTACTGCAACACAAGAAAACCAGATAAAACACTACGACAACATATCTCATGAAACTAATACTCCTGTATCTATATTTCTTTCAATCTGTATTTACCAGAACAAACTATTTATAAAATCACAAATCCAGCCATTGATTACCCAAAACGCACTGGTTTATTACCACCAGACTATAAAAAAAGGCTGCGGACGCATTATACGTCCACAGCCTTGTGTATGCAATAGGATGGAATTATTCGTAGAAGTTGGTGGCTTCGGTTTCCATCACTTCACGTCCAAGCTGCTTGCTGGTCAACGTTGTCGTAAAGCGAACGTCACCGGCTTTAACAGACTTGACTTCCACTTTCCATGACGCCTTGGCCTTCGGAGCCAGAGATCCCAGAGCCTGGAAGGTCACAACACCATCGGCAAAGCTGCCTGTGGTCGCCCCGCCGGCATTGACAAACTGCATCGAATCTTCCAGTTTGCATTTGACAATGATGTCGGTGTCCGGAGCGGAACCCTGGTTGGTCACGGTGATAATATAAGTTTCGTTCTTGCCGACTTCGATCGGGTCGGACACGTCAATCACCTCAAGCAGAATCGCGGCGATACCAGCCACATCCGTCTTGGCCGAAGCCTTGACGCTTTCAGCACAAGTGGCCGCAACCGATGCAACGTTGCTGAATGAACCCGCGGACTGCGGCAGATAGCTGACGGTCACCTTGCGGCTCTGGCCGACTGCCAGAGTACCCAGATTCCATGTCACCTGACTGCCTGCAACCTGGCCGCCATCGGAAGCCGTAACTTCGCCTACCCCGGCCGGAATGGTATCTGTCAGAGTTGCAGCGGTTGCAGGAGCATCACCCTTGTTGGCAACCGTGATTTCATAGCTGATCTTGCGGCCCAGATACTGTTTTTCAGGACCGGTCTTGGTGATGGCCAGAACAGGCTGTTTGACCGCTGTGGCACAGGCTTCGGATTCGGCCTTCAGATTACCAGCAGCATTGGCCAATGCACCGCTCTTATACGTACCGGTCTTGGCAGCCTTTGCCATGACGGTATAAACCATCGATTTTCCGGGTTCCAGATTGCCAACCTTGATTTCCACGACCTTCTGGCCGGTGGTCAGGGTCAGACCTTCAGGAAGCTGGTCGGTAATAACCACATCTTTAGCTACGCCTGTCCCCTTATTGGATACCATATATTTAAGGGCAATTTGGTCACACAGCAGAACTTCTGCAGGACAGGTCTTGCTGAGGGCCAGGGCAGGCTGTACAACTTCGGTCACTGCACAGGCGGGAATGATAAAAGTCGCATCTGCACAGGTTTTCAGACAGCCGATTTCTTTGGCAGAGCCGGTCACTACGATCTTTTCCTGGGCCTTGGGGCCAAGGGTGGCCATCTTCCAGGTTAACATACCATTGCTGGGTTCGGCCCCGGGGGTCGCACTCTTATAGGCATAATTGGCCGGAAGACGATCATTAACAACGACCTGGTTCAATTCCATATCCGTCAGGTTGGTCACCAGAATCGTGTAATCGAAAGGCTGACCGACCGCAACCGATGCGGGCATCATCTTGTCGATTTTTAACACGCCACTGGACGGATAAGTACATGAAACCTGATTCGCCCCACACTTGGACGTCGCGACAGGAGCGGGGGCCGGAGTTGGCGCTGGCGCGGGTGCAGGAGCAGGCTTCGGTTCAACCTTGGCGGGTGCAGGAGCCTCTTTCTGACCCGTCAGACAAGCGCATCCCACCAAGCCCAATACCGAGATGCAACACAATACCAATGCCAATTTCTTCATAGAACACCTCCAATTCAAATAAGGGTTATTGAATTAATACGATATGACGTGTTCCTCGCGGAACATATAGACTTGATTGTCCTGAACCATCCATGTTGACTCCCATCCAAAATATCCTTCACGTCTCATACTTCTATTGTCGATGCAGATAGTATAAACCCCACAAACCGGATTTGCAAAGATTTTTTAGCTGAAATCTCTTTTGTAAATATTAAAAAATGTAGGATATATCCTGTTATCTTTTTTTCTTGATTCCTTCGTTTTTTTCGCATAATCTTCTTTTCCAAGAGCTTATGTAATGATAATTAGCCGGTTCGTGGAGTTTTTTTATATGCAAACTGCCCTGCTCATCACTTTGATCATACTGCTGTTGGTTGTTCTGGGGATTTTGTCGTATCTATTTCACACCCTTTTGGCGACCCGGCGAGAATTATCCTCACAAACCACCAGTGTTTCCCTGCTTTCCGGACAATTGGACCATCTGCGTACCGCAAATGAATCGCTGAGTCAGTCTTTAACTCAGAATCTGCAATCCGGCCAGCAGAATCTGACCGCTTTTCTGACCGGAAATACCAAAACACTCGGAGACCTCAAACAGCAATTAGGCAATATTGAAGGGCAAAGCCGGCACATGGTTCAACTGTCCGCCGACCTTCGCGGCTTGCAGAATATCCTGCAAGCTCCCAAGCTGCGGGGACTGATGGGCGAGTATTCTCTTGAAAATCTCCTGAAAGCGATTTTGCCGGCCGACCATTACACTCTTCAACATACATTTCGCAGTGGGCGCAAGGTGGACGCGTTGATTAAATTAGCCGACTATAGCGTCTCGGTTGATGCCAAATTCCCGCTTGAATCATTCCAGAAACTGGCAGACGCTCAGACCGATGAAGAACGAAGCCGGATTCGCAGGCAGTTTCTAAATGATGTCACCAGGCATATCGATAAGATCGCCGACAGCTATATCCTGCCCGAAGAAGGGACGCTGGATTTTGCATTGATGTATATTCCGGCGGAAAATGTCTATTACGAGATAATTGTTCGCCAAAGCGAGGATAAATCCGACCTGCCCGAATATGCCCGGTCCCGAAAAGTTATCCCTGTATCACCGAATCTTTTGTATGCCTATCTGATGACCGTGGTTATGGGGCTTCATGGGATGGCCATTGAAAAACAGGCCGAGACCATCCGAACTAACCTGCAGAAGCTGGCTGGAGATTGGAATGCGTTCGGAGATGAATGGAAAGTGCTCGGAAACCATCTTCGCAATGCCTATAATAAATATGACGACGGCCAGAAGAAAATCGACCGTCTGACTCTACAATTGGAGCAAATACAGAAAACCGACAACGAATAAGGAAAAAGACTATGCTGCGAGTAGGAATCGTCGGACTTGGATTCATGGGACGAATGCACCTGAATTGCTGGAACCGCCAGAAGGATGCCAGGGTGGTTGCGGCGTTTGATATTGACCCGGATATTCGAAAAAAGGCTTCGGAGTTAATCGGCAATATTAAGGGACAGGGACCGCAGATCGACTTAAAATCAGTCCAATTTTACAGCAATTATGATGATTTTCTCAAGTCCTCCGGAATCGATGCCGTCTCGATTACTACACCGACCTGGCTTCATGCCGACTCTACAGTCAAGGCATTGGAAGCAGGTATTCATGTCTTATGCGAAAAACCGATGGCGCTGACAATCCAACAATGTGACCAGATGATAGCAGCCGTCGGCAAGTCCCAAAAGAAACTGATGATTGCCCATTGTATCCGGTTTTGGCCGGAATATGATGCCGCTCGGCAGATTATCGAATCCGGCCAGTACGGCCGGGTTAAAGCCGCCCAGTTTCGCCGTTTCTGTTCTCCTCCGGGGTGGAGCAGCGATAACTGGCTGACCAATGAATCCAAAAGCGGCGGCATGGTGCTCGATTTGCATATCCACGATTCCGATTTTATTCATTCCGTGTTTGGCCTCCCGAAGGCCGTTCAGTCCCGGACTTTGACACAGAATCAATCGATATGGCATATCGACACCCAATACCTGTATGAAGATAACGCCGTCATCACCGCCCAGGGTAGCTGGCTGGCCAGTGACTCTTATACTTTTGGGATGGACTTTACGATTTTTATGGAGAAAGCCACACTCGTTTATGACTGCCGTCAATCGCCGTCACTGCGGTTGTTCCCCAGCCGGCAGGAACCTGTCACACCGACAGTCCAGACGGAAGACGGCTATTTTCAGGAAATCCAATATTTCAAAGACTGGATTAGCGGTGCCATGGATGGCAAACGTATCACGCCGCTTCAATCGCGCGAGTCAGTCCGGCTCATTGAAGCGGAAAAACAATCGGTCCAATCCGGAAATATTATAGCACTCTAACTTGAATACAGAGGTCAAATATGCTTACATGCGGAACTAATCCTATCGGAGTTTGCAGTTGGTCGCTTCAGATGACCCCGCAATCCATACGACAAGCCATGAATCGCATCGGAATCCAGCATATTCATCTGGATTTGCGTCCGTGGTGTATCGATCAATCAACGGATTATCTGGATACTATCCGCAAGGCCGACTGGATAATCAGCTCAACGATGATCGGCTTTCCGCAGGAAGACTATGCCACCCTGGATACCATTCGCGTTACGGGGGGAATTGTTCCCGATGCCTGCTGGGACCGCAATAAGGAAATCTTTCTGTCCGCGGTCAAACTCACCGCGGAACTCAAGGCAAAGTATCTTTCCGCCCACCTTGGATTTATTGATCACGCGGATATCCAGGGCGCTCAAAAACTGCTGGAACGCGTGCGGTTTATGGCCGACCGGGCCGGCAGCCAGGGTATCACGCTGTTGATGGAAACAGGGCAGGAAACCGCCGAGCAGATGAAACGCTTTCTTGAACAACTTAACCATCCCGCGGTCGGCGTCAACTTCGACCCGGCCAATATGATTTTATACAACCAGGGCAATCCGATTGATGCGGTTGCCGTCCTTGCCCCCTGGATCAGACACGTCCATATTAAGGATGCCAAACGAACTGCAAGCCCCGGCACCTGGGGCAGCGAGGTCGTATGGTCACAGGGTGATGTCCAGGGAGAATTATTTATCAAAAAACTCCGTAAGGCAGGATACAAAGGTGTCCTTGCCATCGAACGTGAAGCGGGCGACCAACGCCTGGCAGATATCGAATTTGCAGTACGCTGGTTATCAAAACAATAACTATTCTGAATGGGCCTGACGATGAACTCCAAAACCAAAATCCAATTATCGATTATGATGTTTCTGGAATTTTTTATCTGGGGAGCGTGGTATGTCACCCTCGGCACCTACCTTGGCAAAGGGATGGGACTGGGCGGTGATGTGATCGGCAAGGCCTACAGCACCATGCCGTGGGGTGCACTGATCGCTCCATTTTTCGTGGGTATGATCGCCGACCGATTCTTCTCGGCTCAGAAGATTCTGGGCGTTCTGCACCTGCTGGGGGCGGCCTTTTTGTATCTGACCGCAACTGCTCAGTCCTCAGGGGAAATCTTCTGGTATCTGCTGATTTACAGCGTCTGTTATAATCCCACGCTGGCCCTTATCAACGCGATATCCTTCCATCAGATGCAAAACACCGAAAAGCAGTTCCCCGCCATTCGCGTCCTGGGAACCATCGGATGGATTGTTGCAGGACTGCTGATCGGCTTTATGAAAATCGAAGACAAGAATATCCCTCTGCTGATTGCCGCAGGGGCATCGGTTGTACTGGGCATCTTTTCATTCTTCCTGCCGATGACACCGCCGGCCTCCGCCGGACAGAAAATCAGCGTTAACGATATTCTCGGCGTCAAGGCATGGCAACTGCTCAAAGACCGCTCCTTTGCCGTCTTTATCATCAGCGCCCTTCTGATTTGTATCCCGCTGACCTTCTATTACAGCTTCACCAACTTGTTTCTCAACGAAATCGGAGTCGTCAATGCCGCCGGTAAAATGACCCTCGGCCAGATATCCGAAACGCTGTTTATGCTGGCCATTCCCTTTTTCTTTACACGCCTTGGAATCAAGAAAATGCTCCTGGTCGCCATACTGGCCTGGGCCGCGAGATATGCCCTGTTCGCCTACGGAAATCCGAGCTCACTGTTGTGGTTTTACTATCTCGGGATTGCACTGCACGGCGTTTGTTATGACTTTTTCTTTGTCATCGGCCAGATTTACGTGGGTAAAAGAGCACCGCAGCAAATTCAGGCCAGCGCCCAGGGCCTGTTTACACTGGTAACTTATGGCGTCGGGATGATGCTGGGCGCCCGGGCGTCCGGGCTGGTTGCCGAACATTATCAAATCGTGGAAAACGCACAGATTACCGGCCACCACTGGACTTCCATCTGGCTGGTTCCGGTAGTGATGGCAATTGGTGTTAGTCTGTTTCTGGGTTTATTCTTCCGGGAGAATAGTATCCCCAAAGAAACCAACTGATGGCCGGCGAAATCCTGATACTGTGTTGTTATATCCTGACGGCACTCAGTGCCGCATGGTTTGGTGTGGTGTTGTCAAAAGCCCCGAAATGGCGATGGCTCAGCGTCTGTGGAGTAGCTATCGTACTGTTATTTGGGATCATTCTTGCACGCAGGGTACCGGCGATAGGTTATCTTCCCCAGATGCTGTTTCTGGGCCAAAGCCGAATTGCTGAAATCCTGTTTTGCGGTCTTGCCCCCCTGCTGTTTGGAATCCTTTGCCCGCACTTACCCAATCGCAGGCAAAGGCGCATCGTCTCCGTCTTCGCCGTTCTGGCAAGCATCTATCTGGGATTGGCCTGCCAGATAGAATTCCTTTTGGTCTATCCTCATCTGGCGGGTCTGGATACCTGGGTGGAAGACAAAGTATGTCTTCAGACGACACACTATACCTGCGGCGCGGCCGCGGCAGTCTCGGCCTTGTACCAATACAACATTATAGCCGAGGAAAGTTCGCTGGCCCTGGCCAGCCGCACAACTCCTTCCATCGGTACCACAGAATATCTGCTGGCCGAAGGCATCGAGGCTTTATACGCTAACCAGGGAATCTCCTGCAGGATACGGCGGTTTGACTCGACTGAGCAACTCCAGGGCAATTGCCCTGTGATTGCGGTGGTCAAATTCCGTTTGGGCGTGGACCATTTCGTTACCGTGCTGGATAGTACCAACACCGAAATCGTCATCGCCGACCCGATGGTCGGCAAACTCATCCTCTCACCAGACGATTTCGCTCAAAAATGGCGATACGCCGGAATCCTCATCCGAAAGAATTAATGGTTTTTCGAGGCAAAAAAACAGGCCTGCTTTTGCACAGGCCCGTGGAATTTGTCGCGTTGCGTCAAAAACCTTGCTTAGCAGGGGCGAACGTTGGTCGCTTCCATACCCTTGCGGCCTTTGGCGGGTTCAAACTGAACCTTTTGGCCATCACGAAGGGTGCGAAATCCCTCGGTCGCCAGATTGCTGTAATGCACAAACAGATCTTCGCCACCATCATCGGGAGTAATAAAACCAAAGCCTTTTTTCTCGTTGAACCACTTAACTGTACCGCTACTCACATGAATCTCCTTGGCTCACAGCGGAGCCACAATGCAAACCCCTCGTTATTCCAATTAAACCGCATCCCGAGGGAACTTGATGCGGCATTGTTCTATGAGGCAATTTACTCCATCCAGAGGTCAATTGTCAATTAGATTATCTCTTTTTTGAGAAAAAATCTGTTTATTTCATCCAAATATAGCGGTTATTAATACTGAAAAACCACTTTTGGCCCTCCAAGCCAATACCTGACACTCAAACTACATTATAGCCATATGCAATCACTTCTCGTCATTAAATTCCATCGCCGCCGAATTGATGCAATATCGCAATCCCGTCGGCCCCGGCCCATCGTTAAACACATGCCCGAGATGCCCCCCGCATCGAGCACAGGTTATCTCAGTTCTGACCATGCCATGACTGGTATCCGGGCTTTCCAGAACACTATTGGGTTGGGCCTCGCTGAAGCTCGGCCAGCCGCAATGGGAATTAAACTGACTGGCCGTCTTGAAAATCACATTGCCGCACCCGGCACAAACATAAGTCCCGTCTTTTTCAGGCTTTAAATAATATTCACCCGTAAATGGTCGTTCCGTACCCTTTTTCCGTAAAATATTATATTGGACAGGACTCAGCTTTTGTTTCCATTGCCAATCCGAAAATTCCACTTTTTGATTATCCATCGGCACACCTGTGTTTTGCGGGTTATCTGATGTTTTTGCAGTGATTGAACGGCCGGGCTCGCGATCCGAACAGCCCGGACAAAACACGAAGAATAATGCATAAAATGTCAAAAATATCAATTTCATCATTTTGTCCCAATAGGGTCTATCTACACTTACGGTGTAAATTTCTCCTCAGTTCAACAACCGTAAACTGTCTGGGACATCTGGATATTACTTCACCTTTATTTTGGACACATCATACTTGGGTGCCGGGAATTTCATCTTCAGACCGTCCAGCGTCTCGGCCAGAATCTGTGCTATGACCATATTGCGAAACCACTTGTGATTGGCGGGGATAACATACCACGGGGCATAATCGGTGCTGCATTGGGTAAAGGCATCTTCATAGGCCTTTTGGTATTGCTCCCAGAGTTTGCGTTCCTCAAAATCCGCCGGGTCCACTTTCCAGTAACGTGTTGGATCTTCAAGTCGTTTTTTAAGCCGTTTGAGTTGCTCATCCCTGCTGATATGCAGGAAAAACTTCAGGATATGGGTGCCGTTCTCGGCCAGCAGACGCTCGAAATCATTGATTTGCCGGTATCGCTTGGACCACACCGATTTGGGCACCAGATTCTTGACCCGGGCAATCAGGACGTCTTCATAATGCGAGCGATTCAACACAGCGATTTCTCCCAGGCGCGGCGTGACTGCATGGACCCGCCAGAGAAAATCATGCGACAGTTCCACCGAGGTCGGCGCCTTGAATGACGTGACTTTGCAGCTTTGCGGATTCAAAGGCCCAAAGACATTGCGAATCGTCCCATCCTTGCCGCCAGCATCCATCGCCTGCAGCACCACCAGCACTGAATGTTTGCTTTCGGCATACAGCAGAAATTCCAACTCCTGCAGCCTCTTGATGGTCTTGTCAAATTGCTCCTGGGCCTGCTCCTTATCCAGACCTGCTGTGTCATCCGGGTCCCAGCGGCTCAATCGGTGGTGGACGCCCGGTTCACAACGACACATCTTGCCGTACAGATTGTTTTTACCCATACTGCCTCCCGATTTTGCTTTTATTCCAATTTCAACCTTGACTTATGATAGTCGTCCCTTGAAATCCTCATAGGTGAAGTGCCGCTGGACCTTGTACTGGTCCGTCGCAGGGTCATACAGGACAATATCCGGCAGGTTAATGCCGTTGAACATCGTATTTTTGACCATCGTATAATGGGCCATATCACCAAAGACCAGTTTGTCGCCAATCTTCAGCGGTTTATCAAATGAATAATCGCCGATGACATCACCCGCCAGACACGTCGGCCCGGCCAGCCGATAGGTATGGGCCTTTTTACCCGGCAAATCCCCGCCGGTAATGTTGGGACGATACGGCATTTCCAGCACATCCGGCATGTGAGCGCTGGCGGAGGTGTCCAAAATGGCAATATCCATCGCATTATGGGTAATATCCAGCACCGTGGCAATCAGCACCCCGGTATTAAGGGCAATCGCCTCGCCCGGCTCCAGATAGATGGTCTTGATATTGGGATACCGATGATAGAAATCCGTAATCAGATTACACAGCAAATCAACATCGTAGTCCGGCCGGGTAATGTGGTGTCCCCCGCCGAAGTTCATCCAGTCCATACGGCGGATAATATCGCCAAAATGCGTATCGACCGCAGGCAGCGTCCGAGCCAGGGAATCGGCATTCAGTTCGCACAGGGTATGAAAGTGCAGCCCGGTAATTCCGTCAAGCTGGTCTTCCTTGAAAAATTCCCGCAGTGTCCCCAGCCGCGAACCGGGGGCACAGGGGTCATAAATCTTCGTCTTGACCTCCGAATGCATCGGATTGACGCGGATGCCGCAGCGGATCTTTCGCGGGGCATTTAACACTTTATCCCGAAAGTGCATCCATTGCGTAAATGAATTAAAGACAATGTCATCCACGATCTGGATATAGTCTTCCATGTCATCATCCCGGTATCCCGGGGCGCAGAGATGGACTTCCTTGTCGAAAAACTCACGGGCGAGCTTGGCTTCGTGCAGACTGCTGGCCGCCGCCCCGGCCAGATACTGCCGACAGAGCCCAAACGTACTCCACGCCGCAAAGCCCTTCAAGGCCAGCAATATCTTACAGCCCGTCCTCGCCTGTACCAACTGCAGGACCTTGAGATTCTTTTCCAGCAATCCCAAATCAATCAGATAACACGGGGATGGGACTCTATTTACATCGTAGGTCAAGTTTTATTTCTCCAACAACTCATGTATTTATTTTACAGTGCCATCCAGTACGATCACAGCACTTTGGTTTTCTTTCGTACAGGGCGATGTCAGGCCTTTCTGCATCAATGTCCCCCCGTCAAACACCTGGTCATTTTCTTTCACTTGCGACACTGTGCCTTCCGGCAGATTGACTTCACGCACCCGGTACTTCCGTTGCGGATCCAGTCCCTGCGGCTTGACTACTTTCGCTTCGCCGTTATTCAATTGATAAATGAACAGCACCGCCTTCGACTGGTCAGCCGTGACGAAATTCATCGCCGCCCCATCCCCCTCATAAGGCGACGCAAGGCGATACAGGTCGCCAAACTGAACGATATCCCGCAGGGTCTGTTTGAATAAGGCAATCGCATTGGCAACGGTTTTACGATCCGCCGGGCTGAGTTTGCGAACATCCATATCCAGCCCGAACGCCCCGCTCATGGCAACATCCAGCGTAAACTTGAGCGGCCGGTTGCCCATCCGTGTCGCATGGTTGGACATTGCACACGCCGGGAAAAGATGACTGTAGCCCCACTGGATTTTCACGCGGCTGCGCGGGTCGGTATTGTCGCTGGGCCAGAAGGAATGGAAATATCGCAGGGCACCATAATCTACCCGCCCGCCGCCGCCGGAACACAGCATCGCCTGCACATGCGGATATTTTTTGGCCATCCGCGCCATCACCTCATACAATGCCTTATTATAATCAATCAGCAAATGAGTCTGCCGGTCGGGTTCTTGCCATGTTGAGCCGGGCTGAGTCACATAGCGATTGCAGTCCCACTTGGCATAAGTGATGCCCGGATTGGGACCGAACAAGTTATCGATGCACTTCCAGACGAACTCTTTGACCTCGGGCCGGCTCATATCCAGATTCAATTGGTTGCGGCTGGTCTGCGACTCACGATGTGCCTGACGGATTGCCCATTCGGGATGCTTTTCATACAATTCACTGGCGGGATTAACCATCTCCGGCTCCGTCCAGATGCCAAATCGCAGGCCGCGTTTGTTCGCTTCTTCCGCCAGATACGACAGGCCGTGCGGGAGTTTCCTGACATTGACATCCCAGTCGCCCAGACCCGCCCGGTCGTTATTCCTCGGATACTTATTGCCGAACCAGCCATCATCCAGCAGGAACAGTTCAACACCAAGCTCTTTGGCCCCGTCAAACAGCGACACAATCAGGTTCTCATCGAAGTTCATGTCCGTCGCTTCCCAGTTGTTCAGCAGGATCGGGCGCGGTTTGTCACCATTCCGAACACCATACTGCCTGGCCCAGCGATGAAAATTGCGGCTGACCTGCCCCTTGCCGTTTTCACTGTAGCTCCACAGCATGGCCGGAGTCGTAAAGATTTGTCCGGCTTCAAGACGATATTGGGAACCGAAGGGATTCATCCCGCACAGCATCCGTAACTGATTATCTTTATCCAGTTCAAATGCGAACTGGAAACTGCCCGACCAGGCCAGTGTTCCGCCAATCACTTCGCCGGCGTCTTCTTTGGCCTGCTGATTCAGTGCCAAAGTAAACATCGCACTGCGATACTGATGGGCGCGCACACCGATTTTCGAGTCCAGAATTTTCATCCCGGATGTCAGGCGTTCTTCGATCCACTGGGCTTCCTGCGCCCAGTCGCCATGAAAATGAGTCAGCCAGTAACTCTGGCCCTGCACTACCGGCGACGATGAAGCAAACCGGCATAAAGTAACCGGCCCGTTTTCCTGATGTCGAATCTCGGCCCACTGCTCAATCACATCCTGCTGCTGGTAAGCCCTGAAACACAGGGTCACATAGAATGGATAATAGCTGTCTTTTAACGTAATTCGCGTCAAGGTGATATTGGCATCCGCCGTCTCGGTCTGGACGGTGTCCATTACGAGGTCCGTGGACGTATTGCCGTCGGCATGGATGACCTGAATCGCCGGCTCATAAATATAACCGTTGCCGGATGGGGGATAAAATTCATTCTCTCGGGCAGGATTGCGCCGGGGAGCCGCCGCCGCCTTTTCCAATGCACCATATCCGAGTTGATACAGGCGTCCGTCTTTGGCGGCAAACAGCGTCATCGCCGAACCGGACGTCGCAATTCGAATCGGCTGCTTTTCAGCAGGAATCGCAGGAGCAGTCCCGTTGTAGACAAACTCCGCCTCGGCCCAGTCCGCATGGTCATACGACACACCATCCCCGCCATCGGTGACCTTAAGCTCAAGAGTCTTTGCTCCATCCAATGGCACATCCACGGCTTTGGCAGCCATCCCGGGTTTCATGATCCCGCTGCGCCATTGCTCCCTGCCATCCACAATCACGATAAACTCCACCGATGCAGGATTGCCGCGAACTTCATCATCCACCCCAACCTTGGCCGTAAAACGGGTCGCCCCATTAATCGCTAACGTATAAGTGCTTTCAGCATGGGTCCCCACACCATGCGAATACTGGGTGCCGGCTATCGTCAGCGGTTTCTTGTCAATCGCCTGATTGGCCAGAGCCTGTCCCCAGCCCGTTTCCATCACGGATAAATCCATCGCTGAAAGACGCAGAGTTTTCACGGAGTCCGCCCCGAAAGAATGACCGCATCCGAACCACAGCATCATTACACAGTAAATAAACAGACCTGCTTTCGACCCGAACCAGCGACGAAACATAGTAATCCTTTCCATATCCAAATCCCGCACAACCGATACAACCCGGCAAATACCTGCCGGAATGTGCGTATCATACGTTGTGCAAAGGGGGTATGCAATACAGAAAGGACTATTTTTAGCGGCCAAATCCCGCGGTCAAAAAAGAGGATTATACTCAGGGAATTCCAGATCAGGGGACAAGAAAGACATCGTTTTTGTCGCGGGGGGTTTCTGTGCCTGTGTAGGTATCCACTCCCCGAACGGTATAAATATCATCTCCATTAACAACCCGCTGCTTGACATATTCCACGCTGCCATCGCAATACAGCACGTTCTGTCCGCGAGCACCATGATTAGGGCTGCTCATCTTTTTTAACTGGTCGGTCAGCAGAACCTTTTCAAATTCATTCAGTTGGGCATATTGCTTATTGCCGCAATCGGGAATTCGTCGAAATATTGGATTCATATCGCTCATGATAATGCGTCGAGACTGCCCTTCCATGGAACCCATATTATCACAAATAATCATAAAACTGTAACTGATGTTGTTGCGGCAGGGAAAATCGTGGAGTTGCTGAAGAAGCTGCTGGGGGGTGACGGGCTGGCCGCCCTTGTGGCCGGCACAAATGAACGTTTCAGGTTTTACATAGTCTCCCTTAATCAATTGCCAGGCTGGACGCGTATTCGACTGAGGCTGACTGCCCTGGTCGCCGATCTTCCACCAGGGAGAACCCGCAGACAGCTTCACCCCTGCCAGACGTTCGTTGTCTCTAATCAGGCTGCTGAATGCCTGTCCGACCCGCGCCATATTCGCTTCACACGTCACTCGCTGGCTGTGGGCACGCATTGAGGCAAAGGTTGGAAAGGCAATCCCCGCCATTAAAATCACGGCCGCAGCGGCCACCATGATATCATAGAATTTCCGTAGGAATACAGGGTTTTTTCGTGTTTGTCCGGAAGGAGCAAAAGATGGTTTTTGCTGTTCGGCGGTAAGCAGCCGTTCAAGATTGGATTGGCCCGCCTGACATGACGATGCCGCCAGTTTTAACTTCGCTATCGTTAATTCCGCGAGATTATCGGGGCAAGGCTCATATTTTATACTATCCAACTCCGTTAATGTCGATTCAAGACCATCGTAAAGGCGTGCGGCCTCAACATCAGAGGCAATTAAATCGCGTCCGCGGGCAATGTCTTCATCCGTCCCGCAACGGAAATAAAAGTCCAATATTATCTGCTGTTGTTCTTTACTAAGCCTCATTTGCTATTATCACCTTGATCTGCGGCTTTCCACTTTTTCATGAAATGCGCCACTGCTGTATGTAGTCGGCTTTTGACCGTCCCTATAGGAATACTGAGAATCTCGGCCATATGTTTGTAAGAAAATTGCTCAAAATAGGCAAGAAGCAAAATTTCCCTCAGATTATCCGGCATTTCCGATATAATCTGACGGACTCGGACCGAGATTTCATCCCGGCTGACTTCATCGTCAGGGGTGGTTTCATAGCTGGTCAGGATATTCACGACCTCGTCCATCGACACATCACCGGCGTCGGCCATGGTCCCCATGCTCATTGTCGCCTGTCGCTGCATTTTTCGCAGGGCATCTTTGGCCTTATTGGCGGCTATGGTAAACAACCACGGACGCAGAGGACGATTAGTATCAAAACTGTCCCGGCTGGAATAAAGCTGTAAAAATGTCTCCTGAAAGACGTCTTCGACGACATCCTGCTGACTGATAAAACGCCGCAAAAACGCATAAAGAGAGTTTTTATATCGATTAACTATCTCTCGAAATGCCGCCTCTTCTCCTTTGCGATACCGCTCGAGGAGTTCTGAATCGCTGGTCTTGTCCAGCTCTGTTTTTATCCGTGAATCATCCATTTGGATACAAAGCAATTTAGAGGCCGCAACGTTAACTATCGCTGGGTATTATAGCGAAAAGCAAACTCAAATAAATCGAAAACTTCCCCCAATAGCACAAAAAGAAGGATTTCGGGTAATTTAGACCCATTATTTTTTATATGACATCTCAAACCGTAAATTTCACCCTGATTTTAGTAAAAAAAAAGCCTTCCATCGTCTGGAAAGCTTTTTACATTTTTAAATTATAGAAATAACAGATACAGATTACATTGAGATTTCACCTTTCAGTTTTGTCCGGAGACAAAGCTGAACCAACTCATCTACCTGTGACTGTACTTTATCCACTTCATTAGCTTTAATCGACTGTTCCATGATCTTGGCTTTTTCAGTAAAGACCGGGAATCCTGCAAATCCACCTAAACCTTTTAATGCGTGGACTTTAAAAGAAAGGTCTTTCAGGTCGCCTTTTTCATAAGACGTCTTAATTTCATCGACCCGAGTCGGCAGGTTTTCAATGAAGGTTTCAATCGCTTTTTGATAATCCGGGTCGCCTTCCAGAAACGATACGATACTCTTGCCCTGATCAGCATCACTGAGTTGCTGAAGCTGAGCTACTATCCGCCATAATTTCCGTTCTAACCTCTTTTTATCAACGGGTTTCGGCAAACAGTCATCACATCCGGCATCCAAGGCAGCAAATTCATCCGACTTATTTCCGGAGGCTGTCATCGCTATGATGGTTGATTTGGTATTCAGTCCCTCGGCGCGAATCTGTTTGGTCGCTTCCAGGCCATCCATAACCGGCATCTGGATATCCATTAACAGGACATCAAATTTCTCTTTTTTACACAGTTCTACCGCTTCAAGACCATTGGTTGCGAATCCGGTCTTGTGACCCATTTTCTTCAGCAATATCTCAACCAACGCCCTGTTTTCGGGTACGTCATCAATGATAAGTACTTTTGCAGAAGCCGTTTGCGTTGTTTGTCCGGCAGATTCAACGGGGCGATTTTCAACCTTAACTACTGCTGCAGGTACAGGTTGAGGCACTGGCTGCGAAATAGCTACGGCTTGGCCATCCTGCTTAACAGGAATAGCGAATAAGAACTTCGTATTTTTGCCATTTTCACACCGTACTTCAAGTTTTCCACCCATTAAATTCACCAGCTTGGCTGCCATTCGCAAGGCAATCGCTGTATCATTGTTGGCATATTCCTTCGGCAAACTGCCAATCGGAATATCCAAATCCAATACCTGACCTATTCCATCCGGATCAACCCCCTGCCCACTGTCTTCCACACAGAACACAATTCGTAAGGCACCATTTTCAAGGCATTCCCCCGGCATCATGTGAACTGTAATCTCACCCTGTGATGTACGTCGAACAGCCTGATCTGCTAATGCCGCTAAGACCTGTGATAACCTTGTCTTATCGCAATAGAAGCTTGACGGCAGATTCCTGTCCAGATCAATCGTAAAGCTGATTCCTTTATGGCGTGCCACATTGGAAATCGGGTCCAATGCGGAATCCAGTAAACCTTTTGGCTGAAGCTTCGTCTGTAAAGACATCTGCTTTATCCTTCCCAATAATTTTTAGATAGATACACAGTCTGACAGTCTAAGTCGGTCTAGTCTGTGAATGTATCGACTGGGTCACTGGACCACTTAATTAAGATTTGTATAATCCAATAATTCTGAAAACAATAATGAAACCCCCACCTGCCAGACGAAATCTGTATAGGGAAAGTGGCTTTAACCAGAATCATTATAATCCATGGTCCGATAAATCATATCCTGTAGAGGATTGAGTAAATCGGATTCATGCGTTATACTATAAGTTCTTGTTATATTGTGGGATATTATATACTGAACCGTTTTTATGAAAGGACTGGACAATGTTATTATATTTTATTCGATTTCTATTTTTCCTGACTGCGGCGTCCGTGCTGCTGGTCGGCCTCAATGAGACGGCCAAAAGCGAACAGGACATTAAAGTCTTTATTGTAGGTCTGGCAATCTGTATTATTACCATCATCACCGAGTGGTTGACTCCCAAAAAATCGTTGTCTGCTTTGGCCGGGATTTTCTTTGGCCTTCTGGTCGGAATTCTCATCAGTTGGGCCATGACCCGTGTGATTGAGATGATTAACGAGATTTACAACCTTCAATTACAGGAAATGACCCTGCGTATGATTATCTGGATGGCCGGGATGTGCATCTGCTATCTGACCATCAGTATTGTGGTCCGAACCAAGGATGATTTCCGATTCGTGATTCCTTATCTTGAGTTTTCCCGTCAGATTAAAGGGTTACGTCCGCTGGTGTTGGATACCTCGGTAATTATTGACGGACGTATCGCTGATATCGCCAATACGCGGTTTTTTGATTCGCCGCTGATTGTGCCGCGGTTTGTACTCAATGAACTGCAGCTCATTGCGGATTCTGCGGACAAGATGAAACGCAATCGCGGACGGCGGGGACTGGATATGCTCAACAAACTCCAGCATAATCCATCCGTTGAGGTTATTGTGGATGACACCCCTCCGCCGGGAATCGAAGAAAAGGCCGGCGTGGACCAGAAACTGGTTGCATTTTCCAAGAACTGCAATGGCCGACTGGTTACTAATGATTACAACCTGAATAAGGTAGCTCAGTTGCGCGGCGTGGATGTGGTGAATATCAATGACCTGGCTAATTCACTGAAAACCGTGACCCTGCCAGGCGAGACCATGCAGGTCAAGATTATCCGCATGGGCGAAGACCAGCGTCAGGGCGTGGGCTATCTTGAAGACGGCACGATGGTCGTGGTTGAAGGTGGTAACGACCGCATCGGCCAGCTTATCAACTTTACCGTGACCAGCGCCCTGCAGACCTCCGCCGGGCGAATGATATTCGGAAAAATGGAAGACAGCTCTTCTTCATCGGCCGCTTCTGCCAGCACGGCCGCATCGAGCGGTGCGCCCAATGGCGGGGAAAACGGATTCCGCCGAAGTAACTATCAGAACCGTCCGCCACGAAAATACTAAGTTTTTACACACAGACAGAGCCGAATGAACCATAACGATCCCTGGTTTGATACACAGATAGACCGGCGCCAGTCAGACAGTCTGAAATGGGCCAAATACAGCAATAACGACATCCTGCCGATGTGGGTGGCGGATATGGACTTTCGCAGTCCGGACGCCGTCATCGAGATATTGCGGCGGCGTGCTGAACATGGCGTATTCGGATATGCTGTCCGACCGGAGGAATTGAACACGGTCGTTGCAGACTGGATTTATCGGCAGCACGGCTGGAAAATCCAGGACGACTGGATTGTGTGGCTGCCCGGGCTGGTTTGCGGTTTAAATGTCGTATGCCGAAGCCTGACTGCTATGGACGAACAGATCGTCTCTTTTACCCCCATTTATCCGCCTTTTCTGTCGGCGCCGGATTACAGCGAACGCCAATTAATCCGCTGCCCCTTAAAACATGATGGCAGCCGGTTTCAAATGGACATCGACAGATTTGCGGATTCCCTCACAGACAAAACCACCCTGCTGCTTTTGTGCAGTCCGCACAATCCCACCGGCCGTGTCTGGGACAGACAGGAATTGGAATCCATCGTCGAAGTCTGCCTGAAACACAATATTGTAATCTGTTCGGATGAAATCCATTGCGATCTGGTCCTGGAAGAATCCCGCAGACATATCCCTACTGCTTCGCTGAGTGAAGCAGCGGCCAATAACACCATCACCCTGATGGCGGCCAGCAAGACCTTTAATGTCGCCGGATTGAATTGCGCGTTGGCGGTTATTCCCAATCCGCAACTGCGGCACCGTTTTCGCAGGGCTACATTCGGAATCATTCCTCATGTCAATGCCATCGGTTATCTGGCAACGTTGGCTTCATTTGAACAGGGACATGCCTGGCACAAACGCCTGATTGCCTATCTCCGGCAAAATCGAGACATGCTTTGTCAGGCCATCGCAGCAACCGGCAGTCTTAAAATGGACACGCCGGAGGCAACTTATCTGGGGTGGATCGATACACGGCCGCTTGGACTTGAAAGACCGGTTGAGTTTTTTGAACAGGCCGGCGCAGGACTTTCCGACGGAGCCGAGTTCGATGGACCGGGGTTTGTACGCATGAATTACGGCTGTACAAAAGCAACACTGCTGGAAGCCATCCGGCGGATACAAAAAGCCATTGGGGATTATCGGTAAATGCGCCACCTTCAACCACAGCAAAAAGCCGGACGATATGAGCGGCTGTTCAGTCAATTGGCAGATTTATATAAAATCACGCCGGACCCGATTAGTCGCATGGCTACTGCGGCCGCCCTGCTGTATCATAAGATGGGACATTTTTACTGGGTCGGATTTTATCGATTGGTCGAAGGCCAATTGCTGGTCGGGCCGTATCAGGGCACACTGGCTTGTCAAAAACTCAAAACCAACACCGGCGTCTGCTGGGCGGGAATTAATCAGAATCAAACCATTGTTGTGCCGGATGTGCATCAATTCCCCGGGCATATCGCCTGCGACCCCAAAAGCCGCTCTGAAATTGTCGTGCCGATACGAAATGAACAGAGTGATATACAAGCCGTCCTGGATGGCGACAGCGATCAGTTGGCAGCATTTGATTCCGTGGATAAAGACTACCTGGACCGAATTTCACAGATGATTTTCAGGCCATAACTCAGTCATTTCACTTATATTAAACAAAAAAACACTTGCGCCATACATCGCAATAATATGCGTGTTTTTGTGAAAGCAACACAACAAATTCAGTTATCGGACAGTTCTGAATGCTATAATTTATTTATTCTTCTTTGGGGCCTTAATTTATTTCATACGTTTTACCATTTGAGTGCAAAGGTTGTTTTATAGTTCAACTCCATTTTAATCCCATCCCACAAGTTTTTATTGACATTATTTCGGTTTTGCGAAATAGATTATCAGACACTTTCTCATCTTTTTCTTTTTTATGCACCTATTTAAAAATTTTAGTCGGTATTTTCCCTATTGAGACAGAAAGAGTTTTCCTCCGATAGTCGCAATGGAATCAGCAACCACGCATTCTGCAGCGGCAAGTTTGCTCTTAATGCCTCGAGACCGAGCAGAAGGCTCAGTCGGTTCTCTTTGTGGGGCGTTCGTCGAGCCGTGCGAACGAAGGTGCATTTTATTAGTAAGGAGAATCGGTATGTTCAAGAACATGAAACTGAGAACGAAACTGCTGACAACCGGAATAATTTCCACGATAGGACCGCTATTGGTGGCCGGTGTTGTAGTCTTCTATCAAAATCGCACAATGATCAATACCGCCGGGGATGAGACTCTGAAAACGGCTCTTTCAGGCCTGGATCCAATCGCTCAGAGTGTTTATACGATGTGCCAGCTTCAGCAGGAATCGCTCGGTCAAAAAACCATGTCAACCTCCGATATTACCTCCCTGCGTAAGGCCATCATGGATATCACAGTCGGCCAGACCGGTTATGTCTATGTGCTGGATTCCAAAGGCAAGTACATCATCTCCAATGATGGAAAACGAGATGGCGAGAACATTTGGGATGCCAAAGACGCCAATGGAAATCCTTTTATTCAGGAAATCTGTCGAAAATCCGTTGTTTTGAAATCAAACGAAATCACTGAGCATCGTTATTTCTGGAAAAATCCTGAAGACCCTGCCCCGCGCGAAAAAATCGCACGACTTATCTATTTTGCCCCGTGGGACTGGGTCATCGGAGTTGGTTCATATACGGATGAATTCGCAGAAGGTCAGAAAAAAATGGAAGCAATCGGCCGATCCGGTATTGCTCAACTGGGGATTTTGTTTGGTGTTACAATTACTGTCGTCATCGTGAGCTGGCTTGTCATTTCCAGCAAACTCGCCGGGAGCCTGAACCATATTGTGCAAAAATTATCTGAAAATTCCGAGCTTTTAGCCAGTGCGTCTCAACAAATTTCCTCCGCCTCGCAGTCGCTGGCCAACGGTGCTACCGAACAAGCGGCCGGTCTGGAAGAAACCTCCTCCAGCCTCGAAGAGATGTCCACCATGACCAAACAAAACGCGGATAACGCAACTCAGGCCAATACGCTGGCCGCTGAGGCTCGTCAGGCCGCCAAAAACGGTTCTGAGGCCATGACCCGTATGGATGGAGCGATTAAAGATATCCAGAAATCCTCCGACGAAACTGCTAAAATTATCAAAGTGATTGACGAAATCGCCTTCCAGACCAACCTGCTGGCCCTCAATGCGGCTGTTGAAGCTGCGCGGGCGGGGGAAGCCGGTAAAGGATTTGCGGTGGTCGCTGAAGAAGTCCGCAATCTGGCCATGCGGTCGGCTGAAGCGGCCAAGAATACCTCCAATCTGATTGAGCAGTCCGTCAATAACAGCCGCAACGGTGTTCAGATTTGCGGCCAAGTCAAGGCAGCCCTCGACGAAATCGTAGGTGGAATTGCAAAAACAACCGACCTGGTCGGTGAAATCGCCGCCGCCAGCAAGGAACAGGCTCAGGGTGTGGATCAGATCAATACCGCTGTCTCCCAGATGGACAAAGTGACCCAGCAGAATGCCGCCAACGCCGAAGAGTCGGCCAGTGCCTCAGAAGAACTGTCCGCTCAGGCCGAATCCATGAATCAGATCGTAGATCAACTGGTGGTCCTGGTCAACGGAATAAATGCCCAGCGAAACACGTCCACAACGGCCCATAAGTCCAAGAAAGCAACAACTTTAACTCAGCTTGATCATGCGTATCATAACATCGCATCATCGACTGGACAGAAAAAAGAGGCCGGTTTCAAAAGCAGCAAGGCCACTGCAGCCGGCCAACTGCCGCTGAGCGATCATGAATTCAAGGATTTTAACGGATAAATCTCTCCTTTTTTGAGATATTTGAGCGGCGCAGTCGGCGACCATACGATTTGCGCCGCTCAAAAATCACAAAAGTCACCCCTGCTGAAGGACGATACAGAAAGCTGGAAAGGATTGAAAGGTATGATAACTGAAGAAACCGTCATTCAATGGATGCGTCAGCGGCTGGTCAACGGCCAAGTCGATAGTGCCGCCGAACTGGCGGGGGAATTCCTCCAAACGCATCACATCCGCGATGTTCTCAGCAATGAGTTTGCTTCCGTCATCAATGCTGGTTTGGCATTGGCACCGGAAATCGCCCGGCACAGCAGGATAAAACAAACTGATTAATCTCTTTTTTTCGGAATATTCGGCGTTACAACACCTCTGACAGCTTATTCAACCCGATCCCGGGATACAGCAGAAACACATCCAGCAAGATTCCGTAAAAAATGCAAAGTGATCTTTATTGTCTTTTTTACAGGAGAAATAGACTATGACAATCAAGGGAAGAATTATCACGCTGGTCTCGATTCCTCTTATCGGACTGGTTTTAATCACCGGAGGAAATGGATATATGATGCGCCATATATCCCACGTCGTCAACAGCACCACCACCGCGACACTGATGCCAATTGTAACCGAAGAGATTCCCCGGATAAATAACTTCAGCAATAGTATTGAATTGATACTGAATGCCGACCGGGATGCTTACCAGACGTATGTTTCTGAATTACAGATGCTGTCTGTCCAGGATGATGCAAAGATCACCGCATTGATTGCAAGCCATACCGAAGATCTCCAGCAGGTTGCGGATCGGCTCAATCAGGCTTCACATGTTTTTGATGATTCGCTCAAGCAGGTCTATAGCGAATTTCAAAATCATTACACCGCATGGAAAACCGCGACTCAGTCGGTCATACAATCCTCTGAGACCGTGTCCCGCGAAACCAGTCGGCGTCAGGCTGTTTACCTGGAGAGCGTCAATACCTTCGATGTGATGCGGAATCAACTGGACTCACTTGTCGGGCTGATTGAAAAGGAACTTGCCGCAATAAACACGGCACAGCAATCCTCCCAGGCCGTCAAATGGTACGCCGGCATCGAACTGCTGCTGAACGCCGATCGGGATGCTTATCAGGCCTCAACGGCGCTGCTTCAATTTGTCAGCGAGCCGGACTCCGCCCGTTTTGAAAACATGGTTAAGGATTATGAAGCCAATGTCAAACAAGTGGCCGAGCGGTCTCAGAAAGCCGCGGTGGAATTCAACGCCGAGATGAATAACGTGTATCAGGATTTTACAGTATCCTTGAATAAATGGGACAGTCTCTGTCGGCAGGTCGCGGATATCAGCCGTTCCAATTTAGCGATATCTCAGGCAAGACAGACCAACGCCGCCGAAAGTCTTAAGGCCTTTTCCGCAATGCGCAACACAATCAACACCATGACCGAACAGATGGAAGGTCTTATCAATAAACAAATGGAAACCATGGATGCAAAGGCTGATGTCGCCCAATCCGAAGTCACCTCATTGAGCACCGGCATGAAACGCGCCAATACTCTCAGTCTTGGCCTGGCCATGGCTCTCTTTATCGGAGCAGTCTGCATCGGTCTGGGTATGACACGCCGATTAGTCAAAGAATTAACCGGTATCATTCAGCAGCTTTTATATGGCTCTGAACAGGTGGCCTCCGCATCCACTCAGATATCCGCCGCGTCACAGTCGCTGGCCCAGGGTGCCACCGAGCAGGCCGCCGGCCTGGAAGAAACTTCCTCCAGCCTCGAAGAGATGTCGTCGATGACCAAGCAGAATGCGGATAATGCCACGCAGGCCAACACGCTTGCCGATGAGGCCAAAAAAGCGGCCGGCAATGGTTCTGAAGCCATGGCCCGGATGGATGGAGCGATTAAAGATATCCAGAAATCCTCCGACGAAACCGCCAAGATTATCAAGGTCATCGATGAGATCGCCTCCCAGACCAATCTGCTGGCTCTTAACGCCGCCGTCGAAGCCGCTCGGGCCGGTGAAGCCGGCAAGGGATTTGCCGTGGTAGCTGAAGAAGTGCGTAACTTAGCCATGCGGTCGGCTGAAGCGGCCAAGAACACCTCAAGCTTGATCGAACAGTCCGTTAATAACAGCCGTAATGGGGTCGAGATTTGCGGTGAAGTCAGGGTTGCCCTCGATGAAATCGTGGGCGGAATTGCCAAGACGACCGACCTGGTCGGTGAAATCGCCGCCGCCAGCAAGGAACAGGCTCAGGGTGTGGACCAGATTAATACCGCGGTTTCGCAGATGGACAAAGTCACCCAGCAAAATGCCGCCAACGCCGAAGAGTCAGCCAGCGCCTCGGAAGAACTCTCTGCTCAGGCTGAATCGATGAATCAGGTCGTCAATCAACTGGTTATACTGGTCAATGGTGCATCTGTAGTTACCGGACGTAACCATTCCGATTTATCAGTTAAGTCCCCCCATCATGTTACCGAAAAGAAGCAATATCTGGCCCAGTCGGATCGCATTTTTCATGCAATCGCGTCAGGGTCAGAAGAAAAAACCGGGAAAAAACAAGGTGTTCACAGCGGCAAAACAATCGCCGTTCAGCAATTACCGCTGAATGACCAGGAGTTCTCGGACTTTAACAATTAAATAAAACGAACCGGCCGGCCAAAAAATGATTTGAGCAGGCTTTACTGTAACCCCGTTCCAGGAGAATGAAATATGTCAACCGCATTGGCAACTGAAACGAGAGCCAAAGAAGGCAAATATTTGACTTTTGCCCTGGCTAAAGAAGAATACGGCATCGAGATTCTGAAAGTACGCGAGATTATCGGCTACATGTCGATTACCGCCGTACCGCGTATGCCTGTATTTGTCAAAGGTGTTATTAATCTGCGCGGACAGGTCATCCCCGTGATTGACCTGCGCTGCCGTTTTGATATGGAAACCAAGGAAATTACAGACCAGACCTGTATTATCGTGGTGGATATCTGCCATGAAGGGCGTTCCTTCAATGCGGGTCTGATTGTGGACCGGGTCCAGGAAGTCCTGGATATCGGTCAGGAAAACATCGATGATGCACCGCAATTCGGCACAGATGTCAATACCGATTTCATTCTCGGTATCGGCAAAGCCGGCAGTTCCATCAAGATTCTGCTGGATATTGACCGCGTGCTTGAAGGAATGGGCACTCTGATGGCGGGGCAAGTATAGCCCGCTTGTGCTGAATACGGAACGGTTGGGGTTTCTCGTGAGAGACCGTCCACAGTTAGCGCAGGCAAATCCCTTGTAAACATCGACGGAAGAGTCCGTCATCTTACTTACTTTTTGGGAGAGCCTTATGTACGCAACGATGAAACTGAGGACGAAACTGCTGATTACAGGTACCGTATTGACAGTGGTACCGCTGCTGGTTGCAGGTACAGTGGTGTATTACCAGAACAGCAAAATGATTACAACTGCATCCGAGCAGGCTGAAATCGCAGCTCGTAACGACCTGGATCACATTGCAGAAAATGTGTATGCCATGTGCCAGGCTCAGCAGGAATCCATTGAACTGAATTTGAAATCGTGTCTGAATGTCGCAAGAGAGACCTTGCAGCAGACGGGGCCGGTCGGCCTGTCTGCCGAAACGGTGTCCTGGAACTGCATCAATCAAAACAGCAAGACATCACAAACTCTGACATTGCCCAAAATGACCATAGGCCAGACCTGGCTGGGGCAAAATGCAGAAATCAAGGAATCTTCTCCAATTGTTGACAAAGTCAAAAATCTGGTTGGTGGAACCTGTACGATCTTTCAGCGTATGAACGATACCGGAGATATGCTGCGGGTGTGCACCAATGTGGAGACCCTTGACGGCAAACGAGCCATCGGCACTTATATTCCGCATACCCAGCTCGACGGATCCACCAATCCGGTTATCAGCGCTCTGACCGAAGGCAAAACCTATGTGGGACGAGCCTTTGTCGTGAATAAATGGTATGTGACTGCATACGAGCCGTTGTTTGATGATGCGCGAAAAGTAATCGGGGCATTATATTTCGGCATCCCCCAGGAAAGTGTTGCTTCACTTCGCAAAGCCATTATGGATGTCCAGGTCGGCAAAACCGGCTATATTTTTGTCCTTGACAGCAAAGGCAATTATGTGATTTCCAAAGACGGCAAACGCGATGGAGAAAGTATCTGGGAAGCCAAAGATGCAGACGGGTCGGCGTTTATTCAGGACATCTGTAAAAAGGCCGTCGTTCTTACTCCGGGTCAAATCGGCGAACAGTTATATCCCTGGAAAAACACTGAAGATAATGAATCACGGCTGAAAATCGCCCGCATCACCTATTTCCAACCCTGGGACTGGATCATTGGTGCCAGTTCCTACATGGATGAATTCCAGGAAGGGCAAGCCCGGATGCAGAACGTCGGGCATTCATCCACTGTTCAACTGGGCCTGCTGATGCTGATTTCCTGCGCCACAGCGCTGGTCTGCTGGCTTATGGTTGCCGGCAAACTGACCGGAAAACTGAATTCCATCGTGGGACAATTGGCCGAAGGCTCTGAACAGTTGTCCAGTGCTTCCGAACAAATCTCTTCGGCGTCGCAATCTCTGGCACAGGGGGCAACCGAACAGGCTGCCGGTCTGGAAGAGACGTCCTCCAGTCTGGAAGAAATGTCATCCATGACCAAGCAGAATGCCGCCAACGCCACCCAGGCCAACACCCTGGCTGCCGAGGCCCGCAAAGCCGCCAACAATGGCACCGATTCCATGAAACGGATGGCCAACGCCATTACTGATATCCGCAAGAGCTCGGATGAAACCGCCAAGATTATCAAGGTCATTGATGAAATCGCCTTCCAGACCAACCTGCTGGCGTTGAACGCCGCCGTCGAAGCAGCCCGTGCCGGCGAGGCCGGGAAAGGTTTTGCCGTGGTCGCCGAAGAAGTCCGCAATCTGGCCATGCGATCTGCCGAAGCCGCCAAGAACACCACCAACCTGATTGAACAGTCTGTCAACAACAGCCGTAACGGCGTCGAGATTTGCAGTGAAGTACAGAAAGTTCTGGATGAAATCGTCTCTGGAATCACCAAAACCACCGACCTGGTCGGTGAAATCGCCGCTGCCAGCAAGGAACAGGCTCAGGGTGTCGATCAGATTAACACCGCCGTCTCTCAGATGGATAAAGTGACTCAGCAGAATGCCGCCAACGCCGAAGAATCGGCCAGTGCCAGCCAGGAATTGAACAATCAGGCATCCCTGCTCAAACATGTGGTTAATGATTTATCCGTATTGGTCGGCACACAGTCCAGAATCCAAACACAGACGGCTGCAAAAACACCGTCGGCAACGTCAAAACATATCGCCGACCCCGGCCTCAGCGACCAGATCTTTCACCAGATCGCCAACGGCAAAACTAAAAAAACAAATCCCTCTAAAACAGCACCAGCTTCAATGTTGCCGCTGGATGATAAGGATTTTCAGAGTTTTAACGGATAACTTGAAACGCCTGAGCAAAGGACAATCGATATGAGTACCGCAATATTAAATGAAAAACGAAGCAGCAGCCTTGAAGGCAAATACCTGACCTTTTCGCTCGGACAGGAAGAGTACGGTATCGGCATCCTGAAGGTACGGGAAATCATAGGCTATGTGCCTATTACACCGATGCCCAAAACACCTTCTTACATCAAAGGCATGGTTAACCTCCGGGGCCAGGTCATCCCGGTGCTGGATTTGCGGCTGCGGTTCGAAATGCCCGCCGCGGAGGTCACCGAACAGACCTGTATCATCGTTGTTGAGGTCAGCCTGAATAACCGGATGCATCACGCCGGACTGATTGTGGACCGTGTCCAGGAAGTCCTCTATGTCGAAGGCAAAGATATTGAACAGACTCCCCAGCTTGGAGCAGTCGTTCGGGCGGATTTCATCCTGGGCATCGGCAAGGCCGACAACGGCATCAAAATTCTGCTGGATATTGATCGCGTCGTTCAATCCGACGTGGTGGAACATCTGGCTGAAAATCAAACTATTTAGATATATTTAAAAGGAGTAACTTATGTCAAAATCGCTGATGATCGTGGACGATTCGGCCACCATGCGAAAAATCATCATGAAGACCGTTCGGATGTCCGGGCTGGAATTCGAGCGCACCGAAGAAGCCGGCAATGGAGCGGAAGCGCTTGAAAAAATGAAAAGCGGACCTGTGGATATTGTGCTGTGTGATATCAATATGCCTGAAATGAACGGCGTGGAATTCGTCAAGCAGGCTCGCCAGATGGACTGCAGCAAAAACACCAAGATTATCATGGTTTCCACCGAAAGCGCTCAGGATCTGATTGATAACCTGATGAGCAGCGGCGCCAATGGCTACATTACCAAGCCATTTACCCCGGAACGGTTTCAGGAAAAACTGACGCCGTTTATGAACTAAATCCGGTCCAATATCGCTAAACCATCGACCCGAAAGGAAAATATATGCTGGAACAACTGACTATGGAACAGACGATTCTCGATGCAGCCCGGGAAGTTTTCGAAACCATGATCTTCATGGATATTGAATCCGCCGAAGCCGCATCGCAAGAATCCTCGCCTGAAGGCGCTGCATTGATGGGTTCCATTACATTTCGCGGCGGTCTGGAAGGCTGTCTGACCATCTGCCTGAGTGAAGCCTGCGCCAGAAGCATTGCCGCCAACATGCTCGGCCTGGACGGCGGTGACAAATTGAGCCTCGCTGAAGTCGGAGATGCCGTCGGCGAAGTCGCCAATATGACCATGGGCAGCATCAAGCATCGCATTCAGAACACCTACAATGACCTGCAGGTGTCTATTCCCACCGTGGTATCGGGGCGCCAGTTGTTCCCCATGCCCGGCGAAGATTTTTCACGAGGCCAAGTGTGCACCACACTCGATGAAATCTTCCCCGTAACCTTCTCGATGTATTATAAACAGACCCAGAACTGAGTGTATTATGACCCTGCAGCAACAACAACTCGCCGCGGAACTGGAAGGATTGACACAGCGTGCCTTTGAGGCATTCTCTGAAGACATTTCCGGAATGTTTGACTGCTCAATGCAGACCATCGAACAAAAAGTGCTCCACGGTCCCGTCGGCCAGTTGAAAAAGGACTTTGGCAAGATTATATCTATCAATACCGTAGAGGTCAAAGGACCTCTTCAGGGTCAATGTGCAATTTGGCTGGATCAGGCAGCCATTTTTATCCTGTCAGGAATCGTTGTGATGCTGCCGGAAAAACGCATTCAGGAACAGGTTAAAACCGGCGGTATCAAAGACGCCCAGGCTCTTACCGATGCAATTAAAGAGCTGGGCAACTTGATGACCGGTTCCTGGGACCGCATCTTCAGACAGGGTCTCAGAGGACACAAGCACCTCAAACAGGGATCTGTTTATATCGGGCAAATCTGGGCCAATCCCAGCGAATCCATGCACATGGAACCCGATCATGAATGCCTGATGATCGTCACGAAAATCAAAGTCGGCGGATTTGAACCGGTGCTCTGTGCCGCAGTGTTTCCCGTCGAAATACTCGATCCTGCAGATGATCCGGCCGAATCCGTCCAAACACAGAACCAACCGGCCGCCGCGCCTGCAGCGGCCGAAAAAGCGGATACTCCGATTGCGGCTGCATCGGCCCCCGAAAACATCCAGTCCCCCCAGGCTCAACCGCAACAGCCCACCCCGGAGTCCCGGGATGAACCGGCCGTCAAAGTGGAGACCATCGAACAGCCGGTCCAACCCAGTCCGGTATCCAGGGCCATTGAACAGCTTGTCGGCTCCGCTGAATCGCAGGTATCCGTTGCCCCGACTTTCTCGCCGCGGCCTGCAGGTACACTGGATTTGAATCGTCCAATTCAATCCCTGGTCAGTACCCCGCCCGTCTGGATCGAACCGGATGCCGGTATTCAACAGGCTATTTTACTGATGCAGCAGCATAACACCAGTTATCTTCTGGTCGGCAAAAACGGGCAACTGGAAGGGCTTCTGTCTCGCTCGGATACGGCGGCGGCAATCAGTCCTTATACCAAATCTGTATTTGCCAATTATCGCCGCCCCCAGGATGACGCTTCGTTCCAAATCCGGATCAAATGGTTCATGAGTCGTCCGGTACGTGCCGTCAGGCCCGAAACCCCCCTCTGGGCAGCCATGGATACCCTGTGTAAATATGCGATACGCTGCCTGGTCATTCTGGACCCGCAGCAACGTGCCACAGGACTTATTACGGTATTTGATATTTTCAAAGCTATCGTTTCGATTGATGGCTCGTCTCTGGCCGGCCAAATCAGTCAGCCCCCGCCATTTCTTGCAGATATGACTGCAACCGAACCCAAAGCGGCTGACAGGGAATCGTAGTCAGGAATATAAGGAAGGACACAGGAGTCAATATGAGTGATAGCAAGGCAATGCTGAAGGATTTGATTGAGCAGGCAGCAAGCAAAGTCATGCTGCTGGATGCCGAACAGTCCTGCGATATGGAACTCTGCCGAACTCTGTTTGAGCAGATCGTCTCGGCGGCCAAAGACCTCGATGGAGGAACAGAACAAATCATCGCTCAGTTCCAGAATCTCAGCCAGAACGCGGCCCAGGCCATCAGTACGGCATTGACCCGGGAAAACCAGGGACAAACCGACTGCGTGGAAAAACTCTGCGGCATGGTCAGCGACCTGCAGAACCTGCTGGTTGAAATCGATCAGGCAGCCGGGCAAGTCCTCCCGCAGGCTGCAAGTGAACTGTCGTTCAGCGAAGAAGATGCATCGCTGATTATCGATTTTATTAATGAGTCGCGTGAACACCTCGAAAATGCCGAAGCCGCTCTGCTGGAAATTGAACATCATCCGGAAGACCAGGAAACCCTCAATGGCATTTTTCGGGCATTTCATACCGTTAAGGGAACGGCGGGATTTCTCAACCTGACCGACATCAATAAGCTGGCCCATTCGGCGGAAAACCTGCTGGATATGGCCCGCAAGGGACAGCTTAAACTGGTCGGCAACGCCAGTGATGCGGCCCTGGCCTCCGTGGATATGCTCAAGGGCATGCTGGCCTCGCTCGAAGCAGCGGTCACAAAAGCAGGACACTACCAGTCCCCCGCCGAACTGACCACCATGATCGGCACCCTCGAAAGCCTCGCCGCACCTCAGTCCAGTCCGGAGATCCCGACAGCACAGCCTGCTGCGGAAACCACGCCCCGACCCGAAACCGCTGCCGCGGCCCCGGCCGTCGAATCCGTCGCAACCACCATTACCTTCACCGAAGAAGATCTGCCCCTGATTATCGATTTTATCAATGAATCCAAAGAACACATTGAAAACGCCGAAGCCGCCCTGCTCGAGCTGGAAAACAACCCCGAAGACGCCGAAACACTCAATAAAATCTTCCGCTCTTTCCATACCATCAAGGGAATGGCCGGTTTTCTCAATCTGACCGATACCAACAGGCTGGCTCACGCCGCCGAAAACCTGCTGGATATGGCCCGCAAGGGACAAGTGAAACTTACAGGCCCCTTCAGCGATGTCACCTTTGCCTCGATCGATATGCTCAAAACCATGCTGGCGGCCATGGAAACCGCCGCCGGCCAGAAAATTCCGTATCACACCCCGGGTAATGTCGATGCACTGCTCGCACGCCTGCAGGATTGCGCCAGCGGAAAAATCGTCGCTCCGGCGCCGCAGGCGGAAACCCCGGATGCCGCTCCGCAGCCGCTCAAAGAAACGGAAGATCATAAACTCGATACAATGCTCAGCAGCAGCGAAAAAGAATCCCCCTCGACCGCTGCAGCCAAGGCCTCCGAGGAAAAAATCAAAGTCAGCACCGTCCGCCTCGATGAACTGATCAATATGACCGGTGAGCTGGCCGTGGCCCAATTGATGATCGCCGAAGAAGTCGGCAAATCCTGCAATAATGACAGTGATTTATATCGCAAAGTCGCTCATCAGAATAAAATTGTCCGACAGCTTCAGGAATTGTCGATGTCGATGCGGATGGTCACCGTCCAGAGTGTCTTCCAGAAAATGGCACGCCTCGTGCGAGACCTGTCCCGCAAGGCCGGAAAAACCATCGACTTTGTCACCAGCGGCGAAGAAACCGAACTGGATCGTACCATTGTCGATAAAATTACCGACCCCCTGATTCACATGATGCGCAACTCCGTGGACCACGGCGTGGAAACCGCGGACGACCGAAAAGCCAAAGGCAAACCCGGCACAGGCCATATTCATCTGCGGGCCTATCATCAGGCCGGTACAATTATTATTGAAATCACCGATGACGGGCGAGGTCTGAATCGCGATAAAATTCTCAAAAAAGCCATCGAAAAAGGACTTGTCGCCAAAGGGCAGGATATCCCCGACGATGACATCTACAAGATGATTTTCATGGCCGGATTCTCGACGGCCGACAAAATAACCGATGTCTCCGGACGCGGCGTCGGCATGGATGTGGTACGCAAAAATATTGAATCCATCGGCGGTAAAATAGACATCCGCACCAAACTCGACGAAGGAACGACCTTTATGATTCGTCTGCCGCTGACCCTGGCCATCATCGACGGCCAGATCGTCACGCTCGGCTCACAGCGGTATATTATTCCGATCAACACCGTCGTCCACAGCATTCGTCCGACCGCCGACCAGATTTCCACGGTGCAAAACCGTGCCCAGATGGTCAAAATCCGCGAACTGCTGATGCCGCTGGTTCCGCTGCATCGACTCTTCAAGGCGACCAATGCCCGGGAAAATCCAACCGAAGGGCTTCTGGTGGTTGTCGAGGAAGGCAATCGCAAATGCTGCCTGCAGGTGGATGACTTGCTCGGCCAGCAGCAGGTGGTGATCAAGAGCATCAGCGGCCTTGGCAACATCAAAGGCGTCTCCGGCGGTGCAGTCATGGGTGACGGCAGAGTCAGTCTCATCCTGGATGTACCCGGTTTGATTGATTTATCGCAAACACAGTCATTTTAAATGGTACTAGATATGCTTGGATTATCCGTATTACAAGACAATCTCGTTCTGACCGATCAGGAATTTGAACAGATCAGCGCCCTGGTGTATGAACATTGCGGCATTGATCTGCATGATGGCAAAAAAGAACTGGTTCGTTCCCGGCTCGGCAAGCTGCTGCGCCAGAAAGAGTTTTCCAGCTTTGCTGACTATTACAGATATGTATTGTCGGATTCGTCCAAATCCGCGATGACGGAACTGACCGATGCCATCAGCACCAATCTGACCTCGTTTTTCCGCGAATCGCAGCATTTTGATTTCGTATCGCAGACTCTGATACCGGAACTGGCCGCTAAGAAAACAGGCCGGGCTCAAAAAATCCGCTGCTGGAGCGCCGGCTGTTCCTCCGGCGAAGAACCTTACACCATTGCCATCACCCTGCTGGAAAGCCTTCACCAAAGCAGCGACTGGGACATTAAAATCCTGGCCACCGACATCTCCAGCCGCGTTCTGCAGCGTGCCTCCGAAGGTATTTACGATGCCGAACGGGTCGCCCCCGTGCCGGCGGCGGCCAAAAACCGCTATTTGTCCAAGGTACGATGCAATGGGCAGCACCTGTTTCAGGTCAATCCCATCCTGCAGAAAATGATTGTCTTTAAATATCTCAACCTGATGGAACCCTGGCCGTTTAAAGGCCCTATGGATTTTATTTTCTGTCGGAATGTCATGATCTATTTCGACAAGCCCACCCAGCAGAAACTGGTGAACCGTTACTGGGACGTACTGGAACACGGCGGATATCTGTTCACAGGTCATTCCGAATCACTAACAGGTATTACCCATAAATTCCGCTACGTACAACCCACCATCTATAGAAAGGATTAGGCCGAGGATGTTGAGCACCTCACACAATATCACTGTGCAGGTTTCCGACGCCCGTGTCTCAAAAGACCCGGAAAGCGTTCTGGTTACCTACTCACTCGGCTCGTGCATCGCGGCGACCTTTTACGACCCGGTCATTCGTATCGGCGGAATGATTCACTATCAGCTCCCGTCTTCAACGATGGATCCGGCCCGCGCCGCCAAAGAACCCCTGATGTTTGCCGACACAGGCATGAAGTTGCTGCTGGACCACCTGGTTTCCTCCGGCGCCGACCGCAGGCGAATCATTGCCAAACTGGCCGGTGGTGCCGCCATGGACAACGGTCCCAAAGGCTTTGAAATCGGAAACCGCAACTTTCTGTCCGCCCGCAAACTGCTCTGGCAGTTCGGCGTCATGATCAAAGGTCAGGAAGTGGGCGGAAACGTCCCGCGTAATATGTATCTCAATATCGCCGATGGCACCGTAACCGTCAAGGCCAACGGCATCGAAAAAGTAATTTAAGGAATCCTCAGATGACAGTCGCAGTACAACTCCATAAAGTGTTAATCGTGGACGACTCAGCCATCGTGCGTCAGATTTTGAGCAAGGAACTCAATACCCAGCCCGGCATCGAAGTCATCGGCACCGCCCCGGATCCGTATATTGCCCGCGATAAAATTGTCAATCTTGCGCCGGATGTACTGATTCTGGACGTTGAAATGCCTCGCATGGACGGCATCACGTTTCTTAAAAAAATCATGGAACACCACCCGATGCCGGTCATTATCTTCAGTTCGCTGACCCCAAAAGGCAGCAAAACCGCCATCGAAGCCCTTGCCGCCGGTGCCGTTGAAGTCGTCGCCAAACCCGGCCCGTCCTACAGCGTCGGGGATGCCTGTAAAACACTGGCCGGTATCATTCACTCCCTTTCTTCCAGAGCCATCCGGCCGATGCCTCAACGAACCGCCTCCCCCGTCAAGGCGAATATAACAACATCCTCCCATATGGTGGAAACCACCCAGAAAATTCTGGCGATTGGAGCATCCACCGGAGGAGTTCAGGCACTGACCTGCGTTCTGACCGCCCTGCCGGCCACCTCGCCGGGCGTTGTGGTGGTTCAGCACATGCCTGCTCAGTTCACCCAATCCTTCGCCGACCGGCTCAACTCCGAATGTGCCGTCCGCGTCAAAGAAGCCCAGGATGGCGACCGTGTCCTGCCGGGCCAGGTGCTCATCGCTCCCGGCGGCTATCACATGGTGCTTCAGCGTTCCGGCGCCTTTTATTATGTCAATATCAAAGACGGTCCCGCCGTCTGTCACCAGCG
The DNA here is from genome assembly GCA_039679345.1 of Anaerohalosphaeraceae bacterium. Lineage (GTDB taxonomy): Bacteria > Planctomycetota > Phycisphaerae > Sedimentisphaerales > Anaerohalosphaeraceae > Anaeroglomus. The sequence continues at coordinate 34,987 of JBDKVE010000218.1, forward strand.
GCCCAGCGTGGAAGTCCTGTTTAATTCGGTCGCCAAGATCGCCGGCCCCAATGCCGTCGGCGCCATTCTGACAGGCATGGGCAATGACGGCGCCCTCGGCATGCTCGCCATGCGTCAAAACGGCGCCCATACCATCGCCCAGGATGAAGAAACCTGCGTCGTCTTCGGAATGCCCAAGGAAGCCATCGCAAAAGGTGGAGCCGAAGTCATTATGCCGCTGGATAAAATTGCAGACGGTTTGCTGAAATTCGCACGAGAATAACACCATTTGAAAAGGATTGTTCATGTCACTTCGAAATAAAATTTTGTCGATCCTGTTAATTGCAGGCATGTGTTACGGCCTGGTTGACCTCGCCGTCCAGAAATGGATCATTCTTCCCAGCTTTGAGGAAGTGGAAGATAGCAAAGCCTGTGTGAATATGGATCGCTGTATCCTCGCATTAAAGAATGAAGTGGACCATCTCAATCGGTTCTGTTATGACTGGGCGGCATGGGACGACACGGCCTTATATGTGCAGGGAAAAAAACCAGAGTTTATCCAGGATACCATTTCTGACGAAGTCTTCCTGACCCAGCATCTCAACGCACTGATATTTCTTGATGTTCAGGGAAAATATATATGGGGCAAGACCGTAAAAATTGGTGAAGATGAAATCTCTCCCCTTGAAATTAAGGAATTGATTCCGGAGAATCTGAGCCGAAATTCCGCCCTGATTAGCCATGCCGAACCGGAGGATTCCGTAGCCGGGGTTCTTCTGACTTCCGCCGGGCCGCTGATGATCAGCTCGCGTCCAATTACCAATAATCTCAACACAAAACCGATTGCCGGCACCATTATTATGGCGCGGCTGGTCAATGATGATATGATGAATCCTCTCAGCAAGCAGACGCAGGTGGATCTTGAATGGTGGAGTCTGGCCTCGGACACCACACAAGAAGTATTGCAGCCCTATTTATCCAAACTCACCTCACCGGATTCGGTTTTCCTTGAAAAACCTTCGGATGAAAACGTCGTTGCAGTTTACAAAACATTTCCCGGCATCAATAAGGAGAGTTCACTTTTAATCAAAGCCAAAACACTTCGGGATATCACCGCAAAGGGCATCGGCGCGGTTCGTTTCGCCCTCTTTTCTCTGCTGGGCGGCGGATGTGTCATTCTGGTGGTTTTGCTGATTATGCTTGAAAAAGTCGTTATCAAACCTCTTAATGATGTCAACCGCTTTGCACTGGAAATCGGCCGCTCCGGCAACCTGACCAACCGCATCAACCTGAAAGGTCGGGATGAGATTACCTCCCTTGCCGATTCATTTAATCAAATGGTCACTCAGCTTCACCAGGCCCGTGTGGACCTGATGGAACGGTCCTACCGGGCCGGCATCGCTGAACTGGCCTCGGGCATCCTGCACAATGTCCGCAATTCACTGACGTCGCTGCGGGTTGAAATCGAATCCCTCAACCAGCAGATTCAGGACCTGCCGCTCCAGCACATCCGGCAGGCTCGCCAAGAACTGGATAATCCGGACCTGCCGCCTCAGCGCCGCAAAGAACTGGAACATTTCATGTCCATGGCCGGCCAGACCATGACCGAAACCATAGACCGACTCGCCTCCGGATTCCAGAATATCTCCGATCCCATCGGCCAGATCGAACAAAGCCTGATGCAGCCCGACCGGTTGAGCCGAAGCGCCAATACCAACGAACAATTCAGAATCTCTGAAATCCTCCACGACTGCATCGCCATGCTGCCGAAGGGCTCTCGCCAGGATATTGATATCCGTCTGGACCCGGAATTGAACAACATCGCCCCGCTGTACAGCAACCGCGTTGCCCTGACACATATCCTCTGCAACCTGCTGTCCAACAGCGTCGATTCAATCCGCACCGCCGGCTCCAAAGGCATCGTCACCATCAAAGGCGGCCTGGATATCCTCGTCGGCAAACATGTCCTGCACCTGATTGTGGAAGATAACGGCAAAGGCATAACCGAAGTCCAGCTTAAACAGATTTTCCAGAGAGGCTTCACCACCAAACAAACCAGTAACCGTGGTATGGGCCTGCATTGGTGTGCTAATACTATCAATACCATAAATGGCCGCATCTGGGCCGAAAGCCGCGGCGTCAATCAGGGCGCTACATTTCATGTGCTGTTTCCCTACCAACCGACCGCCGAGGCGATAGGATCACACGCATGAACAGCCACAACGCCAATCTATTTCGTATCCTGATTGCCGACGATGAACCCGCTATTCAGCAGTCCTATCAGAAAATCCTGTGTCCTGCACAACAGGCCGACAGCAACCTGTCTAAAACCCGCGACATGGCCGCAGCCTTATTCAATCAAAGCACCTCGGACAACGACACGACTGAGGATCTCGATATCGCCTTCGACCTGACACTATGCAGCCAGGCCGAGCAGGCCGTCGATGCCATTGCCCGTTCAAAAACCGAAAACAAATCATTTTCCGTCGCCTTTCTTGACATGCGGATGCCTCCCGGCCGCGACGGCCTCTGGGCCGCCGAACAGATTCGCAAACTTGACAATGATATCGAAATCGTCTTTGTCACAGGTTTTTCAGATATCCATCCTCGACAAATTGTCCGTCAGGTTGGCCCCGCAGATAAGATATTTTACATCCAGAAACCCTTCGCTACCACTGAACTGTTTCAAACCGCGGTTGAACTGTCCAGCAAATGGAACCATAGTTGTGAACTAAAATTCCTCTACGCTCAGATCGAACAAAAAGTCCAGGCCCGCACCGCTGAACTGGAACAGGCTAACCGCGAACTCCAGAAGATGGAACAGATCAAAAGTGACCTGGCCATCACCGTATCGCATGAATTACGGACCCCGCTGACCATCTTCCGTAATTTGTTATCCAATCTGCAGGCGGGAGTCATGGGGCCGATTACACCACGACAAAGCGAGGCCATCAGTCTGGCCGACAAAGAAATCAAACGGCTGGGGCGTATTCTCAATGACTTTGTCGATATCAGCAGCCTTGAGGCCGGCCACGTCGATATGGATATTCGCCCTCATACCATCCAGTCGGTTGTCCAGTATGCTATCCGTATCCTGACACCGATATTGAACAACAAAAATATCACGTATACGCTGGAGATTCCAGATCAACACATCGTCATCATGGCTGACATCGACCGCACTGTCCAGATTCTCGACAAATTGATCGACAATGCCATCCGCTACGGCAATCCGGACAAACCCTCCTTTGTTCTCCGTATCACCGACATTGACGACTGTGTCCGTATTGATGTTGAGGACAACGGCAAAGGCATCCGGTCCGATGACATCAGCCGACTGTTCAATCGTTTTGTCCAGATCGAAAAACAACTCGGTGCCGGCTACCACGGCACAGGACTGGGATTGCCCATCAGTAAAAAACTCGTCGAGATACAGAAAGGCCGCATCTGGGTTGAAAACAAGCCCTTCGGCGGCGCCTGTTTTAGTTTTACCCTGCCCAAAATCTGGACTATAGACGCATCCTCCAGCACCACCTCCAAAACCTCCGTATCAAATAATTGCTGAATCACGGAAATCTAAAAAGGCCGGAATAACAATAAAGACAATGTGTGTCTTTTTATAACTTATTTATCTGATTAAGCCATCCCTGTTATTTGTCGATAATCTTCACAGGTATTCAGAACTCTGTTCAATTGTGGAGCTTTTATGATTTACCAGAATAGTTCGGATATGGCAACACCGTCAGCGGCGACACTCAATTCCCCTATGGCTGATTTCAAGAGTCCGACGGGCATCACCGGTTTTCTCAAAGCGATGCTTATAGCTGTGATCCTTCTATTATTTGTAAATTTTTACCACACCTGGAATGACTTTCAATACCTGCAGAGTGTCTCTAACAGTGCAGATTACCGGAGCGGCCAGGTCATTGAACTCGATATCCCATTCTCCGGTCCTCGAGCTTTGACGGTACTTCTTTACGCAGTGACGTATCTGACGGCATGGATTACCTTTCTGGTGTGGGTGTACCGCATGAATAAAAATACTCATGCTTTCGGCGGAGTGGAACTGACTTATACCCCCGGCTGGGCCGTGGGATGGTTTTTTATCCCGATTGCAAACCTGATTAAGCCTTATTTTGTCGTACAGGAAATTTACAAGGCCAGTCGGCATCCCGTACAGTGGAGACAGGTTTCAGCCAACATGCTGATTGCGGCATGGTGGATATGCTGGCTTGCAGGGAGTCTGCTCGGCGGTCCTTCAAAAGCCCACGGTGACAGCACCATGCTTTTGCCCATGCTGACGTTCCAGAAAATTCATTTGGCAGCAATGGCTGTTTTTATAGTTTCGCTGGGCCTGGAGTTTTTAATCATCACGGAAATAGCGGACCTGCAAAATGCACTCTTCCGGTATCTCAGCGAGAATCCGGATAAGCACCCGTCAGCAGCAGCCTGCCAAAATCAGGGCATGGAAAACAGCCCCGTGCCGTCCTGTAGAAAAGAGACCGAGCAGACATCGCTGTATCAGCGCGTGTAATCAAAAAAAAGAGAAATGGACTGGAGTAGTTTTAATCGTCTCTCGTCTCATTGAGACCCCACAGACCGCACAGGGGATAATGATCCGAGCCGGTGTAAGGGATGACCTGACAGCGAAAGCAATATAATTCGGACGAATAGACGATGTGGTCCAGCCGGCTTTGTAATGTCATCAGTGATGTTTTCCATCGCCATGTTTTTGTCGAGCGGTCGAACTCAGCCAAAGCATCGGTCATACCCCGGTCGGCCAGCCATTTTACAGCATCCCCATCATCGCCCTCATTAAAATCTCCGGCCACGATTCGGGGTACTTCCCCGGTAAAATAGGGATAAAATCGCTGAATCTCTTCACTGCGTCGATCTTGGGAGCCAAAATAGCCTGAAACGCCAAAACTTCCCGACTCATTTACAGGCGGATGCAGGTGGACATTGAGGATTTCTACCGGGCCTGCGGCCGTGTCAAACTGCATGATCCATGCGTCGAAAAAGGTATTTTCGGAGGGAATATAGTCAATCTGACGGCCTTTTGTTTTGGATAAGAACGCCAGTCCCCCGCCGGCACGGTTAGGCGTTTCGCGAAATTCCATAAAGGGGTATAATTCCCCCAATTCCTGCTGAAGGTAACACTGCCATTCGGTGTGGGTTTCCTGCAGGCAAACGATGTCGGAATTACTCCGGCGGATGACCTCAATCGTCCGCTCGGGCTGGCCGCCGCCCCAATTGATGTTGTAGGTCATCAGCGAAAAATGCGGCCCGGACGGATTTTCATAGTGACGTTCTTTTGTACATCCGCATAGCAGGACTGAGCACAGGAGGAAGATTGTGAACTTTATACTTTTCGTTTCAATCACTCTTCCGCCCCCATTTTTCATTTGCACGATTGATTAGCATGGAGTACCATAGGATGACCTACTTGAGCTGCGTATCGGTAACGTGTTTTTCCTTATAGGGGAACTGCTTATCAAACGTTTCGAGTTCCTGATTATCGACCTCAAAAACGCTATCTGCATAAAATCTGCCCGAGATTCCCCGCAACGCACCATCATATAATTCCAGCGCCATGAAGGCATCGAAATTGTCGCCGGTCGGGGTGGTAATGCCGTACTGTTGGGCGTTGACAAAACCGAAGCGGTGGTAATATGTCGGGTTGCCGAAAATAATCACAGCCTTGAATCCAAGTGCTTTTGCTTTTTGGATGGAGGCGTTCATGAGCTGCGAGCCGATGCCTTTTTTCTGGCAGGAAGGCAGTACGCCAATCGGCCCCATGCACAAGACCTCGAATTCCTGATTCTGGGCATTGACCACCTTGGCTCTGGAGTAAATAATATTGCCGACCACGGTATCCCCATCGCAGACTACCAGGCTCAGTTCTTTTACAAAAGCGGGCACATCTCTGATCTTGTGAACGATCAAATGCTCGCTGCATCCGGGGTGATACAGGTCCCAGAACGCCTCCCGCGTCAAATGCTCGACGGTGCCGTAATCCCGGTTCTCTTCCACTCTGATTGAAATCATCATCGATATCCTCGTTTATTCTATTTGCGTGTTTCAGAGATTTTTTGTCCTTTGGATATATTATCCATTGACTGTCGGAATAATCAAGAATGATTCAGGAAAAAATCACGCGGGGCCGACTGGTGCATAAAATAACAAAAAAAGGTACTGCACTCATCGGAATGCAGTACCTTGCCATCTTATCGCGATAAAATGTCAAAAACTCAAGCCTGGCGTTTCCGCAGGAGCAGTGCACCCAGACCCACCAAAACCATGGTCGCGGGTTCGGGAACGATCTGGACGTTATCGACTACCGGCCATTCCGAAGCGCTGTTAAAACGAAGGAAGAGTTCGTCTCCCGCGTTGGCGCTGGAAAGATCCAGATCGGCTATAACGGAGAATATCTCACCGTTAATATCCAGTGCGGTGTGCTCAAACGATGCTGAGTCGAGCAGGGTAACACCGGCAGCGCCGTAGATATCGGTTCCGTCAGCTCCGACAAACGAGCCGTCGCTGGCAAAAACAGAGACGGTCACTTTATCAAACCGCCCTGCGCCTGTATCATCGGGATGACCCCAATCGAAGCCAATCTTAACCGACGCCTCACCTGCGGTTCCGATGCTCTGATAAAGGTAAGACTGGCCGGCCAAAGGATCCGTTGCAGACGTACCGTTGGCGGATAAGACAACGACATTGGTTCCATTGGGTGTGATCCATCCGGCGTTGGTCTGCCATGCACCATCCCAAAAACCGCCGGTGTTATTGTCATACCAGCCGGTGACGTCGAGGATGTTTTCTCCGCCGCCGGTCTCAAAATCACCATTGGTGATCGACAATGCCTGTGCCATGGATACCAGGCACATACACATCAGTGCCAACATTACTTTTTTCATCATTTGATCCTCCACAACATTAATGTTTGATTTTGTCGCATTCACACACAATTACATACTCGGTTTATTATGCTGACTTGATTTCACCCTCCTTTCCTCAGCATCATATCCTTGATTTCCAATACGGGTTTCCGGACACCCGACAGGATGCCCGGAAACCATGAGAGTCAAATACGTTCCGATTCAATTACTGGACAGGATAGATACGGAAGCTGTCCAGCCATTCGGATGCAAACATCGCAAAGTCCGCCAGGTCCACAAGGCAATTCTTGTCAAAGTCATAGACCAGGTCATTCAGTTCATTGTTACATACCCACCCGCCTTTGACGCCCAGATAATCCTGAGCAATCTGTTCGGTGGTCCGTGCATAGCTGTAAATCTTCAGACTATCAATTTGGCCGTTGAAATACGGATCCGCGGCAAACTGACTCTTGGCAACATAATTCAGCGTGGGCTTGAAATCCAGAGGATCGGCCGTCACAGCGGTATTGGTGGCTTGCAGTTCGCCATTGACATACAGGCGACCCGTATTGCCCTCCAAAGTTACCGTCAGCCAGACCCATTCACCGGTCGTCAGGGTCGCCCCTTCGGTCTGGACAATCTGCTCGCCGCTGCCGTTCTGGACGACAAAACGCAATGCGGTTCCGGCCGCGTTCGGCGACAGGAACATGTACTGCGCGGTATCATTACCAAAATCGAAGATGCGCTGCCAGCCCGTTCCGCCGTTCCAGAAGACCCATATCGAAATGGTCAGGTCTTCATAATCCACAATCCCCGCATCCAGTTGTGCAATCTGAGCCCAGGCATTATTGGGATCACTGATATTGCTGTTATTGAACAGCAGACTGCTGCTGCCGATTTCCGGCACTCCGGCCGCCAGTGTCGGAATATCGGGCCCTGCATCATCACTGAGCAGCACCATGTCTGCACCGCCAACGATATCCGGACAGAAACTGCTGCCCTCGACGACGTCAATCGTATCCAGCGGATAGTCATTCACCAGGCGCCTGGTCATCAGCCGCCCCGCACCTTCACCCGTTCCTGTATCAATGCTCGAATCCGAACCGGCCAGGTTGGTACCCACGCAATAGTAAAGTCCTTCGTCGGCCTGCTCAGCACCGAGAATTGTCAGGGTATCCGTCTGGGTTCCGGAATAATTTGCACCCTCGGTCAACTTCACATCCGGGCTGCCGACTTTATACCACTGGAAGTCCGCAACATTCAGGGATGTAACGGACATCACAACATTGGCCGAACCACCCCCTTCAACAGCCGTGTAAGCCGGCACAACGGCATCGACCACAGGCGTTTCAGGAGCCGTGGTAAACCGCCATACCGGGCCTGTAATCAGCTCATAATCCGTGGCCCCGGGGGCATCATTGGGATCGTAAGCATCCACCCGCCAATAATAGGTTGTGTTGTAAGCCAGCGTTCCCGGATCATAAGACAGCGTTGTCGCGGGTGCCTTTGATAGCTTCTTATACTGTGGTTTTGACGTCAGATTGGGATCATTTTCAGGTCCAAAATACAGATCAATCGCAGTGATGCCGGCCCCCAGAATCGTCCATGACAAATCCGCATTGATCGGCACCAGCGTAGCCCCATTAAGAGGCGCAATATAGGCAAAACTGTCAATCATGTCCACGATGAATTTATGGTCGCCGTCCCGGATGACATTCATTGTGTTGCTGTTGGTCCTGACTGCGGTACCGGTTGTGTAAGCCGTGCCTCCGGGATAAGCCGCGGCCCCATCCAGACCGGCTGTTTCAAAGAACCAGGTTCCGGTGGTCACTGTCACATCAAAACCATAGGCGGTGCCTGGATTCAGCAAGACCGGGGTATCCAGCTTGAAATAAATCCACGTGCCGGTACCCTGTCCGGGACCCTGCGCGAAAACGCCCGGTTCGGTTCCCGTGGTGGTATAGGTTTCCACCCGCATTGCAAATCCCGCCGTGCCTGCTTTGGAAGGGTCCGTGACACGAATGGTCAGAACCGCGCCGGCATTGTCCGTATCCGACCAGCTTGGATCGGAGGTGTAGGTGACATGTCTGAGCCAGAAGCCCTGCATATAATATCCGGCAGCAGAGGCTCCCGTTGTGAAGGTCTGTCCCAGACCCGCCCGGTCATGGGCAACATAGGTTGCGGCATCCGGGCCATACGGATCCCCTGCGACACCTTCCACGTTGGTGCTATCGTTTGTTGATTCGCTCAGAAATGTCACATCATTCGACCCTATCGCTGGCTCCGTCGTTTGAAGGGTCAGCGTCGCGGCCTGAAGGACGCCCGTCAGGCAGCACATTACCAAAAACAGCATCATTCTTCTCATTTTTGTTCTCCTCGAAATAATAGTGAACTCATTAGATTTGAGATAACCGACAAACACACCTGCGCAGCAATACCCTCCTTTCATGGATCCCAGAGTATTCAGATTGCATCATTCCCGCTTCCATCACCACTCCTGCCAATACCCAATACACTTATCCTCGATGATACCGCTGCCGGCAGTCACTCCGGCAACCGCTTAATGTCCGGCCAAAGACGCCGCAGCTATTCCATCACCAGCACCGGCTCGGTAAAAACACACCAGTCGCACGTAATGGAGCGTTTATAGGCCTCGGGGATATCCACATCCCCGCCGTCGGTCGTCACCAGCGTCAGAAAACGGTCCGAATCGCCAATGTCCACCGCAATATCCTGCAAAACACCTTTCTGCCTGAAATGCTTGACACAATATCGAATCCTGCCATCCACCAGCACCCAGAAACCCGCATTACAGGGATAGGGTTCCTGCAAGTCCGCAATCCCGGCTTTGGATATAAAACGAGTTATTTGATGATCCGGGTAAAGACCACGGATTGCATCCAGATCAAACGTCACGCCAATGTTGGCATGCATGACAATACAGGGCCGGCCGGGATCACCATAAACCTGTCCGTCAAACTGGATGGTCCCCTGCCTCATGCCTGTCTTAAAAATCTCCACCTGCGGATTGGCAATCAGGTCGGTATGACTGACTCCGCTGGTTGTCGGACATTCCGTGAATATATCCCCGCGGGAACTGACAACTTGTTCGGTACGACCATCGGGCACAAAAATGCCGTCAACAAATCGGTTCTGCGATATGGGATGATACGCATTGGACAGTGAGCAATCGATCCGAGACATCGCCTGCATGAATCCGGTGGACGGATCAATCCGAACCGTGGAGCGCCCCGCCTCCAGTCCATTTCCGCCGCCGACCATATCCGCAAGGTTCAGACTCTGACCCCGCCAGACAAGATTTGTTTTGGAGTCAATGGCCCTGACAAAACTGTCTTTTTTCAAATGAATATCACGAGTCTGCCCGGCCGCGTCAATCTCACGGGCCTGTCCGCCGATAATCCCGATATTCTGAATGCTGTTGTTGACCCTGGCCGTCGCGGTCGTTTTGCCTTTAAAGACATGCAGTTCGGTCTTGTCCCGGCTGTCGGCATACACCCCGAACTCCGTGCCCAGGTCCACGATTTTGGTATTCTGCGTGCGGACGGAAAAACCCTTTCCCGCATCCGAAACGCGTGCAAAAAGACGACCATAGTTCAGGCGGATTTCATCGGATGACTGAATCTGGTATTCGGCGGGGGCCTCAATCAGCACCTCGACATCATTATCGTAGAGAAATTTTACCACGCCCCGGGTCAGAATAACCGGCGGCTGAGCCGTCAGCAGGCGCGCCCCCGGCACCATCATTTTATCCGCATGATACCACTGGGCATCCACTGCATCGGTCAGCGTCGCAACTTCAATGGCCACGGGTTTCAGATAGATATAAATCAGCACCATCAGTAACGCCGCACAGGAAACAAGCACGGTCATCAGCGGGGTTTTGCTGATTTTGGCGGCCCGGGCCTGCTCGATTTCGGCGGACGGTTCACACGCGTCTTCGATCCCGTTTTTGGGAATCTCAATCCCGGGGGCGGTCATTTCATATTCGGCTAATTCCTGCAGCAGCGTGCTGTCCGGGGAATACGCATGACCGCGTTCTCGAAGCAACGGCCCGGCCTTGGAAAAGGCAAAATGCAATTTGATACAGGACACATAATATGCGGCACACTGCGGGTCACTGGCCACAAGCCGATTCAGCTCCTGCATCTCGGCCTGGGTTATTGTCCCTTCCAGAGATTTATTGACCAAATCATGTATCAGCAATTCAGTAGCCTTATCCATGCTCACAGCTCCCATGCTTTCAGCGTTTGAGATGTGCATTCATGGAGCGTATGCTGTATCCGCGACAGAATTCTGTACGTATCCCGAATCGACCTGCCGATTTTTTCAGAAATTTCCTGCACCTTGAAATTCTGCTCATATTTCAACAGCATCAATTGTCTGCCCTGGCTGCCTAATTTTTCAAAACAGTGCAGCAGGGCATCGATATAGGAATTGGTCTTGCGGGTGTCCATGTCGCCAACCTGCTGAGATATGGCTTCGATGGCATCGCTGTCAAATCGGACCACGCCGGCCTGGTGATTTTCGTGGAATTTATATAGATTATATCGGGCTATTTTAATTCCCCAAGCCGCAAAATTGGTTCCCGATTCGAATTCATCAAATTTGCGCCACATGATAATCATGGTTTCCTGCAAGATATCTTCCGCTTTGGCAAAATTGGGCAGAAATGTCAGGATAAACCCGAAGATACGGTCTTCATTGGTCCTGAATAAGTTCAGAAACTCTTCGTATCTGGAGAGAATTTGTCCATTGTTTGTGTTTTCTGTCTGATCCATCGTTTCATTCTCGCCTGTCTTCTGGATATCCCCTCAGACACGATGTTTGTGCCAGGAAAATCCACATTTTTTAGAAAAAGAACCAAAAACGATGTGACTATCAATGAATCCCAATAAACCAACATTCAAATCCGAAATCAAGGACATAAAAACCGGAAATGTGAAAATGCTGGAACATATTTGGTTATTTTGTATCTACAACAATTCTATCAAGTAACAACAAGATTGAACTTGTTCAATTATTTTTTATCATAACTATATCTATAACCACAACTTACTTATATCCAACAAAGATAACTGCGTGTGATGAATGACAGGACCACCCTTGTCCCCAACTATGTTCATTCTTAATGCCTGGTACAACATCAAGTTCGTCATCAACACCGCAGGCATCAACGCCATACCCTTGTTATCGATATTTCTTTCCTTGATATATCTGCAACTACAAAGCTTGACTCTTTATATCAATTTCTGTACAAGTATAACTGTCATGGAATGGAAAGGCCGGATTAAACGGAAACAGTCAGATGATGCAGACACAGGAAAAAACGATGTCTCCGAACCACTTAGGCAAACCCCAAATCGGTATCCTTGTTTTGTTGCGACTGGCTGTCGGCTGGCACTTTCTCTATGAAGGCATCTCCAAGCTGCTGATGCCGGACTGGTCCAGTGCGGCCTATTTAGAGAATGCCAGTTGGTGGTTCAAGGATATCTTTCACTGGATCGCCGCCACCCCCAACGTACTCTATGCCGTAGATATGATGAATATGTGGGGCCTGACTCTCATCGGCCTGGCCCTGATGCTGGGGTGCCTGACCCGATTGTCCTGTATTTGCGGGATCCTGCTGGTTGCCCTCTACTATATCACCAATCCTCCTTTTATCGCCACCGGTTTCAACGGCCCGGCCGAAGGCCACTACCTGCTGGTGAATAAGAATCTGGTGGAAATCATCGCCTTGGCCCTGATCGCCCTCTTCCCGGCCGGTCGATACTGGGCTTTGGATACGATTCTGTCGGCTTTTCTGAATCGCAAGTCACTCCAACCTGCCCAATTATCCCAAACAAATATGGCAAAAAACCAGGACACCCAGCCGGCCAACCTCAGCCGCAGACAGATTCTCGAAAGTCTTGCCTCGATTCCCGTCCTGGGCTTTTTCAGCTTTCTGGTCGCCAAAAAACACCGATGGAATAAAGTCCACGCCATTACCGGCGCCACCATTCAGGCCAGTTCGCTGCGTCTCAAGGACCTCAAAGGCAAACTGCCCACGGGAAAAGTCGGCCCGCATCAGGTCAGCCGCATCATCCTCGGCGGTAATCTCATCGGCGGCTGGGCCCATTCCCGGGATCTGATTTATGTGCCCTCGCTGTTTAAAGCCTACAACACCGAAAAGAAGGTCTTTGAAACCCTCATGCTTGCCGAAAAAGCCGGCGTCAATACCATCAATATCTCCAAAGACCAGCTCCCCCTGATCACCAAATACAAAAAAATCTTCGGCAGCAGCCTCCAGAGCATCTGCCAGGTCCACCCCACAGCCGACGACCTCTATACCGGCGCCAATTACGTCATGGACAACGGCGGCACCATGGTTCAGATTCAGGGCAACTGCTGTGATTGGCGCGTGCGTGAAGGCCGCATCGACGTCCTGCAGAAGTGCATCGACCACATCCGCTCCAAAGGCTTCCCCGCTGGCCTGGGCGCCCATTCCATCCAAGCTATGATCGAATGCGACAAGGCGGGCCTCGAGCCGGACTTTTATATGAAAACCATCCACCACGACCGCTACTGGTCGGCCCACCCCAAAGAAAATCGCAAACCCTATTCCGTGGACGGCGACCGTTCGCCCAATCACAATGAGTTTCACGACAACATGTTCTGCCTGTTCCCCGATGAGACCATTGCGTTTATGAAAACCAAAAAAATCCCGTGGATGGGATTTAAAGTCCTTGCCGCCGGGGCACTCACCCCACAGGATGGATTCAAATACGCCTTCGAAAGCGGCGCTGATTTCCTGTGCGTGGGCATGTTCGACTATCAGATCGTTGAAGATGTCAATATCACCATCGATATCCTCGGCAGCCTCAAAAACAGAGAACGCCCCTGGTGCGGCTAATTATTTGACCTTGAGTTCCTCGGGCGACTTCGGCGGAGCGATCCGGGCAAACAACTCCACCGGCCACAGTCCAAGCTGCTCAAAACCTTGCGGAACTGGTTGCTTGAACTGCACTTAGGCCCCAACCTTCCCCCGCGTCGTGTAGCTGGCGACTTCCGCTTCCTTGCCCGGCGTCAGCACAGAATACCCCGCCAGGATACAATCCTCCAAATCGACATGCAGCCGGCCGGTCGGACTATGACCCTGCGTACAAATAATGCCGGTGGATTTGCCGCCCATCTCCGGCTGCGTAAAGTTCAGCACAATCATCCGGCAGTTGGCAAACCGCGTCCGCGTACAATGTGCAGCATATGACATCGCCACCGCGTTATCCGGATGCACCAGCGTACAATCCTCAAACACCGCGTGCGGCGCATCGGGCATCGTTTTTTCCCATCCGCCCATCAGCACCGCCGCTGTATCGCCGACATAATCCAGCGCCAGGAAATAACTCCGGCGGAAAACGCTCGGCTCCTCGGGCCGCACCACCGGATAACACACACCGCCGCCAAAGGCCCTCCCGGTACCGACGCAATCCTCAACAATCACCGTAAAGCCCTGCCCGCTCTGGTCGGTCAAATCCCAAAACAAGCCCGCATCCCCGCCGGCCGTGTACAAATTCCGAAAAATCCAGCGGTCACACACAATCGACGAGAACGTCTGGCCGGTTTTGTTGCCGGTGGGCCAGTTCTTGTCGGTGGAGCGGAACGGCCCCCACCAATCCCAACTCTTGAATCCCTTCTCCGCATCGCCGCAATCCAGCAGCACCCACCCCTTGCCGCCCGAACCGAGGCTGCCGTCAAAATCCCCCACCAGCACATTATACGCCCCCGCCGCCCCACGATAGGCCGGTGCAAGATTCGCTTCTACATATCGGTCCGGCCGCACAACGACACGATGCCCGCCCTGCTCATCCGGCACAGCCGAAAGACCCGCCTGAATCGTATGAAATGCCTTCTGCCAACTGCTGCCGTCGGAATTATCCCCATTCTTGGACACATAGATGGTCTTCCCCGAATGGCCGGAATAGTCCCCCGCCATCGGATCCCACCCCGCCGCGGACACCACCCCCGCCCCGCAAAATACCCTCATCAGCAATAACATGCCTCGCATAAACAATCCGTTATTCATATCCGGCCTCCCTGAATCTGTCTTTATTCAATATTTTTCTAATACCGCCTTGGCTTCCGTGTTTTCCTCTTTCGGAACAATCCCCATTTCCACTTGAATTTCTCGCCACTTTTCAACGTTTTGGCGAGGTTCTTCGATTAACACCCAAAGTGCATCCTGGAGTTCTGTGAGGATTTTCAGCCGCTGATCAAGCATAATCTTAAATTTACAGGGTAACTCTAATAATTGCTTTCCATTGGCAAAGAGAAGATTTTTGCACTCTGCCAAGGAAGGCAAAACGAATTAGTAGAGGAACCCTGAATTATTGATCTTTCAGCCAGACCGCGGAACCGCCCGAGCGATTCCGGGGTCTTTGCGGATCAGGAGTGCCTGTATTGCCGCCTCCAACAGCATCCGGACCGCCGAATTCGCCGCGATTGGAACTGACCTGCTCATCGCGGTTCTGGCGGGCGTAGTACGGTATTGCCAGCAGCGGAGAATCGTCGGCAAATGTGCCCTTAATGACATTGACTCCGTTGAGCAAATCCGGCTGCCATTGGAGTGTTAATTCCGCCTTGGGATCAAGCACTTTGGTGATATCCTGATCCTGTCGTTCCACACAATAAATCAGCGGCCCCACCCGCAGGGCAACCCGGCCGCGCGTCGCCGCGATTTTGTCGATGCCTTTAATACGCTGGATTTTCATCGGCAGGACCAGTTCGATCTTGTCGCCGGCTTTCCAGGTTCTGTCGATGGCAGCATAGCCTTTGTCAACAGCCGGGGTTACGGGTGTGCCGTTGACCTTGATGGAGACAATCCCGTCCGCATCGGGGGAGCTGGAATACAACTCACTGACACTGAGGTTCGGAACGCGAATCCTGACTGCAAACCTGGATTCTGTTGCAGGATTGACCGTAATCGCCACATCACCGCTCCAGGGGTAATCGGTCTTCTGAACCATCGTGACATCGGTCCCTGCAACCTCTCCTACTTTCATCGTGCTTCCGATAAACAGGTTCACATAGACGCTGTCTTTATCCTTGACATAAATCCAGGTCGGAAGCATCAGCAGGACGCGGGGAATATTACCGACGCAGCACGGACAGCCATGCCAGGGATAACGCATGCCGCGGGTTTCAAGCGGATTTTGATAATAGAAGTTTTTGCCTTCCAGATCAATCGAGCCTAACAGGGCATTGTAGAGGGTTTCTTCATACAGGTCGGCATACCGGGCATCATGATAGGCCAGGTTCAGCTTGTGCTGAAAGAAAATCTCGCCGCAACTGGAGCAGGACTCGCAATAGGCACTATTCGGCAGGGAATAATTGGGGCCATATCCTTCGGAGGTTTCTCCGCTGCCGACACCGCCGGTGACATAATACTTTTTATTGACGATATTATCCCACAGCGACATGACGGCACTCTGGTAATCCTTGTCACCGGTTTCCACGGCCACATCCGACATGGCGGCATACGAATAGGTGGCACGCACGGCATGGCCTACTGCCTCATACTGCTGAATGACCGGCAGGTGGCTCTGGTCATATTCGCTGCCGTCTTTGCGGCAGTCCAGCAGGAATTTGGCCAGTTGGATGTATTTATCGCCGGCCCCTTTGCCTTCCATATCATTAACGAATCGGCCGAAACGGACCAGGGCAATCTCCATTTCCTGGTGGCCGTCGTACCATTCTTTCTTGGGGGCCGGACCGAGATTATCACACCAGCAATCCGCCAGTTTTTTGGCGGCCTTATACAAGCGGTCATCGGCCTTCTGAGTCAGCATGTAATGGGCAATGGCTCATTCCAGAAAATAACCTGCCACATAGCCTTCGTGGTCGCCACGATATTGGGGCGACCAGCGTTTGCGGTCGCTCAGGGTAAATGCAGTCTGAAGATAACCATCCGGCTCCTGTGCGGCCAGAATCTTGGGAATCCAGTCTTCCAGGGTCTGCTTAATCGCCTTCTGGGCGTCTATTATTTTTGTGTCTCCCTGCGGATCGACCATCAGGGCAACACAGATGGACTCAATCGTGTTATAAACCCAGGCGTTGGAAAAGACATAGCCACGATGAGGGCCGGCGGGTTTTCCGGCCAGCTTGTTGGCAGCGTCGATAAAATTATTGATGCCGCCTTCTTTGACTTCGGGGTCGGATATTTTGGCAATGCAGTGGGGAATCCAATTCACGATGAGTGCCTTGGCCCGGCTGTTCCACAGC
>JBDKVE010000219.1:0-2598 GCA_039679345.1 Anaerohalosphaeraceae bacterium
GAGATTGAAGCGGCGGATGCCGTCGGGGGTGCGGACAAAGACAAGGATATGCAGGATCGGCGGCCAGCAGTCCAGCGGGATGAGGTGTTCATAAATGGGGTCGGGGTTGTCCTCCTGACCCAGAATCAGCCACATGTCCAGATTGTCGGTAGCCAGTGCGGGATTCAGGAGGGTATCCAGCCGATCTTTGAGAAGGTCGTAAATTACCTGTGCCCGTCCCTGCATATCCAGCACCTTCACAGCATTTGTGCGATTCATATTCCCATTTCTCCCGGTTGCGGATTGGTGATTGAAGGCCGACTTTGTGAGACTGTTG
Organism: Anaerohalosphaeraceae bacterium; assembly: GCA_039679345.1. GTDB lineage: Bacteria > Planctomycetota > Phycisphaerae > Sedimentisphaerales > Anaerohalosphaeraceae > Anaeroglomus. Next base: position 317 of record JBDKVE010000219.1, read on the forward strand.
GAGGCTTTTGCTTAAGCCTCTCGACCATTTCTATCTGTTGTTTATAGTTAAATATCCTCTTAAATTACATGAAACAAGGCAATAATGCAAAATAATAAGGGTGAAGTCTAATCTATTTTTATTGCGACTGAACTTGTCTATTTTGAAAAAAGGGAGAAATAATTGCGATATTCCTGACGTCTTAAAGATAGAGGTGAAGATTGTATAAATATAGCTTATTAGTGGATAAACAGATGAGACAATTCACTGTTTTATTGCTGGGTTGGGTTTTGGCGGTTACGGGGTGGGGGGCTGGTGCGGGGGCAATCGTTCCTTTTGAGATAAACAGCGGCTTTGTCATCAGTAATCCCATCGATCAGGCCGTGCTGGATAGTTTGAAGGAGCATCACATCGAACCGGCCAATCTGTGTTCCGATGAGGTTTTTGTCCGGCGGGTTTATTTCGATTTGATCGGCACATTGCCGACGGCCCAGGAAGTACGTAAATTCCTCGGCGACAAGCGCTTGGATAAGCGTGCCAAACTAGTCGATACCCTGCTTGTCCGAGATGAGTTTGCCGACTACTGGACACTGAAATGGTGTGATGTGCTGCGGGTCAAGGCCGAATACCCGGTTAATCTGTGGCCTAATGCCGTGCAGGCCTACCACCGGTGGATTTATGAATCGGTTCGCGATAATAAACCCTACGACGAGTTTGCCCGTCACTTGCTGACTGCCAGTGGGAGCAATTTCCGCGTACCTCCGGTGAATTTCTATCGGGCAATACAGGGGCGAAAGCCTGCTGATATCACCGAGGCCGTGGCGCTGACATTTATGGGGACACGCCTGAAGACCTGGCCGCAGGAACGCCGTCAGGAACTGGAGGCGTTCTTCTCGCGGGTGGCTTATAAAAGTACCGCCGAATGGAAAGAGGAGATTGTCTATCCGGACCCGGCCCAGACAGAACCATTCGAGGCGATTTTCCCGGATGGAACGAAAGTGAAGATTGGGCCGGAGGATGACCCACGGAAGGTGTTTGCCGATTGGCTGATTCAGTCGGACAATTCCTGGTTTGCGCGTGCGATGGCCAATCGTGCCTGGTCGTGGCTGATGGGGCGCGGTATTATCCATGAACCGGATGATATTCGCCCGGATAATCTGCCCGCCAATCCCGCTCTGCTGAAGTATCTGGAAACCGAACTGGTCCAATCCGACTGGGATATCAAACATCTGTTCAAGCTGATTTGCACGTCGCGGACGTATCAGCAATCGTCGATCCCGCAAAGTGATAACCCCCTGGCCGAGGCCCTGTTTGCCTGTTACCCGCCGCGACAAATGGATGCGGAGGTGTTGATTGACGCCTTGTGTTATCTTGGCGGCACCGAGGTCAAGTATTCCAGTCCCATCCCCGAGCCGTTTACATTCATCCCCGACGAACACCGTACCATCGAACTGGCCGACGGCAGCATCACCAGCCAGTTTCTCGAAATGTTCGGTCGTCCGGCGCGAGATACCGGCCTCGAATCGGAGCGCAACAGCCACCCCACCGATGTGCAGCGGCTGTTTATACTGAATTCCTCCGATGTGCGAAACAAGATTGTCAAAAGTCCGCTGCTGCGGAAGATATTTGACGCGGGCAAAGGCAAGCCCCGCGAGATGATCGCCAACCTGTATATCACCATCCTGTCGCGTTACCCCACGCCGCTGGAATACGAGGCTATCGAAAAACATTTTGCCGGCAAACGAAATAAATCCGGTGAAGCTGCCGAAGATTTGGCCTGGGCGCTGCTCAACAGCAGGGAATTTCTATTTCGCCATTAAAATGGTTGAGGATACTAAACCATGAACCGACATAAAACACGAATTGAGGCCCTGAACCGCCGCGACATGCTCAAATGGATGTTCGGGACGGCGGTCGCACCGGCCCTTATTGAGCCGGCAAGGCTTTTCGTCCAGTCCACGCCGCCGCGCGTTGCCGCCAAGTCCATCATTCAAATCTGGATGTGGGGCGGCCCGTGCCATCTCGATACATTCGACCCCAAGCCGGATGCGGGCGAGGCCTACACCGGCCCGTTTACCAAACCGATTACCACTAATGTCGATGGAATGATGATTGGCGAAATGCTGCCGCTGCTGGCCAAACAGGCTGACAAATATTCCATCATCCGCAGCATGACCCACGGGAGCAATGCCCACGAGACTGCGACCTATATGATGCAGACCGGGCGCAACCCGGGTGAGCGATTGGTGTATCCATCGATGGGGGCGGTGGTGTCGCTGTTTAAAGGCTATGACCATGGCTAT
>JBDKVE010000220.1:0-4447 GCA_039679345.1 Anaerohalosphaeraceae bacterium
CGGCTGGTCAACCACATTGCACATTACTTCAAGTTCCTGGCAGTCCGCATAGACCTGTTTATTGACCCCGATATCGTTGGTCGCGGCAATACACAGAACTGCCCCCACCAGATAATCCTTGCGATAGGAACTAATCACCAGCTCCACGTTGGGTATATTAAACGCCGTCTCCATATTGGCCGGCAAGTGTTCGGCCACCACCGTCACCCTCGCCCCGGCCTCAACCAGCGATTGTGTCTTGCGCAGCGCCACAGACCCGCCGCCAATGACCACCGCCCGGCGATTCGATAGTTCAAGATAAATTGGATACTTCGCCATACCAGCATTATATCCTGATTTGTGACATCCAAAGCAAAAAAATGGCAGTTTCGCCGAAAAATCCAGCTTCTATCGCAGAATCTGCAATTTTCAGTCGAAAAACACGAAATTTTTGCTAGAATAGACGCAAACTTTTATCTGTAATCAAAACAGGAACCATGAGCTTAAAACCAATACAACTGCATACACCGCTGAATGATGCGGCCGTCAAAGCCTTGCGGGCGGGGGACGAGGTACGGATAAGCGGTTATGTCTATGCTGCTCGCGACCAGGCCCATAAGCGCCTCTGCGCCCTTATCGAGCAGGGCAAACCGCTGCCGTTCGATATCCGAGGGGCAGTCATCTATTACGTGGGTCCAACACCTGCCCGGCCGGGACAGGTTATCGGTGCCGCAGGCCCAACCACCTCCAGCCGCATGGATGCCTTCAGCCCGATGCTCTATGCCCAGGGTCTCAAGGCCACCCTCGGCAAGGGATACCGGAGTTCTCAAGTTCAGCAAGCCCTGCAGCAGTATACCGCGGTCCATCTGTCCGCGCTCGGCGGGGCGGGGGCGCTGCTCAGCAAGCATATTGTCGCCAGCGAACTGGTGGCCTATGAAGACCTTGGCGCCGAAGCCATACGCAGGCTCGAATTCCGGGATTTCCCAGCCATTGTTGCCTTCGATGCGTCAGGCAATACCGTTTACAAGCTCTAGACAGCTTTTCACGTGAAATAATAACCCAATAACGATACGAGGTAGTTTGAATGAAAGTCGCATTAATAGGCCTTCCGCAGTCCGGTAAGAGTACGATATTGTCCGCCATCAGCGGCAAAGCACCCGCCATGATGGGCTCCACCGAAATCCACGAGCAGATTGTTCCTGTGCCGGATGAGCGGCTCGATTGGCTGACCGGTCTTTATCAACCCAACAAACTCGTCCCGGGAACGGTGGATTGCCTCGATTTACCGGGCGTATCCTTTGCCGATGAGCACGGCAGGGCGGCCGCACGCAAACTCTTCGGCAATATCCGCACGGTTGATATGTTTGTCCTCGTGGTGCGGGCATTCGCCAATGATTCGGTTCCCGCATATCGCGACCGCATCGATCCGGCCAAGGATCTCGAAGAACTCCGCACCGAATTCCTGCTGGCCGATCTCGAGTTGGTGACCACGCGCATCGAACGCCTTGAAAAGCAGGCCCACAAGCCCACCAAGACGCAGGCCCAGGACAAGGCCGAACTCGAACTGCAATTCAAATTGCAAAAGGCCCTCGAATCCGAACAGCCCATCAGCAGTGTCATCCAGAGCAATCTCGAACTGGAAATTATCAAGCCGCTCGGCTTTCTGACCTTACGGCCGATGATGGTTGTGGTCAATGTCGGCGAAAACCAGCTCGACACACCCATCGATTTATCCAAAGCCGCCCCGGGCGTGGAAATTGTCCAGCTTTGTGCCAAGATCGAAAGCGAACTGGCGGGGCTGGATTCTGAAAGCCGCAAGGAGTTTATGGCCGATCTCGGCCTCGAAGAGCCGGCCTCCATCAAGTTCGTCCAGAGCTGCTACAAAACCCTCGGCCTGATCAGCTTCCTGACCGTCGGCAAAGACGAAGTCCGGGCCTGGCCCATCACGGCCGGCACGACCGCCCTCGATGCCGCCGGCAAGATTCACAGCGACATCAAACGCGGCTTTATTCGTGCCGAAACCATGGCCTACAATGACCTCAAACAGCTCGGCGACGAGAAAAACGTCAAGGCCTCCGGCAAGATGCGGCTTGAAGGCAAGGCCTACGTCGTCCAGGATGGCGATATTATCAATTTCCGTTTTAACGTATAGTCGATACCTTTGAATATGGATATGTAAACACCGAATATGAGTATTGGCTGGTCCATATTACAGGGTCTACCGATAAAGCTCTTGACAGATACGAATTTTGCCTATATAAGGTGTTTCCTTTAGGGCGCTTAGCTCAGTTGGTTAGAGCGCACGGATCACACCCGTGAGGTCGCAGGTTCGAGTCCTGCATCGCCCACTTGTAAGTCCTTGTAAGGCAAGGAATTACGATGTAAATCAGAGAAATCACAAGCACTTGCGGGTGCATACTGATTTTCGCCATTCTCCCTCGTTCCCTCTTGTTTCGCCGTGTTCTGCACCGTCTGTTCCGCATCGCTCAAAACGGCCTTTTTTGCTGCCAGTTTCATATCCGCTTCTGTAACTTGTGCATAGTGCTGCAAAGCGACAGCGGGGGAGTTACCCAGCCATGAGCAGACCGCCTTGACGTTGCCGCCGGTCAGTTTAAAGAGCTCTGTTTCACGGCTTGAGCGGCAATTTTGGAACAGTTTCGCCCACACGGGTATCCCAGCTTTCCTCAATATACGTTCAAGCTGGGTTCTCAAGTTAACCTCTTTGCCGTCCTTGTACCGTTCAATACAATACACCGATCCCTCATTAGCCTGGTCGAAAGCATCCTGAAACAGTGGTTTAAGCTCTGGGAACATAGGCACAATTCGACTTTCCTGTCCGATGTGGTGTTCGGTCTTTGGACTATGAACCGTGAAGCGCTGTTTCTCAAAATCCACATCCTGCCATTTTAAGGAAACAACCTCACTGGGACAACGTAGGCCGCCCCAGCGGGCCAGACCGAAGATCAGCCGCCATTCCGCATCAGGGCAGGCCGCTAAGACTGTTTTAGCCAAATCAGGCGATACAAAGAAAAACCGGCTTTCATTTGCCCTAACACAAACGGATTGCCCTCTGAACGGGTTTTTGGTGATGATTTCGGCCTTAATCGCCGCATTGAAGAACTGCCGTGCGATGCCGATGTGCCTGCGGATGGTATTTTCGGATAACTCAACTGTCGTTTGCAGGTAGATTCGGAAATTTTTGGCGTGTTGCTGGGTCACGTCGCCAATAGGATCATCCTTGAAAAAGACGTTCAGTTTCTCCTGAACATCCTTCCATTTCCGACGTGTCGCCTCCTTAACGTCCGGCCGCTGATCGATATAGCTGGCAACCCAGGCCGAAACGGTCCAGCGGTTTTTGGCTGAACGTTCCACGAGTCCCAAGGCTTCGAGTCGCTCCCGCAGGGCAGCAGGAATGCCAACCAGCCACGCTTGCGTTTCAGGGCTTAATGTACCGCCCGTACGTTTGGCTGTAGCCAATCTCTCGATATGCCCCCTTGCCGTCTCAGCATCTTTACGGGTACAAAGCCCAAAGGCAATTTTCGGCCTGCGGGCATCTTCGCCTTCTGAAAGCTGGATCATATAGCGCGTACCGCTACCCATCTTTTGTTTGATGATACTGGCCATATTACCGCTCCTCTTTCTTTCGTAGTTCTAGGCCCAACAGTGTCCCCACCTTTTCAGCGGTGGTGATCGTCAGGTTTCTTGCATTCCGCATAAACCGGCTCAATTGACTGTGATCTACCCCGGATTGTTGGGAAATGTGAAGGAGAGTCATTCCGCTGTCGCGGATCGCCTCTTGCAGTATCAGTTGCCATTTTGTTGGCTTCTTGGTTTTCATACTCATACTATACCTCATCTTCTGTGTTGTGTCAATAGACCATTCATTATTTCTTTAATTATTTTTCCTGCGGGCGGATCATCGGACTTTACGGTGATATACTTTGCCGTCGATCACTTCCGTCACTTTTTGCGCCGATGAGTTACCTGAAACAAAAGCGGATATAGCAGATCGAACACGCCGGAATTCGGCATAATCCATACTCTCTAAACGAATTTCAATCCAGCCGACAAAGAATTGGAGTACAAGACGCTCATCTTCAGCCTGAGCCTTGAGCCTCCTAAACATCCGTTCCTTGAGCGCATCAAGGGTATCATTGCCGTGCTTGACCGCCGGGGCCTTGGGGCCGGTCGATAGGCCACCATGAAAACGACATACTGTTTTCCCCCGAACCGCATACAGCCGACAGCGTCCGCCCCTCTGCTTGGATTGTGCGGTGCATCTCCGTTCCTGGCGGGGATTATGCAGGCACGGTATCATGTTTTTGGTGTCATTTGTTGCCAATTGAGTGTCTTCCATGTGGTTGGCTCTCCCAATAATACTAAATTCAACAGCCCGTTTTACCAAAGTAGCAATTGAATAAAACAGCCTCCGGTTCGGATGGGCAGTCTCTGCAGACAAGATTATCCA
>JBDKVE010000221.1:0-15532 GCA_039679345.1 Anaerohalosphaeraceae bacterium
GGAATGAAACTGCAGGGGTTGACCAAGTATCTGCAGCAGTCGCTGGGGTTGACGGTGGTCAAGCCGGAGTCCTTTGAGAAATTAAAAATATCGGCTGAGGTTTCTTCAGCCAAGCTGCATGAGAATATCTGTGATTTTGGGGTGGTTTACGGCCTGGGCGTTCAGATGATGGGGCAGGGCAAGATTTCGGCGAATCTGCTGCCGCGAAAGATTGCCCGCACGATGGCATGGAGTCGCAAGGCCAGAATGTTTACGGTGGCCGCGGCGATGCTGGCGCTGATATCCCTGCTGGGCCTGGGGCGGGCATATCGTGACCTGACGCAGTATAATGCCAATGCACCGGTTCGAAGTGAAGTCGCCGGAGGCCTGGGGCGGGCTCAGGAAGCTATTAGTCAAGTTGATGAAGTGAATAATAAGAAGCAGCCGTTGATGGACCGTATCCAGAAGCAATTTGACTTATTTAATTATCGTGACGTTCTTCCCAGTTTTAATGAACAATTAATTGCCTGTTTACCGAATGCATCCAACACCCCGGATCAAAAGGCTTTGTTTGATGCCTTTAGCCAGAATAATGTTCCGGCTGTGCGGGAAGTTCCCAGAGAACAGCGTAAGCTGGTATTTGTGACGCGGGTGATGATACAATATGCCCCCGATTTATCGAAGGCATCGTTTCCTGTCCCCGGTCGCAATTCCGCGATGTCCGGGATGTCGCCTATGATGCCTCCTATGATGCCGGCCACTCCGATGCCGTTTCCAGGAAATCCCATGGATATGGGGATGGGCGGGCCGGACATGGGAGGAACGGCTGTTGCGGCAGAGGCCCCCAAAGCTGGATTTGTGGTCCTGATCGAAGGCTACAGTCCTTATCGTCGTATTACGGATCTGCTGGATCCGCCGGGTGTGGCCGCGGATATGAATCGATGGGGTATCGTCACGCGGTTTGAGAATCTCGGCAAGCTTATCAAGGGATCTCCGTTTGAATTGTTTAATAAAAATGATACCGCTCATTTTACTGTGGAATGGGGAGCTGTTGAGGCTGCTCAGACTTCCGGGATGATGGGCGGGGTGCAAAAAGATCAGCCGGCCGGCATCGGGATATTGAATGAAGTCCGCCGGATACCCATTCCGGAAACACCTGCCCCCGGTGCAGTCGGGCCTGGATTTGGGGGTGGAATGCCGCCTATGGAGATGGGAATGGGGATGGGAGGTACGACTGGGATGGAACGGATTAGCGTGGAAAAGGTCCTGTTTGATCCCATGACCGGTGAAGAAATCAGCAAAGTCTACGATATCATCACCGAGCAGGAAATTGCGAATAACTCCAATTGGACCGATAAAGATCTGGGACGAATCGAATATGACTTCGGTAAACCCAAGTTTATTGAACGGGATTCGTGGTTCCGGATCAAAGCAAAATTTGTCTGGAAAGATGCTCCGAAAATAGCGCTGCCCGTAGATTCTTCAGGAATGCCCGGCGGGATGCCTGGCGGGATGCCCGGTGGAGCGGCCGGTGGAATGCCGACGGGTGGCGAAATATTCTAAATTATGTTTAACCTTTTTTTCGAGTGACAGTCATGGCAAAAAACCTGAATCTTAATATTGATTTTAAAAATATCGATCTTAAACAGATATTCGGATCTCTGAAGAATATCAATTTTTCTTCTTTGAAAAAATATTCTTCCCTGTTTCCGTCGATAGGACTGCTGTTGGTGACCATTGTGGTTCTGGTGGTGACGTTGCTTATCGGCGGATCGGTCAGCAAGAAGATGGACGATAGTCTGAAGGTGGCCAAGCAGATTGGTACGTTATCCAGTACCGTTCCCAGCGAGGCCCAGGCGAAGGAAGAATTGCAGTACATTGAGAAATTTGCTCAGGATGCCGACCAGGTTGATCTGTTGATGGCCAAGGCATCTCAGCGGGAATTGATTTGCTATGACCCCGTGATATTGCCGGAACCCACCGAAAAATCGACACAGGTTTATAATGTGTTCGGCCGTAATTATCGAAAGGCAATTGAGTCCCTGCTGACGCGTATCAATGCCAAAGATGCACCGAGTGATGCAGAAATACGCAGCCAGACAGGTGTTGGTACGGGAGGCGGAACGATGACTGGAATGATGCCCATGAATCCCACTCCCGGAGCCGCGGGAGCATCGAGTGCCATGGTCGATGCGGTATGCCTGAAACGGGCGGATGAAATTCCGGTTTATGCCAACCCGAGTATTTTTAACTGGTATGGCTATTGGGAAAATTTTGTCTACAAATCTGTAGATGAATCTCTGCAGAATTGCTGGTCTTCGCAGATTGCTTATTGGGTCTATGAAGATGTTGTTCAATCCATCGAGACGATTAATTCCGGCTCTTCCAGAGTTTCCGAGTCTCCGGTCAAGCGATTACTGGGCGTCCAATTTAACGGGCCGGTCCAGGTTTTCAGTTCGCAGAGCATGGGCTTTGGGATGGGCGGCATGGAGCCGATGGGCATGATGCCGGGGTACACAGGCGGGCCGGCGATGCTGGATGCACCGGTCTATGTCAAGACTGTCAGTCCCTTTATGCAGATTCCATGGACCGGGCGGATGTGTAATGATCAGATTGATGTAATTCATTTTGCCGTTTCGGTTATTACGGATTCGTCTGCAACGACGTTGTTCATGAAGGAGTTGTGCAGCGCCAAACCGCATACCTATCGGGAAGGATTTCTGGACAAAGGCAAACAGGAAACAGCCAGTCATAATCAGATTACCGTGATGGAATATGAAATCGAGCCGATCATCAAGACGGATGCGGTTCATGCCTATTACCGTTATGGAAACAGTGCGGTTGTTCGCCTGAATCTGGTTTGTGAATATGTATTCAGCCGCAAGGGATATGATGCCATTAAACCTGCTCCGGTCAAGAAGAGTCTTGGTCAGGATGCCGGGACAGGTCAGACAGGGACAGGTACCACGGATCCGGGTGCAGGGGGTGCACCGGGGACTCCAGGCGGTATCATGATGTAAACAGGAACAAGTAATCATGGCCTCGGAATGGAACTAAGCAATGGCCGGGGTTTAGAGTAAGGGTGTTACAAACTTGAGGATTTTCGGTTAGGACAAAATATATGAGTAAGAAAAAAGGAACATTTCTCGACCAGCATCAGGATAAGATTGTTTTTGGACTGGCAGGAGTTGCCGGATTATATCTGCTCTGGGCGTTTGTTTTAAGTAATCCCTATGGTAAATCCGTGGGGGGGCGAAAATACGGACCGTCCGAGATTGATCGATCCAATCAGCAGGAGTCGCAGCTGATTCTGGAGAAACTGCAGGAACCGGCCAAGCCTCATCCGTATCCTGACAATAAGACCAATGAATTGACTCAGAAGATGGGATGCTCGGTTCCTCAATTGTCTGTCGCGACCCATTGGCCGATTCCCACGGTTGTCACCGGCGACCGGGGCCTGGAAGACCGTATTTATACAACGCCAAGCTTGCCAGGGCTGGAGAAGATCAAACTGGTTTCGATTCGCGGAGCGGTTCGTATGCCGACTGAGGATGTGACTCCGGATCGGCCTTATGCCAACGTCGCAGGCCAGGCCGCAGACTTGGATCTGGTTACGATTTCAGCACATATCAATATGCAGTCCCTGTTGAATAATTTTCAGCAGAGTTTTAACGGGCCCCGGTTAAAGCCTCAATGGAAAGATCCGACGTATGCCGAACCGGTATTTGCCCGCATCGAAATACAGCGGCAAGTTCAGAAGTCCGATGGTTCCTGGGGAGAGTGGGAAACCGTCCCGGTTATTAAAATTAATCCATATCAGAAGATGTATAAGGATTTGCCGCTGACGACGGACCAGATGACCTTTGGTGATGTGTCGCTGTTTTTGAATCAGTATAAAAACAACTTTGGGATGATCAAAAATATCCTTCAGCCGGATCCATACCAATTTCTGAGTTCCCGGATGAAGTGGATGGCGCCGGAGTTTTATGATGAAATTCAAAAACTCAGCGAGGAAGAAGATCAGAAGAAAATGCGGGAGGAACGCGATCGCCGGCAGGCTGAACGTGAGCGAACCCGGACCACCAACCGACCGGCTCCCGGAGGTATGGGCGGAGGAATGCCACAGATGATGCAGCCTCAGCCTCAACCGGGTCGCCGCGGCGGACGACAGCAGCAGAATGAACCGGGAATGATGGGGTTCGATCCAATGATGGGTATGGAAGGCGGTCAGCAGCCGCAGCGGCCGGTTAAGCCGGTTCGTACCCCGCAGGATGTGGAAAAAGATTATAATGCGTTTCTGGTCGGCGAAAAAACCAAGCTTAATACGCTCAAGGATTTGTTCGTCTGGATTCACGACGATTCAGCCAAACCCGGTTCAACGTATCAATATCGCGTTCGTTACGGTGTGTTTAATCCGATTGCAGGCAAAAACTGGTTTGCCCCGGAAAGCAAGCCCTATCAAACTCATATTGTCCTGTGGAGTCCCTTTATGGAACTGCCGGAACCGGTAACCATTCCCAAAATGCTGCACATGTTTCCGACGGATGTGCTGGCTAATAATTCCGGTGTCAAGGTGGAAGTCTTTAAATATTATCTGGGGCAGTGGCGGACGGAAAGTTTTGACATTCAGCCCGGCCAGATTATCGGCAAGCAGATGGAATCCAAGCCAAAAACTCCCACAGGAATGGGAATGATGGAACCGATGATGGGAATGGGGGGGGGGGAGACCGGTCCGCTCCTGGTTGATTTCAGTACGGGCAATATGCTGGTTGATGTGGTTGGTACGCTGGACTGGCTGGGAACGAATTACCGACAGCCCAGAGTCTATCCGCAAATGCTATACATTGATGAAAACAACCAGATGCTTGCTCTGGCGGCTCGCAAGCAGTTCTGGCCCAAGGAGGTTACTGCGGACTACAATACTGTCAAGCAGGAGATGGCGCAAACGACCGGCCAGACGGATACGATGATGCCGATGGAAGGAATGCCCATGCCGATGGAAGGAATGCCGATGAATCCCAATATATTCTAAATTCATACGGCCCGATATACTGCAACGCCGTCCTGAATTCAGGGCGGCGTTTTTTTATGCCCTGCAGGAAGACCGCAAAACGAAGGGACGCCGCAGATTCGGGGCTGCGTCCGGGAATTCAGCGATAATTTCATACCGCCGGCCGGGCAGCAGATCAAAAAAGTTATCGCTCAGGTTGACCGGCTGGTCGAGTGCAATCTCAAGGTCTTTGACAAAACAGCGGCTTACGAGACGATATTGCAGTCTGGATCGGTCGATGGATTCGATGGTGATATCCAGATCGAATGGCCGAAGCTGGGCATATTTGTCCGGTGTAAACAGGCAGGTGTTTTCGCTGAGCAGGTGATCCTCGTGATAAACCGCCATGTGCAGGATCGATTTTTCCGGACATACGGGATTCAACAGGTCGCGCGGCAGCGTAATGGATGCAACGTCGTAGGGACTGACGGAAACGGGGGATTGACTTTGATCGAGAATGCCGCCTTTCATATCCAGCAACTGGAATCGAGCCTGAACAATCAGCGAAGACGGGGTCTCGTTGATAAGAAAAGCATTCCGGGTTGGACCTGCAGGCCCCAGGCAGATTAAAACAGGAGCCCAGAATCGCCTGGCATAGAAAAACAGTGCCTTGGGGTAACTCTGAAAATCCAGCATGGAAAATCCCGCGGCGGGCCAGAAATCGTTGGCAGACCAGATAAGCCCCCCTCGATTGATGGTGTTATTGGCCCGCAGGGTCTCGACAATCTGTTTCATCGATCGCGCCTGGACGAGCTGGGACTGATAAATCTGTTCGGCGAGGTCTTTGGGCGGAGCAAAACAATCGCTGGCAAATCGCGCCAGACGCTGCATCCCTTCCGAATGATAATTCTGTTTCTCAACCGCTGGGCCGGCAAGAACCTGTTCTTCGGTCGGACAAGCGATACGGAGGGTTTGAAGTGATGGCAGGGACTGGAACCCGGTCTCGACTACAAATGGCGGCAGCGGCTCCTGCATCCATGAATCCATCGATTGATAGTCGTTCCAGCTCTGCCATAAATCGGTGACAGCGGGATTTTTGCCGGACAGATGCGGCTCCGGAACCGACGGTATATAGTCACAATCCGGATTCAGTTCGGCCAGCAGTTCGGGCAGCAGTTGATGAAAAATCTCTTTGGAGGAGGATTTTTTACTTTTGCTGATCTTGCCGGACTGGCTGAGGCGGCCAATATGACTGTTGCCGCACCAGATGGCCATGCAGGGATGGTTGCGGAGTCGAAGGATGACTGACTGGGCTTCACGGCTGACCAGGTCGATAAAGCCTTCATGATCCGGATAACAGGCCGAGGCGAACATAAAATCCTGCCAGACCAGAATCCCCATCCGGTCACACATTGTGTAGAAAGGGTCATCCTCAAAAGCACCCCCGCCCCAGATGCGAATCATATTGATATGGCTTTCGGCCAGCTTTTGTAAGAGCCGGTTGATTTTTTCATGATTTGCCTTGTCGGCAAACAGGCTGACCGGCAGCCATACGACGCCTTTGGCATAGATGGGCTGCTGATTAATTTCGATGCCGAAACCTCCGGTTTCCAACTCTTTTGCCTTGATGGCGCGGACCATCCGGATGCCGAAGGATAGTTGTCTGCTATCGAGTACCTGGCCTGCGGCAACGAGGTCGGCTCGGAGTGTGTACAAGTCTGGGCAACCATATCCCCGCGGCCACCACAATCTCGGATTTGGAATGCGGACCACGGCCGAATGGGAATCGTTGGGGCCAAGATCGATGATATGGGTCTGCGGCTGGGCTCCGCCTTCGATGGTCAGCCGGCATTCGAGGGGAATTTTTCCGGCACACAATCGACGAACCGACACCGCAGCACGCATATCGGCATACTGCGGATTGCAGTCGATGGTCCGGATATGGATGTCCGCCAGGTCGGCAGTATGAATCAGGTCAAGATGTACCGGGCGGGTGATGCCGCAGTCAAGCAGGGCAGGCCCGGCAGCAGAGCCGAATTGGCACTGTGCTTTACGAACAAATACCCGGCAGGGATTGCAGACTGACGGATCATTTGGACTGCCGTATTTGCTGATCAGACGCTCGGCGTATTCTTCCGGCGGACAGAATTTAATCAGCAGGGTATTGCGGCCGGGCCGCAGCATATCGCTGATATCAAAGCGATGTGCGGTAAAGGCATTCTCTGTGCCGCCGACTTTTTTTTCGTTCAGCCAAATCTGGGTAATGGTGTCCAGACCCTCGAATACCAGTTCGATATGGTCCGAAGGGAGCTGATCAGGGCAAATGTCAAAGATCGTGCGGAATACCCAGGCCTGCCGGGCCACCCAGCCAAAGGCCTCCGGGCAGGCGTATAAATCCGCCAGACGCAGGATGCCGGCATCGGCAAGACTGAGGAAGATGGATCCGGGGTGCGATGTGCTCAGCCACCGGCCTTCATCGAGGTCGGCCATTTTGCGGGCGGTTTCAGGGTATTCCCGAAATTCCCACGGCCCGCCAATGGTTATGCACGTTTTTGTCATCCACGGAATCCTTTCGTTTGCCGCTCCTATTGTAGTCAAAGTCTGAAAAGAATCCAGACGGCATTCTCGGGAATTTCAAAAAGTTCCACTACTGAACCGAGGTGTTCGAGGATGCCGTGATGAATGGATACTGGGCCGACCAGCTCTGATCGGTCGTGATGGTAATTGTTCCGGTGGCGGTGTTATCGTTGCTCAGCCAGCCGAGCAGATAAGCAGTTCCCTGTTCGGATTGCACGGTCTTGTCCGGCAGGCGTGTGGTCTGGCTATAAGGACCTTTGGCAATAAAGAACAGACGGGTCTTGTCGGTGCTGCCGTTGGCATCCGAATAGACTTTTGACGGGACGATATTGCCGCTCAGATGCGATTCGATGGAATAGGTTTTTTTGTTGAATTCGTATTGTGCGGCCCAGTCGGCGGCGACGCGGCAGTCTTTTCCAAATGATAAATTGACCTGACCTCGCGGTGCATCGTTACGCTGCACGGATGCCGTTAATTGCAGAGGTTCAAGCAATTCCGGCTGGCCTTTACGGGGTGATGGGACATTCTTGTCCAGGCCGACGAGGAGGTCTTCCATCCGCCAGGGGTTGTCTTCCGGGGTAGTGGGACGGTCCATATATTGCCTGGATGGGCCGAAGATGGCACTGAGATCCATGAAATAGAGCATCATGGCGATTGCGATGACGATTAAAAGTCCCAATATCGCGGCAAAACCCCGTGTTTTATGCATCTTCCAGCTCCCGGCTATTCAGGTTTTTCAATAAAATCCAAATCCAGTAAAACCTAATCATACCTCCAAACACAAAAAAATGAATCATTTCTTTGTGGAATTATGGTGTCCGAATAGGTCAGTTTGAAGATATCAAACGCAGCAGAAACATGAAATATGAAATTTCTTAATCTCGTAAGTCGTTTATAGTAAACAGGTTGTGGATATTATAAAAAATATATTTGAAAAGGCCTTGACAAGGTGCGGACGGGTGGATAAACTCCCCCTTCTCTTTGAAACCCGAGGGGTACGGAGAGCTGAAAAAAATTGTAAAAAATTTACAATTGCCTGTTGACGGCCAAGTTTTTTTAGCTATGATGTACTCTCTCAGGCGGGCAAGGAAAAGCTTTCTTAGGAAGCCAGACTTGGCCGCTTATTATTTCGACAACAGGAGCCATTCGATTATGTCGATGGGAATTGTCCTGATGTTGAGGTAAAATGCTCTTTGAAAAGTAAACAGTTAATGCCATATTAAAGCAGCGAGAACGTTAGTTCTGAGGGATCACGACAAGGCCCTCAAGAACTTTAAAAAGCAATTTAAGGTGTAAAAATCTCATGCCGGGACGCCAGGTCTCGGTTCACCAAGTTGAGTTCTCGTTGCGTGAGCGAGTTTGAGTTGGTGATTGCGAAAAAGATAGACGTCCGCAAGGACGAAAGTCAAGGATACAAATTGAAGAGTTTGATCCTGGCTCAGAAGGAAAGCTGGCGGCGTGGCTAAGACATGCAAGTCGAACGATACGGTCGATTGGGTAACCGAGAGATCGTATAGTGGCGAAAGGGTGAGGAATAGATAGGTAACGTACCCCGTGCTTCGGGATAGCGTTCCGAAAGGAACGGTAATACCGGATAATATCAGTGATTGCAGGATTGCTGATCAAAGATTTATCGGTGCGGGAGCGGCCTATCTCCTATCAGCTAGTTGGTGAGGTAATGGCTCACCAAGGCGATGACGGGTAGCGGGACTGAGAGGTTGACCCGCCACATCGGGACTGAGACACTGCCCGGACCTCCACGGAGGGCTGCAGTAACGAATATTGGGCAATGGGCGAAAGCCTGACCCAGCGACGCCGCGTATAGGATGAAGTTCTTCGGAATGTAAACTATTGTCAGGGGCTCGAAAGCCGTAAGGTTGATCAGCCCCAGAGGAAGTCACGACTAACTTCGTGCCAGCAGTCGCGGTAATACGAAGGTGACAAGCGTTATTCGAAATCACTGGGCTTAAAGGGTGCGTAGGCGGAAATGTAAGTGTCTTGTGAAATACCTTGGCTTAACCAAGGCATTGCTCGGCAAACTGCATTTCTTGAGGCAAGCAGGGGTGTGTGGAACTCTTGGTGGAGCGGTGGAATGCGTAGATATCAAGAGGAACGCCGAAGGTGAAGACAGCACACTGGGCTTGTCCTGACGCTGATGCACGAAAGCGTGGGGAGCAAACAGGATTAGATACCCTGGTAGTCCACGCCCTAAACGATGTCGACTAGGTTGTAGAAGTTCTGACACTGTTACAGCCGAAGCAAAAGTGTTAAGTCGACCGCCTGGGGAGTACGGTCGCAAGGCTAAAACTCAAAGGAATTGACGGGGGCTCACACAAGCGGTGGAGCATGTGGATTAATTCGAAGCAACGCGCAGAACCTTACCTAGGTTTGACATGTACGGATGCTACCCTGGAAACAGGACTAGTTACCTTCGGGTGAAACGTACACAGGTGCTGCATGGCTGTCGTCAGCTCGTGTCGTGAGATGTCGGGTTAAGTCCTTTAACGAGCGAAACCCCTGCCGTTAGTTACCAGCGGGTCATGCCGGGAACTCTAACGGGACTGCCGGTGTTAAACCGGAGGAAGGTGGGGATGACGTCAAGTCCTCATGGCCTTTATGCCTAGGGCTTCACACGTGCTACAATGGCGACTACAGAGCGACGCAAGACCGCGAGGTGGAGCAAATCGCAAAAAAGTCGCCCCAGTTCAGATTGCAGGCTGTCAATTCGCCTGCATGAAGTTGGAATCGCTAGTAATCGCGTATCAGCTATGACGCGGTGAATGTGTTCCTGAGCCTTGTACACACCGCCCGTCAAGTGATGGGAGCCGGAAGTACCCGAAGTCGGGTTGTCAACCGCAAGGAGACGCCTGCCGACGGTAAGTTCGGTGACTGGCACTAAGTCGTAACAAGGTAGCCGTAGGGGAACCTGCGGCTGGATCACCTCCTTTCTAAAGGAAAAACTGTTCGTCCGAGACGACGTAAGTTGTCTCCATATAAAAACGAACAAGTCAGGCGTGATCGCTGCTTTTGGCTTAACTGTTAATTTTAAAAGGCTCTGTCCACAAGACAGGGCCTTTTTTTATGCGCATTGGATGACTCGAATAAACTAAGCTGACTTGAAATAATTCGTTGCGGTGCGGCTGATTACAGAAACATCAATCACGTGCTTCTATTGCTGGCGAAATAATTATACCCTTTGGGCATAAATTACCACTGTGTTTTATCGGCAGGGCACAGGATCTGATACCGAGTGCCTTCGCGAGGAGCGGCCATCCAGTCGGCGACGGTATCCCGCCATTTTAGATAGTGGGCTGTTTTTTTGTGGGCGGCAGCGGTCTCATCGGATGCATAGGCCTCATACAGCAAAAACTGGCAGGGATTCTGGCCGTGCTGAAGAAGATCAAATCGAAGATTTCCCGGTTCCTGTACCGAGCACTTATGATTTTCGATGGTGGCGCGGATAAAGTCCTCGATATGGTCTGCCTTGACCTGAACGGTCACACAAGTCACATGCATAATAATTCTCTCCTGAAAAGATTAGCGATTCCTGGATTGACGATATCCGGAGCCATCCTGAAAAAGACAAATCATCTGGCGAATGGATGGAAAACCGAATAATTCTGCCTTCACTTGCGATGGATGGATAAATTGATAAGCGGCGATTTCATCCGCGGTTTTCAATCCTCCAAAATCATCCACTTTACACAAAAAGCCAAGGTCCATCGTGTGATAGGTGACATCCATGTAAGGGTATTGATTTGGGGATGAAAACAGATATTTTGTTTCCGTGACATCCAAATTCAGTTCTTCCTTGATTTCACGCCGGATGGCATTTTCCGCATTTTCATGGGGATCGATGAACCCGCCGGGCAAATCGAGGGTGTCCTTGCCGGGGTCTTGGCCTCGCACGGTGACCAGCAGTCTTCCCTCGGTATCCAGGATAAATCCCGCCACGGCCGCGGCGACATTCAGATAAAATTCAAACCCGCATCCGGTACAGCGATAGGCCTTGACCTCGTGGGGTACGAGGGCTTGCCTGCCGCACCGGGGGCAGAATGAAAAAGGTGACTTATCAGAGCCATGTTTTGTTTGCATAGGCTGTTTTTATCCTGTCGGTATAATGGCGGTTGTATCGATTCAAGGAATATCCTAATCCGAGAAGGCGGTTTAGGCAAGGATTTTGAAAGAGGACCGACATCCCTTATTGTCCTCTCTGGCCGTTTAATTGCCTTTACTGTTTTTGAAGCTGCTCAATGGCCTGGGCGATTTTATGCCGCTGGTTTTCAATGGTTGTCGGGTCGATGGTGAAATGCGTCAGGTCTTTGGAAATCGACTCCGGCACCGTTAATAAGTCAGCGTATTGCTCGTAAACGGTCTTGTCCAGCGAGCCTTTTTTCTCCGTCAGCAGCTTTTTGAGCATCGTCAAATATTCATAGTCCTCCACACCATCGCGGAGCATTTCCCACCGGATGCTGTCCACCGGCCCGTCCAATACCGGCGACGTCGGCTTGCCGTCAGCCGCCGCGGCCGGCGGATAAATAAACCGCCCATCCCCGTTGCCCCACGGCAGCTTCCTGCCCGCCGGTGTCGAATAGCCGCTGGTCCAGCTCATCGGGTCCTGATAGGGATTCTGCGGATGGGCCGCGTCCGGATATGCCGCCGAACTGGTCCAGTAATTGGTCTGCCAGATGAGAATGCCCTCGATATTGCGTTCCCACGTCTGCCACAGCCACGCCCGCAGCTCCGTGCCCGGATGATCGATAAACAACGTACAATACGGCGCCTTGGGCCCGCAGCAGATATACCACCAGAACCGGTCGCCCTCCGCACGCCGCTGCTGGGCCGCCGAGTGCTGGTAGAGATAGGAAATGACGCAATAGATATTCGGTCCGCCAAACAGCGGCGGTTCCGGCTGTTCTGTCAGCATCCGGCTAATCTTCGGGCAGGCCCGCTTGAGCTTGTCAAAGCCGTGTTTGACGAACTCGTACTGATGCGGATCCGGCTCATCAAACCAGTAGATAAATGCCTCATCGGTCCAGCCCTTTTCATCCAGATGCTGCTGAATCTGGCGGCAGTAGGACTCGAACAGGATGGCGTATTCCGGGTCGTCTTCGGTAAAGCCCAGCAGTTCCGGCGGGATGATCTCGTGAAACGTGCCGCCGCCCATGCCGGGGATGTGCAGTTGAAACGAATTAAAATGATAATAATCCATCGTCCGGCTCATCGCCTTGTCCCAGGCGCCAAAATCCAGCACCGGCGCCAGCGTTTCGGCGGGGGCTAGCAATTCCGTTCGCCGGACGGTTTCAAAATCGCCGCCGATAATGAGTTCCTCACCCGTACCGGCGTTTTTCAGTGAAACATGATCAAACCAGGTCAGCCCCGTGAACAGCCCATCATCCTGCCAGCGGGTGGCCCGCAGATGAAGGCGAACCGAACAGGCTCCCTCGGGGAATTCCGTAAACGTTTCGGAAAATTCCTTCCAGCGTCCGCCGCTTTGCACCGGAATGTCCCGGTTTCGTCCCGACATCCAATTTCCGTCTGCATCATAATGATTCAGCGTGACCAGGGCGCTGTCGTCGGGCAGGGCGTTTCGCCATGCAAAAGACAATTTCAGCCCGCCTTTGGGAATCGCAATCAATGGATTATAGGTCACGGTGCTGTTGGCGGTTTTGTCATCATCATAAATGACGATTGCTGCATCCCCTTTGTACGCCTCGTTGGTGACGATCCGGAGATTGTCCCAGTTTTTAAAACGGGATGGCGGCGGGGACACCTTCGGCCAGGTAACCCGGATGGAATCCATCGGCGTCGGATCATAAGGCGAAATGCGGTGTGCGGCGAAGCTGGCCAGATACTTATCGAGAACCAGCCGCTTGTCCTTTTCGTCTTTGAGGCCATGATAGTTAAAGACATCTGATGCCGAAAATCCAAAAGCGCTCGTGCAGCTTGCCCGGTCCGGCAGGGTAAAGTCATACACCTCGACGTGCAGCGGAATCGCCGCGGCATAATCCCCGGCCTTCAGGAGAATCTGCCCGCTGTATTGTCCTGCCGGCGCCTCCCGCGGCACGGACACCCGAATCCACAGCGGCTGGTTGCGGCCTGCCTTCAGGTCCATGGGGCTTTTGGGCGGCGGCAGGGGATCCGGCCATTCGCCGACGGTGGTGCTGTCGTCGGTGGCCTGCGTTGTCGTTACATAATCGACACGCAGAATCTCCACTGCATCCGCGGCAAGAACTTCGCCTGCTTCGTTTCGCAGCCGGTCCACCGCTGCCGACAGCCCGGTTAAATCAGCCGCCGGACGGATCACCAGTTGCACGGCTTCCGCTTCATTGCGGGCGGCGCGAACCCGTATGGCCTCCTGTTTGTCCTGCGGCGCTGGGCTGTCCGGCTTAATCTTGCTGCCCGATGAAGCGGACCAGAGGGTGACGGCGTCCGACGAGCCTGGCAGAAGGAAGCCGCCTGGGGTATTTTGCCCGGCCGCAGAACATACAGAGACCAAGACGATTGTCAGCGATATGAGAGTCAAACGCATAATCCATTCTCCTGTTACGAATTCCTTGACGATTCGCCGTTTTGCGGGGTTGTTTGGCAGTTGCTGCACAGGCAATAACATAACCGCTGGATAATGAAAAATCAATGCGTTTCAATACCGCAGGCAAAAATTCTTCGGGCTGCTTAAAACAGGGCAATTGCCGGAAATGGCAAAAAAAGAGCGACGCAAAGGCCTCATTGGAGCCAATGGCCAAACCTCAGCTTACAGTATATCGTTGACACAGTCGGCGACCTGCCGGTAATATAGGAAAGTGTTCCTAATTATCCTTGAGTAAATCTATGATAACAATAATGCTTATTAAAACAGAATTGTCCCTGGATGCTTTTGCTGCCAAGGTAAGAGAAATGTTGAATATTGCCAATATCAATCAAAATTGGCATGTAGCCCAACAAAAGAGAGATAGTGTTAATCATGATGGGGTGTATTATTATTTAAAAGTCATGGGATTTATTATCGAACTTTTAGAAAATCAAGGAGAGGTGTTAATTGACGATTTTGAAGAATGGCCTTTTTTCGTTTTTATTAAAGGATGTCAAAAAGTGCTTGATGATAACGAAATAGATTTTATTGTGAATCATATTGCCGAGTTGCTGTATGAAAATGACATAGAGACACATATCTGTCGATACTGAATATTAATGTTATTGGAAAATAGCGGCAGGCACATATTGTGAACATAAAACGCAAAACAAATTGTAACTGGCCCTATTATCTTAGATTATTGAAAGGTTAATTCTATGAGAATATTAAAAATTATTGCAATTAAGGTCTTTTTATTATTAATCGTAATTTTTATTTTAGCGTTATTTTCAAAAAGTATACAAAAAGTAATCTATGAAATATCTCAAGGTTCAGTTGAATATTATGATTTTGGAGACAATTATGTCATGGTAAGGCCTTTTGGAAATTTGTCAGAATGGAATATTTTAGATGACACATATCTAAGGATCGTTGAAGGACCTATCACAGAAATAGTTGTTGATCATTCTTGGATAGCTGGCAAAAATATAAACGGTTATTTTCTTATCGATAAGCGAGATCATAAAATTACATTGGGCATATCAAAAAAGGAACAATTAGATGAGATTGTGAATTATAATCTGTCGAAGATGAACTGGCTTAAGGAAAAAAAACAGATTGAGAAATATCGCATAATTTACCCTGAAACAACCCGGGACATCAATATAATAAAGTTCACTTTTGATATTTTAGCATGTATCGTTTGTATAATGATATTAATTGGATTTCAAAATACTAGAAAAATTATCAAATGGTTATGGAAAGTATTGTCGACCTCTTGATTGCCGATACCCAAAGAAAAATCGGGACAGCGGGGCTGTTGAAAAAGTCCCATCCATCCCTTATAATAGCCATCATACCTTGACGAGACAATAAATTCAAGCATGGAGGTTATGTGATAGGCAAGCAAGACC
>JBDKVE010000222.1:0-3241 GCA_039679345.1 Anaerohalosphaeraceae bacterium
ATCTCTAAAGGATGAGAATTAATGATTAGACAATTAGCAGTGATAGGATTCTTTTTTGCCGTGGGAACTTGTTTTATACACGCCGACCCGAGCAGGCTTGTTCTCTACGATTTGCGATATGCTTTAAAAGTGGATGCATCCAAACCCGATGATGTCACTAATGCATGGGATCATTGTCATACCATCAGCACACTCCAGGGAATTGTCAATCGGAACCAGCCCTCCCTTTATTTACTGTTTGTTGATTCACAGGTTGTTTCCGGAAGAAATATTGATGAGCAATGGCTGGATCAATACAGGCAGGAAGGGCAGTGGCTGTCCGGACGAAACATCAGAACAATCAACTCGGTCGAAGACCTGGTTGCTCATTTTAAAGATTCGATAAAGGGGGCCGTGGTCTATGATCCTAAAGTGGCCTCGACCAGCAATGTTGCTTCGGCTGTTGCCGGAGCAGAGGACTTGATCGCTGTTCGTTATGACTCTTCGAACGGGAGTTTATATGACAGGTTGATTGTCAATGGCCCCAGGCTGGCTGTCAAAGTCTGGCTTGTTAATCCGGATGGAACATCAAAGTTTACAGGCTCGGGATTAATCCCGGACAGCAAGCGCTATTCCACGGGGTCCGCCAAATGCGATGCCTACGTATGGATGAAGGAGAATTATATTGATAAGGGATTGTGCGATTGCACGCATGCCGGGTATTACATCGATTACTACTGGGCCCGAAAACCCACCGCTTCAATCCTGAATCATCATACACTGACCAATCATGATTATTTTGTCAGTAAAAAAGGCTTCTTTTTCGATCTGAGTCCGTGGGCGGATGAACCTGCCACAGATGACCCGTCGCAGCGGCCGGGAACGGATCGTCAGGTCTTGCAGGAATTGCTGCTCAGCGCCTACCGGCAGACCGCAGGCAGGGAAATCATCCATATCGGCGGGTTTCCGCCCTGGGCTTTTAAATATACCAAACACGCCGGAGGATGTCACGAAGATGTGCCTGCCGAATGGGAATATACGGCCGTCATCAGTGCCTATAATGCTTTCCAGGATGCCGATGCCATTGGTTTTGGGGCCATGGCCAATGCATCGTTCTGGCAGCATTTTCCGCTGAAAGACCACTATCCCCAGAAATGGGTCACGCAGGAAGAACTCAAAAAACGCGGCTATCTGACCGAAGACGGCCGGGTTGATTTTAAAGGGCGTGATTTTATAATCTTTTATGTCGGGGATTATGATTCTGCGTCCTGGGTCTATCAAAGAATGATCGATATTTGGGACGATCCGAGCCGGGGTAAGATTCCCCTGATGTGGTGTATCAGCCCGATTATTGATAAACGGGCTCCGATGGCGATGGATCATCTCCGCCGTACTGCAACCCCGAATGATTATTTTGCGGCGGCTGATAACGGCGCCGGTTATCTCAATCCGGGTATGCTGCGGGATTCCAATACACACAGGCCTATCTCGAATTTGCCGGGAGATCTTTCTGTCTGGCGTGACCACTGTAGTAAATACTACAAAAAATGGGGGCTTACAATTACCGGATTTGTTATCGACGGGTATGCCGAGGGAATGGGCGGGCCGGAATTGGATTGTTATGAAACCTTCAGTCCCAATGGAGTGGTGTGGCAAAAGGGTGCGATTTCTTATCTGCACCATAATCTGCCGGTTCTTCGGAGTGATTGGGATATTAATGACGGTGACCCGGCCCAGGCGGCCGGAAAAGTTGTGCAGCGGGTCAAAGAACGCCCAATCCCTTTTCACTGGTTCCGCAACATTTTAAAATCGCCGTCCTGGTATGTGGACGTTCATCAGAATATCAAGGCGATGAATCCTGACATAGAGCTGCTGGATGCTCCGACGTTTTTTGAACTGTACAGAATTTATCTCAAAAATAATCCGGACGCTGCTGCCGGCAAGTAGCATTTCCGGGGAAATAAAACTGACGTTAATTATCCGAGGGTTAATAATTAAGGGAAAGTTATGGATAAAACAGAGATTAAACGACAGATTACAGTCTTTGACCGGTCTGTCTGTACGGAACAGGAATATCGGGAATTTTTAATCACATCGTACGGCTTGATGAAAGACTGCGGCCACTATCTTGCCCCTGATGAGGATATTAACAGTCTGGAACTGGCTCACCTGATTCCGGAAATCCCGGAGACTCGGTTGGCCATTTATGTGGGTATCAACGATGCCGTCTGTAATAAGGGGCTTGTTACGCCGCTGCTGCCGCAGCATGGCCATAATAATGTGTTTGTCTTCGATCCGCAGGTCTATTCCGGCCGGAAAGATGTTCCCGCCGGGACCATTGACGCCAAGGCGGTGCTGGCGGGCTTTTGTCCGCCCAATCCGACATGGAATCCGGACTGGACCTATGTCATGATTGAAGACCCTGCCCGAACCTTTCAAAGTCTTTGGGCTGAAAAGGGATATATCGATATGATCCCGGCCAAATTTGAAGATTTCACAATGGCCAGCGATCACCGCAAAAGCAAACTCTGTACGTTTATTTCGCCGAGGGCCTTTGACCATCCGGTGAATCAATCCCGGCCCTATCTCCATGCCGCCCGCCAGCGGGGGCGGAAAATGGCCGAGCAGTTTCAAATCCCCGACAGGATTAAAGATGAATTTGAAGGGCTGGAGCCGGTGATTCTCCATCAGGGTGAGAAATTATACGTGGCGACGAAGGATTTTGGCCCCTGTGCCCATGGATGGACCAACCTGCACCCCAACAGTGAACAGCTTGCCGTCGTCAACGAAAATTCGGCGGTGCCGCTGAATCTGGTGATTGCCAAGCCGCCGGTGAATCCGACATATGCCCAGGGGCTGATTCCCCCTAAAGGCAGCGCGGATATGACAACCGACTGGTTCAAACGAGGTCTGATGATCATGCGAAAACCCTTATTGGCCGGATTATTCGAAGGGTAATGAGAGAGCTGCACGTCATGGATTGTAATGGCAGGGCAACTTGCCTGAATATGAAATTTGTTTTTGGGCCTGACAGGAGAACAAGGTCTATGTGTCCAGCAATTCGACGGATTATGGTGATGTGCGGTATGTGGGTATCCCTTGCTTTGGGAGCAAGTCTGTCTCCTGTTCCTGTAGATTTGAGTCAGGATGCCACCCATCGGGAGCAATCACTGGCCGATTCATGGCTGCAGACGGCGTTTACCGGGACTGCCCCTCAGCCGCCGTTTTCTTTTGTGTATAAGGGTATTTCTTCCGATACGTT
>JBDKVE010000223.1:0-3998 GCA_039679345.1 Anaerohalosphaeraceae bacterium
AACCGAATTATGCTCTCTTAAAGCATTTTTCCACGTGTTCCCTGGACGGGGGAGTCGTTATCAGACTGACAAACACCGCTACCAGTATTGATATCGGCAGCGCAATAACCAGCGGGTCCACAACCGACCAGTTGGGCTTATCCAGCAATAATGAATGTTTTTCGAATAATTGATAGCACAATCCCAGCGATCGGGCTTCTTTATCTTTGATAAACAACGTCCATATTCCGGACACGATAAATCCGGTTAAAATGGATGCGATCGCCCCGCTTCTGGTCATTCGTCGCCAGAACAGACCGCCCACATAGGCCGGGAAAAACGATGCCACACACATGCCAAAAAATATCGCCGTCGCCCGCGCCACGATATACCCGCCGCGGTTATAATAGCTGAACAAAACCGCAACGATAATGCCGATGATAATGCCTAGTTTAGTGACCATCAGTCCTTTGCCGGCCTTGCCGGGCAGTTGTTCATACAGATCTCGCCCGAAGCTGGTCCCGACGGCATGAAACTGACTGGATAGCGTACTCATGGCTGCAGACAGCAGCGTCAGCAGGAACAGGAGCCCAAACCAATGCGGCATGGCGCTGGTGATAAATTTCGGAATAATCGAGTCCGGATTGAGAATCCAGGCAACCTCGCCTTTTTCATTTTTTGTTTTGACCAGAGCCCGCAGGAAGGAATTGGCATGAGGCATCACCGACACCGTGCCGTCGTTCAATTCCGTGATTTCCGCCTTGGGCATCATCTTGTCAAAGGGAATGGTTTTGCCGTCTTTTTCCACCGCATACCCATGGGCAATGATATCCACATCCGCCTCGCCATCGTTATTGGTATCGATATGAAGCAGTTTACAGGGTATTGCCGAAACGATATCCTTTTCCTTTTTCGCAATTACGGCTGTTTTTTCGGTGGTACTAATGAGTTTACCGGTGATTTTTTCCTGATTATAGAAATACACATTGCTCAGCGCCCCAACTGTAAAAGCGACCCCGGTCATACATAGAATAAAAATGCCGCCGGTCATGATCGCTTTATTCAACTCGCGCTTGCTTTTGACCGTCATAAACCGCACCGCCAGTTGCGGCTGGGTCAGCACGCCAATACCCACTCCCAATACCAGTGTAGTCACTACCGTCCACCACAGCTCAAACCGGGTTTCACCCCAGCCAAACTCGGGCATCGAGGTGAAACCTTTAAACCCGATCTTGGAAAACAGGCTCAGCTTGGGATCGCCCACATTGGCCAGGGCTTCATGCGCTGCGGTTACGCCGCCCATACGGCCATAGGTAAAAAACAACAGAACCAGCATCCCAAAAAACATGATCGTCCCCTGCAGGGCGTCGGTGTACATCACGCCCTTTAACCCGCCCATAATCACATACGCGGCAATGATCACACTGAACACCAGCAATGCCACATTGTAATCGACCCCAAAACGAACAGTAACAAACTCCGTACCCCCGATTAATACCGCCGCCGCATAAATCGGCATAAAGCAAAATATGATTAACGCGGCAAAAACCTGGATAAACCGGCTGTTATACCGGCGTCCCAGCAATTCCGGAAATGTATGGGCATCAAGGATATGTCCCATGCGACGGGTCGGGCCGCCCAAAACCACAAATGCGATAAAGATACCCACGAAGATGTTGCAGACCGTCAGCCACAGCAGGCTCATGCCGAACATCGCCGCCACACCGCCGAATCCCACAATCGCACTGGTGGAGATAAACGTTGAACCATAGCTCATTGCCATGATAAACGGATGAATCTGCCGTCCGGCAATCAGGTAATCCGTGGCGCTCTTGGTTCGCATATATCCCAGCCATCCGAGATACACTACTACCAGCATATACAGCAGCACAAATGAAATATCCATGATACCGAATTGAGCTAAAATCATATAACCTCCCGGGGTTCCTTGCTCCAGTTACTGTTCATCGTGGTCAGACACAGGACCTGCCGTCAAAAATCAGAACTTGTCTTCCACCTTCTTTTCCTCGGCCACCCATTTGACATCTGTGGGCTGAACCGGCTCATCACCCTTGTTGCGGTGTAAATAGCCATAAACCAAACATAGAATTGCACTGGCGATGCTTAACAGATATGCCGCTAATACCCCTTTATCCTCTATCCCTAACATCGTGTTCTTCCTGCAAATAAACCCTGTTTTGTTTAAAACACAAACTCCGACAAAATGCCGAAGTTTCTATGAAAAGAAACAATAGCCTCGACATTCAGTTTTTTCAAATAAATTTTGCGCTGTTTTCACAATTTATCGACCAGATGCACAACAGATGTGATATTTAGTACATAAATCAGGTTTCTTCCGGACAATTCTATACAATATCGCATATCTACATCCGGAAAAATACGGTGCAAACAGGCATATATCAAGCCTTTTCCTGTACAGTATGGGGCATTTATGAAGTCAGACCAATCGTTTGCTATCAAATCTTATGATTCAGCAATCGCTGTGCATTCTCATAGCACATCTTGTGCAGCATCGCTTCGGGCAGTTGCATATTTTCCAGAAACGCAATCATCTCGGCCTGATCGGCCCAGGGACTATCGGTCCCGAACAGCAGATAATCAGCCGGATGAGCCAGCAGCATCTGCCGAAAACGGTCGTTGCCCAGAAACTCCCGGCTGACGGAAATATCCATCCAGATAGGCTTGCCCAGCAGATAACGCTCAACCTCGTCCCACTGCTGCCAGGAGCCGACATGCGTGGTAATCAGCTTTAGCTCCGGCATCCGTTCCAGCACCTTTAAAATCCGCTGCGGGCCTGCCCGGTCAGTCCATTCAAAGGCAATATCAAAACCGGTATGGATTACGGTAATTAGTCGATGGCGGCAAAGTGCCTCGTAAATCGGCATCATCCGCGGCTCATCCAGGTCGAATTCCTGATAATACGGGTGAAACTTCATCCCGATAAATCTCGCCTCGGCTACCTGCTCGATCTTGCGTACCGCATCCGGGTCGGCCGGATGTACCGACGGAAACGGGATAATCCGTGGGGAACGGATTTGCCTGCTCCACTCCAGAATCGGTTCATACTGCTTGGGCCGGGTGGCAATATTACACAACACGCTTTTTTCGACGCCGGCCCGATCCATCGAGGCAATCAGCGAACACAGCCGCCCATCAAGGACGGCCTTCCAGTCCGCTTCCGCCTGCATCGTCGTCATGGCCTTCTCGGCCACGCTGTCCGGAAACGCATGGGTATGAAAATCTATTACAGGTCTCATCGCTGAATTCCAAAAGCACACCGCAGCAGGTCAACCGCCGGCATCTTATTTATTCGCCGAAATCGCAGCCGCCAGGTGGGCCGGACTCGTTCCGCAGCAGCCGCCCAGAATCGCAGCACCGCAGTTGCGGATTTTGACCATTGCCTCGGCATACTCGGCCGGGGTTAAATTATAAACCGCCTTGTCGCCAACCAGCTCGGGACGACCCGCATTGGGCTGGGCAATCAGCAGGATATACCCGCCGAACAGGGCCGAGGTAAACATCTGGGCCAGTTTGATATAACTGTCCATGTCGAGGGTGCCGCAATTGAAGCCCACCGCCCGAATCCCCAGACCGGTCATCGCAGCCACCATCATCTTCGGTGTTACGCCCATCATCGTCCGCGCCCCATCCGGTGCCGAGTCAAACGCCATCGATGCAAAAACTGGCTTGGCCGTCACACTCTTGACCGCCTTGACCGCCACGGTCAGCTCGTCCAGGGCCATCATCGTCTCTATGATAAAGCCATCGACACCCCCCTCTTCAAGGGCTTTGGCCTGCCCGGCATAGGCCGCAAACAAGTCGGCCTCTTTCAGCGCGCCCAGCGGCTCCAGGAAATCCCCTGTCGGCCCGATATCGCCGATGATATAACGATCCTCTCCGGCCGCCTTGCGGGCAATCGCCGCCGCCGCCAGGTTAATCTCATGCATCCGGCCATCCAGTCCATGCCGACGCAGCGAAATCGGATTGGCCCCAAAGGT
>JBDKVE010000224.1:0-12553 GCA_039679345.1 Anaerohalosphaeraceae bacterium
CAGAGTTTGAGAAATCCGGCATTTACGAGGCTGTCCCCAATAATAAATCTTTGATGCAGATATACGGGGATGTTCTTTTTCCAAAAACAATATCTTATGTTTCGGGTCTATTAATACTTTTTGAGGCAGGATTATAGGAGCATTGGATTCCCATTGTACAAATGGCCCAGGGGTATTTTGTTTCAGGAGAATGAATATGCAAAATAGCTTGTATTGAAATGATATATCAGATTTTTGTAATGGTATAATACCTGATCCTGTCTGGCTGAATGAACCCAAATTGCTGTTCTACCAGTTACACATTGGGATTGCATTTGCCCTAATCTATGATACAGTCAATTTGAAGATAAAATTGCTTATGAATGGTTTAATTTATGAATACGAACGATGAAAATACGATATTGGTGACTTGTTCGCCGGGGCTATCGGAATTCCTGGAAAAGGAAATCCAATCCCTCGACTTTAAGATGGATACAGTCCGCCCGGCCGGCATTGAGCTGCAGGGCACGATGGCCGACGCCATGCGGCTCAATCTCCACCTGCGAACCGCCTACAATGTCCTATGGCTGCTCAAGGAATTCCGTGCTGTCCGGCCGGATGACTTGTACCGCGAGGTCAAGGACTTCCCGTGGGAAGAGATCATCTCCACGAAAGAAACGCTGACGGTCATTGGCCGGGTGGATACCGGGGCCATCGACAATTCCATGTTTGCCAACCTCAAGGTCAAAGATGCCATCGTGGACCGCATTGCCGACAAGACCGGCTCCCGGCCTGACTCAGGCAAGGAAAAGACCGGCGTGGTCGTGCAGTTTTTCTGGAAGCAGGACGCCTGCCGGGTGTTCCTCAACACCTCCGGCCTGAAGCTGTCCGACCGCGGCTACCGGCGGATGCCCCACAAGGCCCCGCTGCGGGAGTCGCTGGCCGCGTCTATCCTGATGGCCGCCGAGTACGACGGCAGCGTGCCGCTGATTTGCCCGATGTGCGGCAGCGGGACGCTGGCTATCGAAGGGGCGCTCATGGCCACCGGCCGCGCCCCCGGGCTGCTGCGTTCCAACTACGGCTTTATGCACACTCGGTTTTATGACCAGGACCTGTGGCAGCAGATGCGGTCGCAGGCCCTCAAACAGAATAAAAAGCGGGGCGGCAAGACCGACGCCAAGCCCGCCCCGATTATCGCCACGGATATCGACCCGGAGGCTGTCACGGCCGCCCGTAAGAATGCCATGACCGCCGGCGTGGACCACCTGATTGAGTTTGGTGTCTGTGACTTTGCCGATACGCCCATGCCCGCCGATCCGGGGATTATCATCATGAATCCCGAATACGGCAATCGAATGGGCGAGATTGAAAAGCTGCGGGATACGTACAAGCGAATCGGCGATTATTTCAAGCAGAAATGCGCCGGCAGCACCGGCTATGTCTTTACCGGCAACCTCGATTTGGCCAAGGTCATCGGCCTGCGGACCAGCCGCCGCATCATCATGTTTAATGCGGATGTGGAATGCCGGCTGCTGAAGTTTGAACTCTACACCGGCAGCCGCAAGCACACCGATACGCAGCCGCCGGAACCGAAGGCGACTGAATAGAAAAGACAGCGAACAAAAAGCTGGGATTGGAAAGGACGCATGACATGGAACAGTTTCTGAAGGCGGCATACGACGAGGCACGCAAGGGGCTGTCTGAGGGCGGTATTCCCATCGGTTCGGTTCTGGTGTATCAGAGGCAAATCCTTGGCCGGGGCCACAACCGAAGAGTCCAGAAGGGTAGCCCGATTCTTCATGCAGAGATGGATGCCCTTGAAAACGCGGGCCGGCAGCCCGCCAGGGTCTATCGGGACAGCATCCTTTATACGACGCTGTCGCCCTGTGCCATGTGCAGCGGGGCGGTCGTGCTGTATGGGATTCCGCATGTCGTGGTGGGGGAGAACCGCACTTTTCTGGGCGAGGAAGAATGGCTTAAGAGCTGCGGGGTGGTGGTCGAGGTGGTGCAGGACCCGGACTGCGAGGCGATGATGCGGGACTTTATCAAGAGCCGGCCGGGGCTGTGGAATGAAGACATCGGGGAATAAATATCGTGCTGTGTGCCGAATACATCTACGGCAAAATCCACGCCTGCGCCGAAATCCTGGCGGGGAA
The DNA here is from genome assembly GCA_039679345.1 of Anaerohalosphaeraceae bacterium. GTDB lineage: Bacteria > Planctomycetota > Phycisphaerae > Sedimentisphaerales > Anaerohalosphaeraceae > Anaeroglomus. The sequence continues at coordinate 2,136 of JBDKVE010000224.1, forward strand.
ACCATAGCTAAGTAAGGGAGAAGGGGACGCAACGGGAAATTGTGTCAACTATTCAAATCCAGTTTAAACTTAATTTATTCCTTCCCTGGGCGTTGCAAAGACAAGCCAGCAATGGCCTCAATGATCCGTCCGAAAATCTGCCCGATGGCAAAGTTCAGCAGGGTGGTCAGTCCCACCCAAATCGATTATCCTAAAGTCTCGCCATGTGGCAGCTGTTCCAGATAGTGGGCAACCGGATACAGAATCTCGTACAAAAGATAATGTGTCGGCAGGCTGGCATAATACACAATCAGCAAGGGGAGGCTGTACTCATGTCTGTTGGCAAGATAGATTAAGATACACGGAATGCATACAAGCAGGTAAATCCCGCTAAAAATCAATCCCCACTTTATTCGGTGCATCAAATACTTTTCTGTTCCAGATGATTTTTTCACATTTTTACACCTGTCAGTACCATAGAATTAAATCGCTTAAAGTTGGCAGCCATAGTCTGTATTATATGGCAAAATCCGTAAGAACCCAAGTTTCTTTGCGAGCATTGGATGTTCAAATCTCCTGAAATACTAAAAGCCCTTGTCCTTGACGGGACAAAGGCTTTATGAATCGGAGGAGGAGGGATTCGAACCCCCGGTACCTTTCGGTACAACGGTTTTCAAGACCGTCACCTTCAGCCGCTCGGTCACTCCTCCAAGTTCTTTATTTTAAATGGGTTATGTAAAATAAAGGCTGCCTGACTAAATTGAAGCTGCAACCCAAAGAAGTGTTACTGGTTCATGTACGGGTTATAATAACAACTTCAATCCGCAATCAGGACTATTATGTCAATATGAAAGAGCAAAACAAAAAAAGCCGGAAACAACGTTCCGACAAATTCCCCCTAACTTTACATCCTACAGGCCCATTTTGCAAGAAAATTAAGGGCAAGCTATACCCCGCGGGCATGATTATTCCGCAAGCAAAAGAAGCACATGGTTGAAGCTGCTGGTCTTGGACGCGCCGAATCTTGAGTCGTAAGTCGTCTCTGAGATAGGGTATAACTACCAGGGCAGGGGGACTAATAATGTACTATAATTGTCGACTATATTCTGGGGGCGGGACTTTAATTTTAAAAATAACTGGAAATTTGTAACCTTAATTGAAACAATTACTTACGAATGCCTGGGGAAGTTATTCCGAGAGCACCAATGAGAAGACTTCTGTATTTAGGGAATAGATATATATAAAAAATTAATACAGTGTCGTAATCCGAGTATGGAAAAAAGAGAATTCATAGAGTTGTTAACAAAAAATTACTGCCGAATTAATTCTTTTATTTTCTGCATGGTTCCGAATGAAACGGATTCGGAAGATATTATGCAGGAAACGACAGCATTAATGTGGGAGAAATTTGATCAATATAAGCCTGAAACAAACTTTGTGGCCTGGGCTTTGACCGTCGCAAAATTCAAGATTTTATCTTACCAAAGGGATAAAAAAAGGAATCGTATTCAATTGGATGAACACGTTTCAGAAATGATTGAGGCGACAAGTAAAGCCAGGCTCACGAATGATACTACTGCAGACAAGATTATCGCTCTCAAAAAATGCATTCAAAAACTGTCACGAAAGGAACGTAATCTTATTTTGCTCAAGTATTCGAATGGCCTGTCCAATGACAAATTGGCTGACAGGGAGGGGATTTCCATGCCTACGATCTATCGATATCTATCCAGAATCTATTTGAATCTTCTTCATTGTATCAATCAGAGTTTAAGTCCAAAAGAGCTGTAATGAAACCGAAAGACGCAAAATACCAAGAGATGAGAATTTTGATTTGCGAGTTGGTCGACGGGACAATCACTCCAGACAGAATAGCAAAATTGAATCAAATTCTCTCCAATGATCCTGATGCGGTAAGTCATTACATCGATTTTCTTGATATTCAGGTGTTGATAAAATCAACTATGTCAAATCTTGAAAACGATTTTTCGAGTCCTTTATGCTCCGATGAAATACAGGGATTGGAAGACCTTTGGCACCAGCTTGCACAAGAGGAGAAGTCTGCTCCAGAGATTGAAATTACTCAAGAAAAGCCGCAGCGTGAATTGATTCAAAAAGTGGTCTATTCCCATCGTGAAAGACCTAAAGTCAGCAGGTTCAATATCGTATTTTTAGTCATGAACGCTGCGGCTGTTCTTTTTCTCGTGCTGTTTATCAAGTTTGTGCCCCCTAAAAGAGGTGTTGACGTTGCGGTTCTGACAGACAGCTTTAACGCCCAATGGGAGAATGTCGATGACTCCATGCAAACAGGGACACGGCTGGCCGCCAACAGCACTGAATTATATCTAAAGGAAGGCCTGGCTGAGTTATTATTTGATAATAACGCAAAGGTGATTATTGAAGGTCCTGCCAGGTTTAAACTGATTGCAGACGACCGGATCGGCCTGAGTTACGGTAAGGCCTATACGATTGTGCCGCAGGAGGCAGTGGGTTTTTCCGTTTATACCAGGAATGCAAAAGTGATTGATCTGGGGACTGAGTTTGGTGTTGAGGTGAATAGTCAGGGTGATACTTACCTGAGCGTGGTCAAAGGGCAGACACAACTGATTGCCGGAAAGAAGCCTGATGTCCCGACTATGGTTGTGGGGCAGAAGACGGCAAAGATAGTGAACGGCAGTACTTGCGATGTCTCGAGCATTCCCTACAATGAATACCGATTTGTACGCAGTTTTATTTCAGCGAATAAAGCGATCTGGAGAGGGCAGTCATCACTTGACCTGGCGGATATGGTCAGAATGGGCAATGGCCTGGGGACCGGCAGCTCCGAAGTGCGTTTGAATTACGAGAAGGGCTTTACCACTGAGATACGTTGGGGGCATACCTCTATTTTTGAGACCTATCTGCCCATTGAGGATACCTCATTTATTGACGGCATTTTTATACCGAACGGCAAAACAACCGTCAGCAGCCGCGGGGATGTTTTTGAAGGATTCCCGTTCACCAACGGGGTTTATTGTGCGGATTTAATTGCCAATCCGAAGCCGGGAGCATTTGTTATCGATGGACAGCCCCGTACGATTCAGTTTGACGGTCAGGAGTATAGCGATTTCGGTAAATCCTGCATTGTCATGCAGAATTCAAATCATGGGATAACTTTTGATCTGGATGCCATTCGCAGCCGCTATAACTTAAAGATTGATCGATTTGAATCCGAGGTCGGGCTTGTCGATTTTGACGGGAAACGGTGTAATGCGAACTTTTACGTACTGGTGGACGGCCAACTGCGTTATTCGCTCCCTGGGTATAACCAGAAGGGAATCCTGAACCGTGTTTCGGTCAACCTCAAAGATACGGACCGCTTTCTGACATTAGCGACATCAGAAAATGTTGATCAGATAGATTATATGGCCAACAGTACACTTCATGAGAACTGGTGCGTTTTTGCCGAACCCGTTCTGGTGCTGGAATCAGGCGATCAGGGGCTTTGATTTGAGACAAAAACAATGATGCGTTTTTAAAGCCGGGTCTGTTATATACACTGTGGTGGTAAAGCGGTTGCCGGAAGCCGGGAGCTGAAAGGTTTTTTTAGCCGCGCCAAAACAGAATATTTTGAGCAGGATTGGCATAACCGATTGGAAGGTTTACATGGATATTGCATGGAATTGCCGTGAGTATCAAAGAGTGTTTCGTTTAAATAATGTTTTTTGGAGGATTTACAATGAGTAAGACAATGTTTGCTGCAGTAGTTGTGTTTGTGGTGGGGGTGTTGTCGCCCCTGGCCCTGGGCGACGTCAAGGTGGACGATCACTTTGACGATGGTGTGATCGGAACCAACCCCACGGGCATTGGTACCGGGTTTAATTACTGGGACGGTCAATGGAGCGCCACCGTCACGGAAGCGGACTCAAAGGTGCTTCTGAATAACCCGGTTCATGGCGGATCCCGATGTTCGATTGCCTCGAAGGATGGGGCAGCCCTCGGCAATGGCCTTTCTCGTTTCGAGTTTCGAGGTGTCAGCTTTGCCGTGGCCAATAACACCACCAGCGGATCGACTGCTCGGAATATTATCGGTGTCGAGGGAAGCTCTCTGGCCTTTGACTACGATAATGGATTGCCGACCGGCTTCTGGATTCAGTTTGAAAACAATTCCCTCACGGCAGCGGGCGGCGGCGGCGGATGGAACGGGACTTCTGTATTGTTTTACGAGGCCAATGACGATACCAAAAAAGTGCTGGCGACCTGGACATTTGACACACTGAACTGGAATACTGGAACGCGGGATTTTACACCGGTACTGGATATTACTCTGGATATCAGTCCGGACGGTTACGAACTGACGATTGAAGGCGATACGATCACCCTTTTGTCGGGTTCACTGGCCGGGTCATTTGCGGCTGCCGGCTTCACGAGCGAATTGACTGAGGGCTATGCAGCCTCATTCATCCAGTCGGAAAATCCCAATGTCAGCATTTCATTCGATCGCATTATTGTTACCGAAGATGTTCCGATTGCACTCAATAAACCGGCAAATGGCGAGCCTTATGCGCCGATCAACCAGGATTTGAGCTGGATAGTAATGGACCCAGCAGTCACACATATCGATCTGTATTTCGGACCCGAAAATGATCCGAATCTGAGCATGAAGCCGGCGTATAAGAAACTGTCCATGGCACCTGCCACGACAACGACATGGGATACGGGCACCCTGGCATACAGCACGACGTACTACTGGAAAGTGGATGCGTATGAACCCAATACCCTCGGCGGACCGGATATCAAGACAGCCGGTTCGGTCTGGAAATTCACAACGGTCGGCCAGTCGGCCACGGTGAGTGCGGTAAACCCCGCCAAAACTGTCGTGGATGCGGGAACGGCCAATGTTACCCTGTCGGTGACGGCTGTCAATACGACCTCGTATCAGTGGTACAAAGTGGGCACACCGGATGCGGCATTGTCCGACGGTGCTGATTTTTCAGGGACTGCAACCAATACCCTGACTATCTATGATGTGCAGCCGGCCGATGAAGGGCAATACTATTGCCAGGTCGACAACGACATGTCCGGAACCGAACCGGTCAACAGTGTGCCGGGTTTAGTCATGACCAAGCGTCTGATTATTCATTACCCCATGGATGAGGTGGTAGACGGTGTTTCTCCGGATGTGGTCGGCGGATTTGGTATGACGCTGATGACCACGGGGGTGGATTATCCCAGTCTGGTTGAGGGTGTGTCTCAACTAGGTGAGGGTTCAGCCCTGTCCTTCAATAACCTCAATCCGGCCGACCCGAACGTATGGGGTCAATATGCCAGCGCCGGCGATGTAGATATGGAAGCCATGGGCAACGGCCTGACGATTGCCTTCTGGGTCCAGTGGACTGAGAATAATACCAACTGGCAGGGTATCATCAATCGCCGAGGTTCCTGGAGTGCCGCTAATATGATGTGGCGCATCGACAAGAACCCGGGTACGGGCGAAATCAGCTTTGAGCGAGAAGGCGGGGCCGGCAGAGTGGCGACCAGCCTGGTACAGAACAATTGGCACTATATTGTAGCCACCTATGACATTGCCTCAGGATCAACCAAGATGTATAACAATGGCGTACGGATCTCGACGGGCACCGGGTTTACTTACGGCACCGGCGCCGATTCAGCTTTCAAGCTGGGCTGCAATAACGATAATGCCAGTGAATTCTTCTGCGGCAAGATTGACGATGTCAAGATTTATAACTACGCCCTCAGTGCCGCCCAAATCGCACATAACTATGCGGATATTATGAACGTGTCGGTGTGCAACAGGGAAGGAACCGACGACATGCAGTTCGATACCAATGATGACTGCAGGATTGATATCATCGACTTTGCAGAACTGGCCAAGGATTGGCTCAACGACAACCGGATTTACCCGCAGCAATAACGTTTGGTTTATACAGGTTTGGGGGTATTCTCGCAATGCCCTCAAACCTGATTTTGGAATCTATCGCCAGGATTATGTCGGCGCAGCCCCAAAGGATTGTATACCCAATGGGCATGATTATTCCGCAAGCAAAAGAAGCACGTGGTTAAAGCTGCTGTACTTAGCCGCGACGAACCGGGAAATTTTAAGTAAGATCAGTATGATTGCATAAATATCTTCAGCGGTAAGAAGCGACATTATGATCAAAAAGAATCCACATCAAGCGTATTGCGTTTACAGTCTGGTTGTGCTGATGGTTCTTGCCTGGACCGGCAGCGTGTATGGCTATCAGGGGATGGCGACGCCTAAATTGCACGTTTCGGGACGTTTCCTTCAGGATCCCAGCGGCAAGAACGTGCTTCTGCATGGATGGATGCAGCCGACAGAGACCTGGTTTAACGGTGGAGGAAGGTGGTACAGTAATCCATCCGACTGGACTAATCCAAACAACGTCACCAGTTTTTTGAACTATATGAAGGCCGCAGCGACCGTGATGAGCGATACCACCCCCAAGTATGGTCGGGACTACGGATGGCATTGCAGCTTTGTGCGTGTCAATACCGATGCGATCGGCGGCTGGACGCAACAGGATGGCCTGGTCAACCCCACCCAGTTCAACGGCTGGATACAGAACTTCATTGTTCCCTACGCTGACCATCTCAGGCTGCGAGGATTGTACCTGGTGTTGAGCGCCACGGGTCCGATTAACACCCCCAATAACGGCACCCGTAACGCGGGTGTTGTGGAACAGCAGCGATTGATTACCTTCTGGCAGACGGTTGCCAGCGCTCCGGGCGTCAAGAACGCCGACAATATTATGTTCGAGCTTATGAACGAACCGGTTGACATTGAATCGTCGCCGGGCAACGGCGACTGGGGTAATCATCAGGCCAAGTACTTTGAGGCTTTCAGAAACTGGATTCAACCCGTCATTAATACGATTCGGGATACAGGTGCGGACAACGTGATATGGGTTCCGACCCTGGAATGGCAGGGTTCGCCTTACCAACACGCCCAATATCCCTTCACCGGCTCCAATTGCGGTATCGCGTGCCATTTTTATCCGGCGTATGGCGGCGTGTTTGACGATCCCACGAGAGTGCAGAATCTATGGAACTCGCAATACAAACCTGCCGCGGACCTGTGGCCGATGATGATTACGGAATGTTTTTGGTTTCCGATGCCGGATGACCCCTGGAATTTGTGTAATGGAACCACGACGGGTTTCGGTAATGCGATCAAAAAAGCCATGGATAACCAGGGCAATGTCTCATACCTCGTCGGTTTTCTTGGGGATCTTCTCGACAATCTGAACAATAATCTTCCGGCGGATTGCAGCCTGAGTTCAAGAGAGGGGGCTCAAGCCTATTTTGACTGGCTTCCGACGTATACCTGGGCCGCACCGACCAATCGTCCGATGGGATTGAACGCGACGATGATCATAGACACCCAGGTCAACCTGGTCTGGACGGCTGTACCCTATGCGGCAGGTTATAACATTAAACGCTCAACCACCAGCGGCGGTCCCTATACGACCTTGTCGTCGGGTATCACTGCGACCGGCTTCATCGATACCACTGTGACTGCGGGCCAGACGTACTATTATGTCGTCAGCGCCAACATGCCGGACGGTGAAAGTCCCAACAGTAATGAAGCAATTCCGGCCATGGTTCGTACGTATCTGAAATGTGATGAATCCAGGGGCACAATCGCCTACGATGCCACCGGATACAACTGGAACGGCACCCTGGTCAATGGTCCGCTCTGGGGCGCCGGAAAATTCAGCCATGCCGTCGATCTGGACGGAACCAATGACTATGTGTCTGTGCCGACAGGCGTGGTTAACGGTCTGACACATTGTACGATCGCTGCTTGGGTTTATCTGGATTCGGTCAGTACCTGGTCCCGCCTATTTGACTTTGGAAACAATACATCGGTGAATATGTACCTGACACCGCGTAGCGGCACATCGGGTCCGGTACGTTTTGCCATCACCACAGGCGGATCCGGCGCAGAGCAGCGAATCAATGGCATCTCTGCTCTTTCTGCAGGCGCCTGGACGCATGTGGCCGTAACGCTAAACGGCAGCCTGGGGATTCTGTATGTCAACGGTATGGAAGTCGGACGCAACAGTTTGATGACACTTACGCCATCCTCCCTGGGCGTTACGACACAAAATTATATCGGCAGGTCGCAGTACTCCTCTAATCCGTATCTTAATGGACGGGTCGATGAGTTCCGCATCTATGCCAATGCATTGAGTGCACCTGAAGTGGCGATGATGTATGCAGAACAGATTCCCGCTTCAATTCCTTCGACGCCAACGGACTTGAGTGCAACGGCGGTATCTGCCGGTCAGATTGACCTGATTTGGAGCGGCTCTGCTAATGCAGTGACCTATAACATCAAACGTTCACCCGTCTCTGGCGGGCCATATACGCTGATTGCCAGTGTATCCGGGACCGGCTATAGCGACATGGGCCTTTCCGAATCGACGACCTATTATTATGTGGTCAGCACTGCCAACAGTGTCGGCCAAAGCGGCGACTCTGCTCAGGCTACTGTCACAACCTTGGCTGCTCCGCCAGCAACTCCGTCCGGACTTACTGCCGCAGCCGGTGACGATTTTGTGACCCTGACTTGGAATGCCAATTCCGAAAGTGACCTGGCCGGGTATCATGTTTACCGATCCACAATACCGGGAAGCGGATATACACGCCAGAACAACGTACTGCTCAATAGTCCGGCATTTACGGATAACCAGGTCAGTTACTACACGACCTATTATTATGTGGTAACTGCTGTGGATATGGACTCTCTGGAAAGTCCTTTTTCCAGTCAGGTCTTGGCCATGACGACGGATACCCGCGCGGCGGTGCTCAGCGCAGCGGATTTTGAGAGCGGATTTGGAGACTGGGTCAACATTTCCGGCGAGGATTCTCACACCTGGACTCGTAATCAGTCCAACACACTGACCCCCAATACCGGCCCGAGCGGCGGTGCCAACGGAAGTACCTGGTATGTCTATCTGGAGACGTCTCCGGGCGGCGCCAATACGGCCGGGAATACGGCCATCCTGCAAGGCCCGATGATCGACGGCTATAGCCGCGTCCTTACGTTCTATTACCACCTGTATGGCGCGACTACCGGCACACTGAATGTTGATATCTTCCATGACGGTACGTGGCATAACAGCATCTGGAGCCGCAGCGGTCAGCAGCACACCTCTGTGTCTCAGGCCTATGCACCGTGCCTTGTGAACCTGACGAATTACAGCGGTCCGATTCGGATTCGTTTCCGGGCGGTGGCCACAGGGGGGCCGACGGGCGATATGGCCATCGACAGCATTGCGGTTACAGGCAGAACCCTTTACGGCGATATAAACGGCGATAATTATGTAGACATGGATGATCTTGTGGACTTTGTTCCCTACTGGCTGCAGACCAATTGCAGTCTGGATTTAGACGGCGACTGCCTGATTGATTTGTATGAATTTGCGGAATTGGCCGGAAACTGGCTGGGAGATTAATCCCCAAATCGGACTGATCCCGGAGGAAATTGTCCGCCGGAGGCATGGCCCTGGTCTGTTTTAATGCGTTCTGTGGCCACTCGTTTGGAAAATGATGCGTGTTAATATAGTCGACATAGAAGGCCCACAAAATGACTGAATCCCGCCGTGAGAGGTTGGTTATGGATTACGGGTCGGCAAGCGAGGAGGTTCACTGTTGATGATATCGGGGGTTGGTCTGTACAAAGAGTACGACGGGGCGTGGCTGTTCAAAAAGAGTTATTGGCGAAAAACAAACTTGTTCTTATTCCATTTCTGGTTACTCTTTATATTGATATGCTCTTTTGCAAAAATCAGCCATGGTTTGCGGGAAAATAAGCGTAACGATAACAATGTAACGGTCCATGCTATACCCAACGGGTATGATTATTCCGCGGCGGCCACGGGCCGCTTATATGCCGCGTGTGTTCACGGGGTCAAGTTACCCTACATAGCCGCGGTGATAATGCTGTTGCTGGTAGCTGGCGGCTGAAAGCTCTTGAGCCGCGACGAACCGGAAAATTTCAAGCAGATCTGTATAATTTTATTTATGGAGAGTATCAATGAAAATCCATTTTCTTAATGTTTTGATGATTTTCTTTACAGGTGTGATACTGCAGGCGGCGGTTTCCGGCCTGGATAAGTCCGGACATTTACAGGCGATAGAAAATTCGAAAGATAATGGGTTTTTCTGTGCCATACTGGAAAACGGTGTTCAACTGCACGTCAATGGGATCGTCAAAAACGTGATTTTCTACGGGCCGTCCACCGTTCGCGTCAATGAAAATCTCGGCCGCAATTACTGGGAGCACCCCAGTATCGCCGTTGTGGGCAAGCCGGCAGCGGTCCCGTTCAAGGTGCAGGATACAGCAGATTATGTTGCGATCGTCTCCGAGACGCTTCAGATTCAGGCTGACAAAAAAACCGGGGCGCTGATGT
>JBDKVE010000225.1:0-4293 GCA_039679345.1 Anaerohalosphaeraceae bacterium
AAGGGCGATGCGGGCTATTACGGATTTCCTGGTCCAATGGGACCTCCAGGCTATCCGGGACCCGCAGGGCCTCCTGGACCAAGGGGAGATACCGGCTGTCAGGGACCACCCGGACCGCCGGGACCAACTGGCTCAACTGGACCACCCGGACCCGCAGGACCACCCGGACCGCCAGGGCCGCCAGTTCAGTTCTGCTGTAACCGCACGCCGATATGCACTGGATCTCCCGGACCAACAGCGCCTCCCGCTTCGTCCTGTGGTAATTGTACACAGATATGCACTGGGCCACCCGAGCCGCCGGCAGCTCCCGTTCAGTCCGGCTGCAGCAGTACGCCGATTTGCCTTGGATCTCCCGGATATCCCGGCATTCAAGGAACATGTTGGCCTCAAGGTGATTTGCGGGAAAGCGGTATAAGATGCAATTTAGTTAAAGACGGAAGCTTCGAAGGTCCGATATTAACGAGCAACTGGTTGGCAATAAGGGCAAGCCTTGCACCGTTGCCGCCGTCACCGGAAATCGATTCAGCTTTCTTAACGCGTATCGCCCATACCGGCCGCACTTCTGCACGGCTTCAGCCTGTATTTGTGCCGAATCCTACAGATCCCGCTTTGCCGGGTACTTGGCAGAACGCATATCTGACCCAGCTTATTGATTTGTCGATGCTTTCCGGCCGCAACCGTTCTTTCTTCACACAGCTTAATTTCTGGGGAGCAAGATATGACCAGAAAAACGGCGCGGCAAACACTTTTAGCTTGCGTACAAGTGCGCTGGTGTTCCGTGGTGATGTGCGCACTCAAATCAGCAGCGGGACACTGAATCCGGCTGATGCTGTTGCCTCTGTAATCATTATGGAAGGCGTGCCTAATCAAGTAACGGTAACCCCGTCAACTACGCCTATTCAAGTAACAGGATATGATTTTGAATCCTATTACTTCCTGGATTCCTGCTGTAAATATCCGCCGAACCCATGTAAGTGCAGCGATGCCTTCCAGTTGACGCTTGTATTTATTGCCGAGGAGGTGAATCCTCTGACTGTTCCTCCTGTAGGGGAGACATTATTGGGCGGCATTTGGTATATCGACGATGTATTTTTGTCTTAGCCATAACCATTGTGAAGTATTATAATAAACTTCTAATTCAAGAAAGGAGGCTTTTTCATGAGTTATGGGTGTCAGGCCGATATGTTTGGTATTGACATTGCCGGTCTTTGTGATATTCAGGCATTTGATTTAAACCTCAATCCCTTTTGGACGGAAATTTCAGTGCCGGAAACGCTGATTATTCCCAGTCAAAAGCCTTGTATTGAGCAGATTAATTCAGTGAATATTTCGGCAAATATTGTAAGAAAGAAAGTAATCATAACTCCGCGCAGCCCAGTGACTGGCACTGCGTTCATTACTAACTACGCGGGGGTTGTTGTAACCGGAAGAAAATTGATTGTCGAAGGGCAGCTTTGTCAAACTGTAACCTACACGGCAGAAGTTCCCGAGCAAACAGTGCATTCAGTGCATTTTGTCGTACCATTTTCTGCTTATATTGTAATTCCGCAATTTATTACAATTGGTACAGGTCCAGATGCAAAATCAGTGGATACTCAGTTAATTAATTTTCAGGTGAATGTTTGTGTAGAAGATCTATTTATCAAAGAATTCCGCGATCGGTATATATTTAAGAATGTGACATTATTGCTTCAGGCAGTACCTGCACCGACGGCAGGAGCAGAATGCCTGAGCGAGTTATAAGGGAAGGAGGGAAGAAAGTGGATTATTGCGTTGAGAGTCAAACGGAATCCTGTGAAACGACGGATAATCTCAATATGGGTTCAGTCACCTGTACGTCAGCCTGTAAAATGCATTTTTCGAAACCGGAAGAACATGAGTGCAAACAGTTATTGAGAGTAAAAGGCACATGCCCGGAGACTACGGTGTCAAGCATGTTGACCCTTGCTACGGACAGAAGATGGGTACAGTTATTCATTCCGGAAGTTTTATGTGTTCCAGAGAAAAAACCCGATATTGAGCAGTTGTTAGACGTTACAATTGTGTCGCAGTTAATTTCCCAGAGGGTAGTGAGAACGCCGGTGCTCATCAGAACAGATGCATATGGTGTTGAGACAATCGTACCCATTACCAATGCGGAAGGTTTGTATACTACCGGCAGAAAATTAGTAATCGAAGGAGTTCTCAGACAAAAATTCATCTACACGGCGGCAGTTCCGGAACAGTCTGTTCACGCGATGCATTTCGATGTTCCATTCTCGGCTTTCATTATTCTAGACGAGGATGATCCATTAACCAGAAGATTCAAGATTGATATGTGCATAGAAGATATTTTCGTGGCGGGTTGTACCGATAGACAGGTGTTTACAAACGTAACTTTGTTTATTAAAGCTACACCGCTGGTTTGCCAGTCATGAGGAAGGAGGTTATGAGGCGTGATTTGTAATTGTACTGAAAGTGCGGTAGAGATAATTGGGTTATGCGATCCATCAACGCTTACCTTTGAGGATGTGGATGCGGCACTTGTCACCGATAGAAACTGGTCGGAGCTATCCATACCGGAAGTGCTGACGCTGCCCTGCCAAAAACCGGATATTGAATCTATTGATAAAGTCTATATTCAAGTAAGGATTATTTCCAAGCGAATTATTGAGACGCCAGAGGGTACAAAAAATCAAGAAGGCACTACGTTGACCGGTAAAAAACTGATTGTTGAAGGCATCATTCACCAAAAAATTGTGTATACAGCCGCTGTACGTCAACAATCCGTTCATGCCGCTCATTTCGACATTCCTTTTTCAACTTTTATTGTCCTCAAATCAAGTATTGCTGTAACCGATTTATTGTGCATTGACAGCTGCGTCGAAGATGTATTTGTTCAGGCAGTTAACAACCGACAGATATTTAAAAATGTCACTCTGTTTTTGCGGGCTAAGCCGGCCCCGGCTTCACCATGCCATATAGTATAAATGAAAAGGCCTGCCGAAAGGCAGGCCTTATACAGGCAGAATTTACTTGCGCCGGACAGCGCAAATACGGATACCCTGTTTTCCGTTTCAATTTCTATCAAAAGTATAAAGAAATTTAATTACAGCGTCAGCTATCACCTTTTTACCCGAGATATCAGGATGCAGCCCGTCTTGTGAATAGATTACCGGCAAATAGCCGCGCTGATCGCTTAATAAGGGGTTAATATCAATTACATATGGCTGCTTTTTTAAGAAAGTATTGACGATATCAGTTTGATTTTGCCAATCATCAACAGATGGCCTTTGAAAGACTTGTTCAATTCTGTCGGGATTGATCGGTGGAATCGTTAAAAAAATTGGAGTTATGCCGGCTTGCTCACATTTATTGATGAGCCTTTGGAATTGTTCAATTACATCTTCGCCCTTCGTTCCGCCTCGTATACTGTTGCCGCTTATGAGGATCAAAAGATACTTCGGCTGAAACGGCAAAACGTCGCTGTCGAAACGCTCGACTAAGGATTCAGCACTGTCGCCGCTTCTGCCCAGGTTTTTAATTTCGTAAGGTATGTAAGACGAGTAGTCAAACCGAATATCGGAAGGCGGGTTGGATACAGCTCCGCCGCCATGTGTAATGCTGTCGCCAAAAACTGCCAACGTATAGTGCTTTACAGAAACATGAAAGGGGATGGCATCCGAGTAAGTGCCGATAGGAAAGTAGCAGCTATTCAGGGCAAGTACTCGCCAGTAATAGGTGCTTTCTTCTACATAAGCGTGTGTGTCATAACAATCAAATCCGCCATCCACGGTGTAGCTGCGCACCCGCTTCATTGAGGGGCGGATTCCGTTGGGGTTTTCAGGAGCACCCTTCGTAATTTCAACGATGTAATGTTTTGCTCCTAATACAGGGATCCAGGAATATGTCGGGTAAAGCGGTGCCGGACGATTTGAATTGAAAAGAGCTGTGGGCTGGGGGGCTGTGGGATTTAATTGCCCGCCGGATAACGGCATAGGTTCAGAAAAATTCGCGATAGGCTGCCTGTTTAAATCTAAGGGCCTAATTCTATAGTATGCTTTATCAATATGCGGAATAGCAAGCTGATTTAAGTCCAGCTCAATGCCGGGAGTAAAAATATCTGCCGCATGGTAGACGAGCTCGTCGGCCGGTACGGAATCAGTTGGCTGATAAGGCTTGTTCAGTACCTCCAATTCATACGCCACAGCATCGTCGCCGCTTATCCACGCAAGCTGTAGCTTATTGGTTCGGACGAAGGAAGCGCTCGATGTTAAGAAAAAACTCAATAGCAGGGTAACGATAATAAGTAAA
>JBDKVE010000226.1:0-28590 GCA_039679345.1 Anaerohalosphaeraceae bacterium
GGCATCGAGCGTTTTGGCAATTTGGGTGCTGAACTGCGTGATTTCGGGGTAATCCCTGACGCGAATGATGACAGGCTCAAAGCCCAGCTTGCGGGCCAGGTCCACACCTTTGATTTCGCGACGGGAACAGATGACACACGCAATCTCGGCCGACAGTTTCCCGGCCTTGATCAGCTTATCGAGATTTTCCATGGTCCGGCCCCCGCCGCTGATGAGCACGCCAAGACGGACCGGTTTGGCTGTCGAGGCGTCACATTGCACTGCCAATTCAACATCCTGTTGTGCATCCATTGCCCGATTGGCCAGGGCATCAGCTTCTTTATTTTGTTCGCGGGGGATATGGCGGGCCTGCCAGGATTTAAAACCGGTAAGTCGTTCCATGGCCTGGCAGAACAACTCCCGGAGGTTGTCGCTTTTGACTTTATACTGGCCGTGGATTTGCCGGATGATCAGTTCGCTGTCGCTGAGCAATTCGATTTGCGTGGAGCCGGCAGCCTTGGCAGCTTCCAGGCCGCGCAGAATGCCGTTGTATTCGGCAATGTTATTGGTGGTTTGATTGAGGAAAAACGCCTTGCCGCCTGTGGTTTTGCCGGCGGCGTCTTTGAGAATATATGCGGCCGCGGCCGGGCCGGGATTCCCGCGGCTGCCTCCATCGGTGTACACTGTCATCTTTGTCACGGCAGGCCGCTCCTGTGCTGCAATGAGTTATTCGTCCGAATCTTCCAGAACCAGAATCCGGGTGCAGTTGGAGCACCGCATGATTTCGTCCCTGTTGGACAGGACATTGATGGCCTCGGCAGGCACCCCCATAAAACAGCCTCCGCAGCTATAGATCGCGGCATTTTCATCCGTATGTTCAATTGTCGCGGTGGCTTCGCCATCGTAGGTTTCAGCGACACGTTTGAAAATCTGCAGGACTTCGACAGGGACTTTCTGAGCCATCAGGTCCCATTCCTTTTGGATGACATTGACTTCTTTTTCAAGCTCGGCAGCCTTGCCTTCGGATTCGCCGCGGGTCTGTTCCAGCTTGACTTTCTGGTCTTCGATTTGCTTTTGGATTTCCAGACACTGGGCCTGATCGGCTTCGATGTTTTTCATGAGGTCCAGAATCTGGCTTTCGAGCTTGGAATCATCCGCTTTAGAGGTGTTCAATTCCGTCAGAATGGCGGAATATTCTTTATTGGTTCGCGCTGTATTCAGAGCCGAGCGAAGTTTGGTCAGATGCTCATCCCGTGATTTCAGTTCCAGTTCCAATCGATCCGCCTGTATGCGGGTCAGTTTGATTTCCTCGTGTTTGGCCTCGAGGCTGCTTTGCATTGTGCGAAGCTGATTTTCCTGAAAGAGAACACTCCTACGGCAACGTGTCAGTTTATTTTGCACCGCACGCAGCCTGTTTTCTACCCGCTGCAGTTTAATTAAACCACGCAGTACTGGTCCCATCGAATATCCTTTTTAACTTGTGAATGTCGCGCCATATTTTATAAACAAATTATTATGGTCAAAAACAGCCCCCCTGCAAGATAATTCTTCGAGGATTTTAAGACAATATTAATTGAAATCAACGTGATATTAGTAAAACTTATGACAAAAAAACAGGATTTCTCAAATAATATTATGCAACTCAGTTGCATTTGTTTATTTATTCAGGTATAATCCAATGTTATAATAAAACAGGATATCAGGTCTTTATTTGCCTGTATTTTGCTAAATTCTTCAACTTTAAGAGTGTATGCAATCGACAGATAAAAAAGCTGTAGAAATGTTGAAACGGGGCGGACTGCGTCCGACACGTGTGCGCATGTCGATGCTGTCGGCGATGCTGACCGCAGATGAGCCGCTCAGCCGGGAGCAGATTGCCCGGCGGATGGGAGAGTCCGCCAACAAAGTAACCCTGTATCGCACCCTGCATTCGCTGGTGGAAACAGGCCTTGTTCATGCGGCGCTGATTCGAGATCGGGTTCAATTTTACGAGCCTTCGCACCATTGCTCGGAGCATTTGTGTCATCCGCATTTTGTCTGTACGACCTGCCATAAAACCATCTGTCTGACGGAGGTTGTTCCTCCCACGGTTGTATTGCCCGAGGGTTTTCGACTCGAGCGTCAACAGCTTCAAATGGAAGGCTTGTGTTCGACCTGTAATACTGCTGAACATGAAACCGTATCGGTATAAAATCTGTATAGCGGCTGTGCTGGTGAGTCTGCTGTGCCTGATGACAGGCATCACACAGAGCCTGCATATTCAGGTCTGTCATCACGAAAAAGTGCATCCAGAGCACGGGACTCCCTGCCTCCCGGACACTCATGACTCCGGCGACTCGAATTGCCGGATTTGCCAGGTGCTGGCGGGCGATCAGAATTCGTATCAACCTGATATTTCACCAGCCCTTGTTTTTGGATTTGATGCTGGATATTACTGCCTCTGTGGACAGCAAACTATCGTTCTTTCGTTTGCCCCATCCCCCAAAGCCAGCCGGGCTCCTCCGGTTCTATAAAATCATTCCATTTGTTTTAGCTGTTTCGATTATGCAGATTCGGTTGTGTCCGATTCTGCGTCCATTCTATTGACTTTCGATCCGGAAAGAGTTCTTTTCGGAGAAGGGATGATTTTATGAACAAGGTAATTGTTATGGCGGCTCTGGCCGTCTGTCTTATTGTGTCCAACACGGTTTTGGCTCATGATCACACCCATATCGGCCTGAATGCCGACGGCATCACGGGCACTGCGGACGATACGACCCTGTGGATTTTTGCAGAACCGCAGCAGCCGCAGTGGTCCACCATTTATATGACTCCGACCGGCGATGTTGTCAACGGCAAGGCGGTCTATGAGGCCCAACTGGATTGCTGGATATCCGCCCACCCGGCCAGTGGGCTTTATCAGCTCGGCGGGTCCGACAGCAGCGTGGAGCCGGCCTGGCAAATTGCCCTGGAGCGGGTCAGCTTTTCATCGCTTGATTTTTATATGGAGTTGGAGGCCACCGGGCAGGAGATATTGACCACCGATGGCGACCGGCTGGCGCTGGATACCCTGTGGATGAGCGATCAATATAATGAAAACGGGACACTGGGGGCATGGGGCTTTCATGCTCATACTGCGTTTCTGGCTTTGGCCGATGGGCCGGGGCAGACCTTTACAGCCCAGTTTCAGGTTGTCGATCTGGGAAACACCGGCTTTGACGCTTCGGAAGTCTATACGATGACATTCCAGACCATTCCGGAACCAGCCAGCCTGATGCTGCTGGGACTTGGGGCTGCTGCGGCCCTCAAACGCCGGTCGGTACGGAAATAAAACCATGACTGCACAAGGACTAATCGTTTCGGCGAACGTCCGCGGTAACCGTAAAATCGGGGGCGGGATCACTTCCCGCTCCCCTTTCGGATCTCAACGACGGGCATTTACGCTGATTGAATTGCTGGTGGTCATCGCCATTATCGCAATGCTGCTGGCGATTGTGGTGCCATCGCTGAAAAAGGCCAAAGATTCGGCCCGCAAGATGATTTGCCTGAGCAACGGCAGGCAGATGGGAATTGCCATCTCCGCCTACCTGATGGAACAAAAGGACCGCCTGCCGCCCAGTTCGTGTCATATCACCAGGCCGGAAGATTACTGGCTGAATATTCTTGCGGCCTATACCTCAGAGACTCTGCTGACGCGATGCCCGTCCGACAGCTCGAAACAATTTATCGACTGGACGCTGCCGCTCGAGGACCAGCCGACGGACGCACGGTGGTCCAGTTTTGCCCTGAATGCCCTGCTGGACCCGCTATGTCCACAGACAAAAGGCTATTACAACGTCGCTTCGCGGATTCGCCGGCCGGGGTATTGCATTTATATCAGCGAGTCGCCGGATAGCTGGACACGGTATGACCATATTCACCCGGAAAACTGGGGTTCGATTGAAGAGGCAAAAGCACAAATCGCCTGGGAGCGGCACCGGAATTGTTCCAGTTATGTCTTTGTCGATGGTCACGCGGCGATGCTGGCTGTGGAACAGACCTGGGGCTGGCCGGGCGGAATGTGTTTGTGGTTTCCGCAGTACGCACCGGGCTGGCCGCCGCTGGATGATTAGCTGTATTCACAATAATGAATAAGGATTGATACCATGATTCAAATACGACTGGCTTTGATTGGATTAATGTGTTGTTTCGGCTTTTCTTTGTGCATTGGCGACTGCCCGCTGGATCATTATCGGATTGGATGCAATGCGGATGGGATTGCGGGGACGCCGGATGATGATCAATTGTTCGTGGAGTGTTCGCAGATTTATCGGCACAGTGACCCATCGCATAGTTCCGACCCAACCTGGCTGCTCTGGCATTATCCGATGTATTACAGCTCGCTTTACAGCCGCTACCAGATTGGCGAGCCGGGATTTGATGTCATCGCCGACGATATGGCCCGGCAACTGGTCGGAGCAGCCAACAGCGATTACTGCCTGTGGATTGAGTGCGTCCGGATACGGACGGGACTGACGGCCCGCAATACCAGCTATGGAATCACACTTCAGCAGCCCGGAGACCGCTTCTGTCACAGTACGATGCCGGAATCGCACATTCACCTGCAATATCGGCTCAGCGCCCCGGCCGGGCAGACCTTCAGCACCCCCTACTGGATTACGTATCGTATTGTGGACAGTCTCGGCAGGTACGAGGCTTCGGAGGATTTTACGCTGGTATTCCTGGCTGACCCCCTGCCGGGGGATGTGGTGGTGGATGGGACAGTTGATGGAAATGACCTGATGCGGTTGGTGGATTACTGGCTGGCGGCGTCAGGCGGGTATGCGAATGATTTCTATCAGCGGACGGATATCAATCGCGATGGGACCGTCAACCTGAGTGACCTGGCGGAACTGGGGCGATATTGGCTGATGAGTTTGAATTTATAACCCACCGTGATGAGGCTGAAATCCTGCTGAAATTTGCGGATACAGGGGGTTTTCTTTTTGGCCCGACGGGTTATAATGATAAGTCTTATGCGAGACTTATTAAAACAACTGATACGAACGGCACCGACATCAGATAAAGGTGAAATTGAAACGGCACAGGTAGTGCAGCAATTCCTGAACCCTCTGGGGATTGACTGCGAAATCGACTGCTGGGATGACAAGAATGCCAACTTGACCGCCCGAATTGCGGGAACCGGCGGCAAACCCGCCCTGCTGTTCGCGGGGCATCTGGATGTAGTGCCGCAGGGACAGGAAACCTGGGCGTTTCCGGCCTTTGAAGGGATTGAACAGGATGGCAGGATTTTAGGCCGCGGGGCAACGGATATGCTGGGGGGGATTGCAGCGGTCGCTGTGGCAGTGGCCGAGATTAAAAATGAGGCCGGCAGTCTTGCAGGGGATTTAATTTTCAGCGGGACTGCCGCAGAAGAGACCACCAGTGTCGGCGTCAAGCGATTTGTGCGTAATGTGGAATCGACGATCGGGCCGCTGGCGGGGATTATTGTGCCGGAGCCGACAGGGATGCAAATCATGCGGGCCCATCGGGGGATTTTATGGCTGAAAATCACCACCGTCGGCAAGACCGCCCATGGTTCCATGCCGCATCTGGGGATTAATGCCATCGAGAAGATGGTGGCGCTGATACAAAAGCTCAAAGAACACAAGATTAATTTCCCTCCTCATCCGCTGCTGGGAGGCTGCAGTATGAGCATCAACCAGATTGAAGGCGGACAAGCTCCGAATATTGTGCCGGACCAGTGTTCGATTCGGGTGGATATCCGCACGCTGCCCGGGCAGGCTCATAACGTGGTCATTCAGGATATTGAACGGCTGCTCGAACAGCTTAAACGGCATGACAAGGATTTCGATGCCTCGATTTCAGTCGTGCGTTCAGTGCCGGCACTGGAGACGGACGCGGATAATCCATTTCTGAAACAAGTCTGCAAGGCAGTGGGGACAGACGAGGTTAGCGCCGTTGGCTTTACCACCGACGGGCCGTGGCTGGCAAGGCTCAATGCTCCGGTGATTATCCTGGGGCCGGGAGAGCCGGGGATGTGCCACAAGCCCAACGAGTTTATCGCCATCGAGCAGCTTGAGCAGGCCAAAGAGGCGTATAAGCGGATTATTCGGGAAGTACTAAGCTAAACCGTATTACTTGATGTCAATGACGAAGTTTTTCTCGAAGACCGACAGGAAATCATAGACCTCGTCGAAGTCTTCGATGCGGTCGTTTTCCTGCGAACTCATCCATTCGTGTTCAATCATCAGATAGACGATATCGCCCCAGTCGCGGGTGCGGCGGACGCCCCAGTGATTGAGTACCATCGCCGCCAGTCTGCCCCAGCGTTTACGAGCGAGGTCCGCCAAACCCCATGCCAGCTCCTGCCCGCTGACATGACGCGGCTGGTCGGCCTCTTCATCCAGACGGAGTTTTTCGATGGTATGGCCCAGGCCTTCAAAGACAAACTTCACGGCGCGGGGGTCATACCGTCCATCATCACGGGCAACTTGTTCGATACTGAGCTTGGCCAAGCCGGTTCTCCATGAATCGATTAGTGAATGCGCTGGCCGGGTTTGCCGCCGGAATCGACAGACAGCAGGAAGACTTCGCTGCCGCCGGGGCCGGAAGCACAGACCATGCCTTCGGACAGGCCAAACCGCATCTTGCGGGGCTTGAGATTGGCGACACAAATCACCAGCCGACCGACGAGCTCTTCGGGTTTATAGGCCTTGGCAATGCCGGCAAAGACGTGACGGATGACATCGCCGCCCAGGTCCAGTTCGAGACTGAGCAGCTTATCGGCGCCTTCGACCGCCGCGGCCTTGAGCACCCGGGCAATGCGTAAATCCACTTTGGCAAAATCGTCTATGGTACATTCGGGCGCCAGAGGTTCATCCCATCCGGCGGGCAATGCGGGTTTTTGTTCTTCTGCTGCGGGGGCTGGCTGAGCAGCAGGCTGCTGCTCGGCAGGCTTACTTTGTTCAATCATGGCTTCTACCTTTTCTTTGTCCACACGTTCCACAAGTCGTATAAAGTTTTTGATCGGTCGGTCTTCCAGCGTCGCTTCCACATCGGCAAACGTCTGGGCCGGGATATCGAGGAAACGCTCAATTTTGTCAGCAAACGCAGGAATGACCGGTTTAAGATAAATCGTCAGTATCCGGACCGCGTTCAGGATCGTCGTCAGCGTGATGCGGGCTCGTTCGGGGTCGGTCTTGACCACCACCCAGGGCTGGTTATCTTCGGTGTATTTATTACAGACATCGGCCATCGCAGCCACCCGGCGGATGACCGAGGCGTAATTCAATTGTTCGTAATCGGCGATGATATCCTGTTTGGCCGCAACCAGCAAGGCCAGCAGGTCTTTGCCGGCGGCGTCCAGAGAGCCAAGACGGCCATCGAGCTTGCCGGTCAGCATCGGGCCGCAGCGGCTGGCCAGATTGGCCAGTTTGCCCACCAGGTCGGCGTTGACGCGGTTGATGAAATCATCGATATTCAGGTCGATATCGCCCACGTCGCCAGACAGCTTGGAGGCGTAATAATATCGCAGGTATTCCGGGTCCAGATGCTCAAGATACGTACGGGCCATGATAAAAGTGCCCTTGCTCTTGCTCATCTTCTGGCCGTTGACGGTCAGGAAGCCGTGAACAAACAGCTTATTGGGCCTGCGAAGATCAGCGGCAAACAGCAGCGCCGGCCAGAACAACGCATGAAAATACATGATGTCCTTGCCGATAAAATGATAAATCTCGTAGTCGCCGCTGTTCCAGACTTGATCGAAATCCATTCCGTTGCGCTGGCAGTAATTCTTGCAGGAGGCCATGTAGCCGATGGGTGCATCCAGCCAGACGTAGAAATATTTATCCTTGTGCCCGGGGATTTCGAAGCCAAAATACGGGCCGTCGCGGGAGATATCCCAGTCCTTCAGGCCGGCGGCGAACCATTCTTCCAGCTTGTTCTGGACCGAATCCTGAACATAACCGGCGGCGAACAATTGCCGCAGCCGGTCGGCGTAATCGGTCAGGCGGAAGAAGAAATGCCTGCTTTCCTTGAGCACGGGAGGCTTGCCGCTGACGGCGCTGACTGGGTTAATCAATTCCGAGGCCTGATAGTGCGCCCCGCAGACATCGCAGGAATCGCCGTATTGATTCTCGGCCTTGCAGCGAGGGCAGGTACCCTTAATAAACCGGTCGGGCAGCCACATTTTTTCGTGATCGTCATAGGCCTGCTGAATGCTTTTTTCCACAATCGAGCCGGCGGCATTGGCACGTTCATAAATCAGGCTGCTCAATTCCCTGTTCTCGGGCGAATGAGTCGTGTAATAATTGTCGAAGCCGACATGGAATGCTGTAAAGTCCCGCAGGTGTTCGCCGTGCATCCGGCCAATCAGGTCTTCGGGACGGATGCCTTCATTCTTGGCCCGAATCATAATCGGAGTGCCATGGGTATCATCGGCACAGAAATAATAACAGGTATTGCCGCATAATTTCTGAAAACGCACCCAGATGTCCGTCTGGATGTATTCGACCAGATGGCCAATATGAATCGGCCCGTTGGCATAGGGTAACGCCGAGGTCACAAGCATTTTTCGCGTCATTGATTTCCACCTTCCGGCTGCTGAGGTCGATTGGGCCGCGGATTTTGATTCTGGTTGGGCCTGGGCCCGCCATTATTGCGATTGCCGGGATTGTTATTCCCGTTGTTGTTTTGAAAACGTTTCTTGAATTTTTTATTTCGGTTTTTGCCGCCGCCGGGACGGTCGGGTCTTCCGCCGCGGTCCTGTTGTCCCGATTGCTGCGGACGGGATTGCGGCTGCGACTCCCTCGGGGGACGCTGCTGGCCGCCGCGCGGGCGTTCGTCTTCGCGGCGCATCTGGCGGCTTATATCTTCGATTTCCGTCGCCGCCTCATCGACAGCGCTGATTTCTTTTTCAGACACTTTCGGCAGCGGTTCGCTAGCAACGACTTCTTTTTGTACTTCCTCAGCGGGGGCAAGCTTGTTCAGGGCGTTAAGCTCATCCACGGGCCAGGCCTGCCGGTCACCATTTTCAAACTGCACCACGACAAGCTGTGTCAGAATCTGAACATCCACCACGCGCCCGATACCCTGAGCCGTAGTCACGGTCTCGCCTTTTTTGGGCAGATGCTCCCGCAATTCCAGGTAGGTCGCATCTTCATAACGGAGACAGCACTTCAAACGGCCGCAATGACCGCTGATTTTGGATGGGTCCAGAGTGGCCTTTTGCAGCTTGGCCATCCGCATGTTCACGGGGGCCAGTATTTTCAGGAACCGCTTGCAGCAGCATTCCTGCCCGCAGGTTTCGTAATCGCCGACCAGTTTGGCTTCGTCGCGGGAACCGATTTGCCGCAATTCGATACGGGTCTGGTATTCGCGGGCCATGCGCTTGACCAACTCACGGAAATCCACCCGCCCTTCGCTGGTGAAATAAATCACCACGCGTTCGCCGCCAAACAGATGTTCGGCCTCGATAATTTTCATGGGCAGATTCAGTTCTGCGGCCAATTTTTCGCAGGTCTTGGCCTCTGCGACTGCCGAAATTTCCAGATGCTGCTGTTCACGCAGATCTTCAGGCGTAGCAAAACGCACAAACGTTCCGGTCTCCGTAATCACCGGCTGACCGGTCTCGGTCGGTCCGAAATATTCCTCAACCTGTTCGGGAGTACTCTTGAACTGGCCGGCACGATAATTGCATACCCCGACAAGCTGCCCGAGTTCAAGACCCCGGCTGGTCTTGATAACCACATGCGGTTTGGTATGAGGAATCACGGTCTCATTATGATCACACCAGCCGAGCGTTCCCATCTTGCCGAATCGAACCAGCATAAGCTTTCGAGGCGGCTGCGGTTTCTGCTTGGCTGTATTGTCTGGTTGTGTCATTCTTATTCTCGCTATAATTTATCGCATTACTCGTCTTTATCGAATCCTGTTTGACTTCAATCAAGACACAGAGGTCGATAGTATATCCAATCCGGCAAGATTTAACAATAACCCTTCAAAAATCAGCTTCTCATTTACACTATTGTCAATCCATTGTATCTTTTGTTGACAATGCAGGACCACTTTTGCCGCCCGGTCATAATCGAGCCGGCCGGCCAGACTTCGGATGGCATCGAGCTGGTCGCTGTTGACCAACCCTTCCGACAGGCCCAGCAAAAGCCGCATCGCATCATAGACGGCCCATTGAACCATCTGAATAATCAGTTTCTGCCCGCGGCGGTTGATGTCGGTGGAGCTGACCTGACCCGCCTTTTTGCCCAATGCCCCACTGACCGCCTTGGCGGCCTGTGAAAGCCATTCGGACAGTTCAAGCGTGTTGGCTAATTGAAACTCGCCAAGCCGCAAAACGATATCTTTTTTGATATCATACACGCTTTTGCCGTCGCATTCGAGCTGGGCCCAAGTCAGGGCCTGTCCGAGCGAACCATCGCTGAAACCGGCCCAGTAGCCGGCCGCAGAGGGAGTAACACCCTGCTGTTTGAGGGCGACCATGATATGCTCCCGATCCACGGCCCCGAAACGGACAATCTGACAGCGGGAGTGAATGGTCGGCAGCAGCGATTCGGTTTTGGAGCACAGCAGGATAATGACACAAAACGACGGCGGCTCTTCGAGAGTTTTGAGCAGTGCATTCTGGCCGGCGATATTGAGTTTCTCGGCCTCGTGAATCACATAGACCACGTAATCCGATTCCTGGGGTTTGGAGGCCAGTTTTTCGATCAGAAATTCGCGGATGACATCAATCGGCATATCCAGCGGCGGTTTGCGATTCTTGCCTTCTCGCGTGAAAGAGAGCAATTCCTTGTAAATCGAAATATAATCCGGGTGTCCTTCGCCTTCGAATAAAAGACAGGATGGACAGCGCCCGCAACTGTCAGAAAATGAACCCGCAGGCGTTTGTTTCTGTACACGGCTGCGGCACAGCAGCATTTTGGCCCAGGCTTTGGCGGTCGCGGCCCGCCCGACGCCGTCAGCGCCGGCGAAGATGTAGGCATGAGCCATTTTACCAGCGGCAAAGGCGTGCTGAAGCTGGCCGATGGCCTTATCCTGACAAAAGATGGATTGCAATGAGGCGGCCTGTGTTGTCATTTCGCCTGCCCGCCAAAACAGCCTTCAAGAATGACACGAATATGGTTTTGAACGTCCACGGCGGAACGTGTCGCATCGACTTTAAAAATGCCGCTGTAATGATTACATAATTCGAGAAAGCCCTCACGGACTCGCTGGTGGTAGCCGCCTCCTTTTTGCTCCATACGGTCCAGCGGACGATTCATCCGGGCGGCGGCCGTCTGGATATCGACATCCAGGATGAGCGTCGCATCCGGCCAGACCCGCTCCAGCGACTCTTCGGCAATGCGAACCACCTTTTCGACGCCAAATCCGCCGGCACGCCCCTGATAGGCACAGGTACTGGACAGCCAGCGGTCCATCAGGACACAGGCCCCGGTTTTCAGGGCCGGGGCAATGCATTCTTTCCACAACTGAGCTCGAGCCGCCATATACAGCAGGACTTCGACATTATCCCCCATCGCCGTGTGGGCGGGGTCCAGCAGAATCGTACGGATTTGCTCGCCGATGGCCGTCGTACCTGGGTCGCGGAAACAGACCACCTCGGCACCGCAGCCCTGGATCCACTCGGACAGCAGTTTCTGCTGGGTGGTCTTGCCGCAGCCGTCGGGGCCGTCCAGCACGATAAATTTTCCGTGAAAATCAAGACTCATCGTTTTCGCCTTCTGTTTGCTGCCGGGAGGGTTTGGGAATCCGCTGCAACACCTCCAGCATTGCCGATAAATATACCGCAATCATACCGACCGACATCACTACCGATTGCACGGCCAGCAAAGGATAATACAGGAAATGGCCCCGATGTACAAGGGCCGAGAGAGATTCCACCGCCCCCACCGCCACAAAGAACACAATCGCAATCGGCAGGAAGGTTTTCATCTCCCACAGGCTCAGGAAACGAATGGCCTGAAGGGATTCAAGTAAACTGCAATCTCTGGCCAGGACTACGGCCGGAATAAAATAGGAGGGCTTAAGCATGACCAGCATGGCTGCCAGAAAACTGACAATCTGAATCCAGGCCGGACTATGTTCCAGAGCGGAGCTGCCATAAAAAGAAATCGTCAGCACGACCTGCAGCGTCGATGCTATGATGACAAGCAGCAGCATTAAAATAACCTGAAAAGCAAACAGTTTCCAGAAGTACCACCGTCCGGCAATCAGCAATTGTCCCGGGGCAATCGGCTGAGTCGCAGTGACCGCCGTTGTACGCAAAAATCCCCACAGCATCATCTGGCTGATAATGCCGAACGCGGCTACGGCCATCCCCAGCAAAAACTGAGTTCCGGAAAATTGCTGCTGGTCGGCCGGCAGCTCTGTCACCTCAACATCCCCGAACAGAAACAAAGGACAGGCATGGAACACCAGTATCATCAGCAGTTCCGGCCAGCGGGATTTAACAATATCCATGATTTTCATTATTTATACTGATCCTACTTATAATTTCCCGGTTCGTCGCGGACAAAGAGCTTTCAGCCGCCAGCTTCCAGCAGCAGATTATAACCGCGGCTATGTAGGGTAACTTGACCCTGCACGCGGCATAAAAGCGGCCTGTGGCCGCCGCGGAATAATCATACCCGTTGGGTATATGATTACTTTTTTCTATTTCGCCAGAGGTAAAAGCCGGCAAGGGTAATTCCTGCAATTCCAAATACGGCGGGCAGCAAACCGAACAATGCATAGATTGCCACAAAACCGGCCGGAAACATCATCAATAAAAGCATTCCGCCAACTTCATTTTTATAATTCCACTGAACCATCCGGGCCTCCTATCAACCTTAGAAGATTACAGTTTTACACTATCGAATTAATTCGACCTGAGCCGCACCTTGCCTGCACCGACGACCGATTCGAGCTTATGATAAAAATCCGCATCCGGCCGGACCGACAGGCTCCGATCGGCAATGGCGACAATCTGAAAACCGCCGGTCTGAACCCGCACATGCAGCGGGCTTTTGCCGCGATGGGTGCTGCACAGGCTCTTGATGCGATTGA
Source organism: Anaerohalosphaeraceae bacterium (assembly GCA_039679345.1). Taxonomy (GTDB): domain Bacteria; phylum Planctomycetota; class Phycisphaerae; order Sedimentisphaerales; family Anaerohalosphaeraceae; genus Anaeroglomus. The sequence goes on from JBDKVE010000226.1 coordinate 13,021, forward strand.
TTTTTTCTTCGTTGATTTCGTGGCTGAACAGGTTGATCCAGACCTGGGCGGCCAGTTTATCGACCACTTCTTCCTGGCCAATCAGTTCATCGGCCAGAATATTGGGATTTTCCCGGCGAGTATCGACCTTGCCGCGAACAAAGACAACCTTGTCCACCTCAACCATGGCACCGAAATTTTCGTATGCCTTGGGAAAGAGCACCACTTCGCATTTGCCCTGCAGGTCTTCCAGTTCCATCACGGCCATCTTCTGCCCCGCGGTCTTGCCGTTGCGGGTCAGCATCGTCCGCACCTTGCTGATCAGTCCACCGATGACCACCTCGGCACCTTCCTTCATCCCCGACAGGCGGGCGGTGTTGCAGGTCGAATAAGCATCGATCTGCTCGGCGTATTTGCTCAGCGGGTTGCTGGTGACATAAAAACCGAGGACTTCCTTTTCATAAACCAACATCTGCGTTTCCGGCCACGGCGGCACATCGGGGAGCGTCTGGGCATCGGATTTGTCGTCGCCGAAACCGCCGGCACCGAAGAAATTCATCTGCCCGCGCTGGCTATCAACCTGCATCGAGGCTCCGGCCTGCATTGCTTTTTCCATGGCCGCCATCATCTGGGAACGGCTGCCGCCGAGATTGTCAAACGCCCCGGCTTTGATCAGGGCTTCTATCACCTGTTTATTCACGGCTCGCAAATCCACATTTTCGCAAAAATGGAACAGGCTCTTGAACCGCCCTGCTTTCTGGCGGGCGGCGATAATCTGCTCGACGGCCTTGGCCCCGACACCCTTAACGGCGGCCAGTCCGAATCGAATCACACTGCCGGAGGTGGCACCGTGTTCCTTATTATAGACGACCGTAAAATCGACAAAACTTTCGTTGATTTCCGGCGGCAGGACTTCGATCCCCATACCGCGGCATTCGCCGATATACTCGACGACTTTGTCGGTGTCGCCCATTTCGTAGGTCAGCAGCGCCGCCATAAATTCGACCGGGTAATAGGTCTTCAGCCAGGCGGTCTGATAGGCCACAAAGGAATACCGCGTCGCATGGCTCTTGTTGAAACCATAACCGGCAAACCGCTCAATCAGTTCGAAGATTTCTTCGGCCACCGTCTCGGTCAGACCTTTCTGGACGCAGCCTTCGACGAATAATTTCTTGGCCGAGGCAATCTTGTCCAGCATCTTTTTACCGATGGCCTTAATCAGCCCATACGCCTCACGCAGCGGGATATCGCCCAGCCGGTTGCAGATACGCATCACCTGTTCCTGATAGACCATGATGCCGAAGGTCTCTTCGAGCACCTCCCGCATGATCGGATGTGGCACGGTCCATTTCCCGCCGTGTTTGCGGTCGATATAATCGGGAATCAGCGCCATCGGGCCGGGACGATACAGCGCGTTGGCCGCGATAAGGTCTTCCAGCCGGTCGGGTTTGAGTTTCATCAGCATGTCCTGCATGCCGCCGGATTCAAACTGGAACACGCCTTTGGTTTTGCCTTTGGCAAAGACCTCCTGATAGACCTTCTGATCAGCGATATCGATTTTTTCGATGTCGATTTTTTTGTTGTGTATCTGTTCGATCAAATCAACCGCCCGCTGGATAATGCTCAGCGTCCGCAGGCCCAGAAAGTCCATCTTCAGCAGGCCGACCTTTTCGACCATCGGACCTTCAAACTGCGTAATCAAATCATCCGAATCACCCTGCTTATACAGCGGCAGGAAATTGGTCAGCGGCGAATCGGCAATCACCACGCCGCAGGCATGAACCGAGGCATGACGGCAAAGGCCCTCCAGCCTTTTGGCCACGTCAATGACTTCCTGATAATGCGGATTCTCATCGTAGGCCTTTTTCAAATCCGGCTCGACGTCCAGCGCCTTGTCGAGGGTCATCTTCAATTCCATCGGTATCAGCTTGGCCAGTTTATCCGCTTCGGCCAGTGGGACATCCATCACCCGGCAGACATCGCGAATTGCCGCACGCGCTTTCATCGTACCAAACGTGATAATCTGTGCGATATGACCGTATTTGCCGCGGACGTATTCGAGCACCCGCCCGCGTCCATCCTGACAGATGTCAATATCGATATCAGGCATCTCAGTACGCTGCGGGTCCATAAATCGCTCGAACAGCAAATCATAGCGAATCGGGTCCACATCGCAGACGCCCAGGCAATACCCCACCACCGTGCCGACAGCGCTTCCTCTGGCGCCCACGGGGATATTATTGGCACGGGCATAATTGCAGAAATCCCAGACAATCAGAAAATAGCTGGCAAAGCCCTTGCCCGAAATCACCTCCAGCTCGCGTTCGATACGCTCCCGAATTTCGGTGGTCACGGTACCATACTGCCGCTTGGCACCTTCATACACCAGCCGCGAGAGATAATCTTCCGGCGTGCTGCCGTCGGCGGGTCTGTATTTGGGGGCGTGTCGGCTTTTCAAATCCAGTTCCACATTGCACCGCTTGGCAATCTCCAATGTTAAATCGCAAGCATGGAGTGCATACGGGAAAAGCTGACGCATTTCGTCGGGGCTTTTCAGATACACATCCGGCGGATACACCATCCGCTCGGGGTCATTGACCTTCTTGCCGGTGCTGATACAGCACAGGGCATTGTGAGCTTTGTAATCCTCGGCCTCCAGAAAATGTACGTCGTTGGTTGCAACGACGCCGACGCCCATCCGCTGAGCGAGGTCGGCCATCATTTGCCCCAATTGCGGATGTTCATTGGGTTCATGTTCCTGAATTTCGACAAAAAACCGTTCCGTTCCGAAGATTTTGAGGTATTGCTCAATCGCCCTGCGGGCCGCGTCTTCGCCGCCCTGAAGCAACTGCACCGGCACTTCGCCGGCAATACAGGCCGAGGTGCAAATCAGGCCTTCGTTAAACTGGGCAAGGACTTCCTTGTCGATACGTGGACGGTAATAAAAGCCTTCGGTATATCCAATACTGCTTAATTTCATCAGGTTTTTGTAGCCGGTGTTGCTTTCGGCCAGCAACAGCAGGTGATAGGCGTTTTCCTTGACGCCGCCGCCTTTTTGCTTTTCAAAGCGAGAGTCGGGTGCGATATACGCTTCCATCCCGATAATGGGCTTGACACCGGTCTTTTGGGCGGCGGTATAAAATTCGACCGCGCCAAACATGTTGCCGTGGTCGGTCATCGCAACCGAATCCATTCCGAGCTTCTGGCACCGCTTGAACAGCCGGTCGAAGGAAATCGCCCCGTCCAGAAGCGAGTATTGTGTATGTAAATGCAGATGGGAAAATCCTTTATCTGCCATAGAGTCTCCATAAATAAACATCGCTTTTCATCGCCGCAATCATAGACTCTTTGAAGCATAAAGTCAAATACAGAGTCCGGCCTGATGCAATATCCAAGCAGGCTTTCATCAATACAGAGTGATTCAGGCTGAGATTGTCGGGTAGAAGTAGCCGGTGACAATAAAAAAGCCCGCCGGCATAGTGCCAACGGGCTTTGGGAAATCGTAAAACCTACTCGTCTTTGCTTTTATTTTGTTGTGGTTTCTGTCTTTGTTGTAGTATCTGTTTTTGTCGTGTTTTCAGTGGCAGGGGTTGTCGTATTCTGACCACCCTGTCTTGTACGTCCGGGACGAGTTTGCCCCTGGCCTTGATCTTGTCCCTGACCTGTGGTACCCTGCTGCTGACGCTGTCTCATCATTTCTCTGAATTCGGCACTGCGTCGATCAGCTTCTTCAGTCTGCTTTTTGAATTCTTCATTTCGTTTGTCGATCATCTTCTGGATGGCCGCGGCAGTTTTGGTGGCATTTTCGCTTTCAGCAAGCTTCTTCAGCTCTTCCAGTTCCTTGATGCCTTCCTCGTGCTGCTGCTGACGACGCTGCATGGCATTTTGATACATCTCCTGAGCGGTTCCCTGTCCAGTCCCCCGAGCGGCCGAATCCTGATATACACCGCGACTGCGGATGTCGCGACGCGCTGCCATTTCATTAGGATCCATATTCATGATTAACCGATTCTGATCGGAACGCGGCCGGGCCTGGCGAGTCTGTGTCTGGTCCTTCTGTTGGGTTGTTTGTTCATCGGCCGCCCATGCCGCCAGCGATATCGTCATCACAGCCACTGCAACCAAACCCATACAAATCTTTCTCATACTTATTCTCCATTCTTTCCTATCTTGAATTTCCATTTTATTCCGACTGGCATAGATATGCCGTTTAAACTCACATCACATGTTTTCAGAAATTAGACGTTTCTGAGTGATATTGTGTTGCTGAAATTACTTTATCGACTTTCTATACCCCAGTCCCTCAAAAATTGCTATAATTTGGCCGGTCTCATCGATTACTTTGGCATGATAAGAACCCACCCGCCCTTTTTCGTTCACTTCCCGGACCTCAGCATACAGCACCTTCGATTCAGTGCTTTTAAGGTAAGATATATTCACATTAATAGCAACGGTTGGAATTCCCCGGTAATTGGCCGCAGCGGCAAAGGCGACATCTGCCAGCGTAAACAGAATTCCCCCATGAGGCATACTTAATCCGTTGAGGTGATGGTCGGCAAGCGTCACTTTGGTTTTGGCAAATCCTTCGCCTGCCTCAATCAACTCGATACCGCAATGCCGGGCAAACGTGTCCTTGAGGATAAAATCCTTGATCATCAATGCCGCCTTTTCCGCGGCGGATTCCGCAGAATCGCGCCGCTTCGCTGCCGATGGATGCTGTCCGTGTGATTACGAATCCTGCTCTGCCGTATGCACCACTACGGTGGAGTCATCCAGCTTTTGTTCGGTTTCCGTCCCTTCGAATTTCAGGTGATCTTCGTCCAGAACACTGATGCGAATCAGCTTCTTGCCTTTGAATTTGCCGCGAAGCAAATCCTCGGACATCGGGTCTTCGATGTATCGCTCAATGGCCCGACGCAGCGGGCGAGCGCCGAATTCGGGATTATAACCCTTATCGATGAGGAACTCCTTGGCGCTGGGATCAAGTTCCAGATGCAGACCATGTTCAAGCAGCCGCTTGAAGACTTTGTTCAGTTCGTAATCCACAATCGTCTGCAGGTCTTCGCGCGTCAGCGGACGGAACACAATCTGGCCGTCCAGACGGTTCAGGAATTCCGGGCGGAAGTGCCGCTCGATTTCCTTGTCCAGCATTTCCTTCATCTTTTCATAATTGGCCTGCTCGGTTCGTTTGCCGAAACCGAAGCCGGATTGATTTTTAATCAGGTCAGCGCCGATGTTGCTGGTCATAATCAGGATGACATTCTTGAAGTCCACATGGCGACCAAAGGAATCCGTCAGGCGGCCTTCTTCCATAATCTGCAACAGCATGTTATAGACATCCGAATGCGCCTTTTCGATTTCATCCAGCAGCAGCACGGCATACGGCCTGCGGCGAATACGCTCGGTAAGCTGACCGCCTTCTTCGTAACCGACATATCCGGGAGGAGCACCAATCAGACGGCTGACGTTGTGCTTTTCCATGTATTCGCTCATGTCGATCTGAATCATCGCATCGGCATCACCAAACATGAATTCGGCCAAAGCCCGGGCCAGCAGGGTCTTACCCACACCGCTGGGGCCGATGAAGATAAAGCTGCCCATCGGACGGTTCGGGTCTTTCAGACCGCTGCGGCTGCGGCGAACGGCCTTGGCGACGGCGTTGATGGCCTCATCCTGCGAAACCACTTTCTTGTGCAGTTCGGCTTCCAGCTCCAGCAGCTTCTGGGCCTCTTCTTTTTCCAGGCGGGTCAGCGGCACGCCGGTCATCTTGCTGACAACCTCGGCAACCACTTCCATATCCACTTCACCCACGACCTGGTCGTTCTTTTCCTGCCATTGACGCTGGATATCGGCCTTTTCGTCGAGTATCCGCTGAATATCATCACGCAGTGCGGCCGCCCGTTCATAATCGGCGTTGCGCACCGCTTCATCTTTTTCCAGTTGCAGTTTTTCGATGCGGGCCTCAAACTCAGCCAAATCCGGCGGCGGCGTCATATTTTTCAGACGCACGCGGGCACCCGCTTCATCGATGACGTCAATCGCCTTGTCCGGCAGGCAGCGTCCCGAGATATAACGGCTGGACAACTCCACCGCCTGGAACAGGGCTTCATTGGTAAATTTTACGCGGTGATGCTTTTCATAGCGGTCACGCAGACCCTTGAGAATCTGAACCGCTTCATCTTTGCTCGGGGGTTCCACAATACTCGTCTGGAAGCGACGCTCCAGCGCCGCATCCTTTTCGATATACTTGCGGTACTCGTCGAAGGTGGTCGCTCCAATACACTGTACCTCGCCGCGAGCCAGAGCGGGCTTTAATACGTTGGACGCATCAATGGCGCCCTCCGCCCCGCCGGCACCCACCAGCGTATGCAGTTCATCGACAAACAATATCACATTGGCCGCACGACGCACTTCATTAATCACAGCCTTGATGCGTTCTTCAAACTGACCGCGATATTTCGTCCCGGCCACCATCATCGCCAGATCCAATACCACAATTCGCTTGTCTTTTAATATTTCCGGCACATGGTGATTATCAATTTGTTGCGCCAGTCCTTCGACAATGGCCGTCTTGCCGACGCCGGCCTCACCCAAAAGCACCGGGTTATTTTTGGTTCGACGGCATAGAATCTGAATCAGCCGCTCGATTTCATTGGATCGGCCGATCACCGGGTCCAGTTCGCCCTTGGCCGCAAGCTCCGTCAAATCCCGACCAAAGCTGTCCAGCGCCGGCGTCTTGCTCTTGGGCTTGACTCCGGCCACGGTTCCGCCATTGGCCGGCGGATTCATCTTCATCCCCATCGAAGGATACGTTCCGGCATTGTCTTCCGCGCCGGCACCCAGCAGGTTCAGCACTTCCTGACGGACATCTTCCAGCTTCAGCCCAAGGCTCATAATCACCTGGGCGGCGATGCCTTCGGTCTCCCGCAGAAGCCCCAGCAGGATATGCTCGGTCCCCACATAATTGTGGTTCAGCGAACGCGCTTCCTCGATGGCGTATTCAATCACCTTCTTGGCGCGGGGTGTCTGGGGCAGTTTGCCCATCGTTACCATATCCGGGCCGCTCTTGACCAGTTTTTCGATTTCCAGACGCAGCTTCTTGATATCCACGTCCAGATTTTTCAACACCTGCGCACCCACTCCGCTGCCTTCCTTGACCAGACCAAGGAGGATGTGCTCGGTACCGATGTATTCGTGGTTAAAACGCTGCGCCTCCTGATTAGCCAGCGCCATCACTTTTCTTGCACGGTCGGTAAAACGTTCGAACATAAATTAATCCTTATGATTGTCCGGTTGCCCGGCGGTAATATTCAGGCATTTCTATGCCGTCTTTTACCGCATTTTGCTTTTTCGCCGTAGTTTACGTTTACTTCGTATCGATAACAAAGCCTGGGTTATTATCCTATTGTAGGCCATTTCAACAGTGCTGTCAAACCCTGCTTTATCCCCCATATCGAAGGCCTCAATATTATACCCCATTACAAGATTCTTGTTCGTTCCCATAAAATCAGTCTTTTTCCTGCATTAAGCGATTTTAGGTGCCGTTGCAGCTTTTTTTTGAAAAACGGTACACCCTACCTGACATTCTTATCTGACTTTACTGCATTGAAAATCCACTCTTTATATCGACAAAAAACAACCCTCACTTTGAATTCGAACCCCTAAAATTTGAAAATGATTACGCATGAATTTTATGGATAATCTATAGCCCTTATAGCCACAGATGCACTTTGCAGCAATTTTGGTTTGGGGTGATTATTCGGGGAAAATAAATATTTTTGTTCAGCTTTTTGGTTCCAGGAGCATATAATTTTCACCAGGCGTCAATGAGGACGCCACAAAATGCTCACTCAACATGATTGCGAGGAAAAGTATGGCACACCAACACACTCACTGTGCGGGGCATAGCTGCTCCTGTTGCACGTCGAAAACCTGTCATCTGTTGAATCGAAGAGATTTTATGGGCATTGCGGGGATGGGGCTGGCCGCCGCAGCCATCGGCAGCTCTGCCCTGAGTTCCATCGCCGGCGCCATGGGCAACACCGATTATTTGCCGCTGCCCCCGCGAAAGTTGATTGTTCAGCCTGTCCTGACAGCAGGTCTTTCTCAGCGACGGGAAAAAACATCCTGGCGAAACTGGGGCGGCTTTCACACCCAGCAGGATATCACCGATGAACAGCAGCGTATTCAGAAAGAATTGGACGGGATGGTCGGTAAGGCGGAATTTGGACTCGAAATTCGCCCGTTGATCACTCTGAATGATAAAAACAAGGCCGCTGAAGTCACCACACAGGATCACGATGTAACCCTGATTTATGCGGCTACCTCCTGGGGGGATGTCCTGGAAACCCTGACCAATCCAGCCAAGTGGACTATGATGTTCCTGAGACATAAATCCGGGCCAGTCTATTTGTGGTATGAAGTCGCCCATAACCGCTACCTCCGCAAAACCGTGGACCAGTTCGGCCAGCCGGGTGTGGATCATCAGGATGTGGTGGTCGATAGCACCGATGAACTGCTCTGGCGGATGCGAGCGTTGTATGGATTGAAAAATACCCTCGGCAAGAAAATAGTCTGCATTGGCGGAGCGGCGGGCTGGGGTGAGGGCGGGCAAAAGGCGCCGGATATTGCAAAGAATACATGGAAGATGGATTTACAGTCTGTGGATTATCCGGCCCTGCAGGTTGTGATTGACAAGGCCCGCCAGGATACAGAGTTGGTCAAGCGGTGTAATGATGAGGCAGCAAAATTGCTGAAGCAAAACGGCGTTTCCATTGATACCAATCCGGAATTTCTGGGCAAGTCATTTTTGCTGACCCAGGTATTTAAGGAGTTGATGCAGCAGGCCGGGACCGATGCCATTACCGTCAACAACTGCATGGGAACGATTATGGGGGCCTCGGAAACCACAGCCTGTATGCCGCTGAGCCTGCTCAACGACACCGGCTTTTCAGCGTACTGCGAGTCGGATTTTGTCGCCATCCCATCAGGCCTGCTGCTGCATTATATCTCGTCCAAACCGATATTCTTCAACGACCCAACGTACCCGCATGACGGCATGGTCACACTGGCCCATTGCACGGGACCGCGAAAAATGGACGGACAACATCTCGAGCCGGTTAAAATTCTGACGCATTTCGAATCGGATTACGGCGCCGCCCCCAAAGTCGAAATGAAACTGGGGCAGAAAATTACCGTCATCGACCCCGACTTCGACAACAAGCAGCACCTTGGCTTTGAAGGGGAAATCATCGATAATCCATTCCTCGATATCTGCCGGACACAGATTGATGTCCAGATTAAAGGCAGTATCGACACGCTCAATGAACAAACGCGGGGATTCCACTGGAATGCCTGCTACGGCAATTACCTCAGGGAATATGGTTACGCCCTGCGCAAAGTCGGGGTGAACTGGCTGAATTTAACTGTTTAGGGTAGAAAAAAACCGGGCTGCCGACAGCATTCGACAGCCCGGTTTGAATTTTAAAAAAGCATCATTTATTGTTGCACAAGCGCCTGCTGTGCAGACAGGACCTTGCCGGTAAAATAATCGGTAAACCAAACTTTAATCGTCAAGCCTTTTTCATCTCCCCGCACAATTCCATCAACCGGAAAGCCCAGGCGATAGAAACTGCTCATCATCGTCCCGGCCCAGAGCGTTTTTAATTGCTCCGGCTCAACGACCCATTGTTTGAGCAAAGCCCCCTGCGGATTGGCGGCATCCAGATTCCACAACTCCACCTTCACTCGCCCGGGCGCCTTGACTTTATCCTGCGACGAGTCAATCGATTCCAGATAAATCGCCAGGGTTTCTTTCGATCCATTGTTGTCTTTATCATACAGGCCGGACCGTTTGCTTATTTCGATTTTGGTCAGGGTATCAAAAACCGCCGCACGCTGCTGGGCATCAACCGCTTGCAGTGTCTGAATCTGCTGGCGAAGCTGCTGATTTTCCTTTTCGAGTGTTTCAGCGCGGGCCGCCAGCGTATCCTTTTCGCTATCGAGGGTTTTCACTTGCCCCCAGAGCGAGTCGTTTGGGTCCGAACTGGAACATCCGCTCAGAACCACCCCCACTGCCAACACAGCCCAACACACTCTTGTCATAAGTCCGCCTGCCTGGTGAATCAAGGGTTTATTCTTCGACCGTACTGTGCTTAATTTCCGGCTCTTTACGCAAAATCGCATCGGCCAGACCATACTGTACCGATTCCTCGGCCTCCAGCCAGAGGTTGCGGTCGCAGTCCTTCTGAATCCGGCCGACATCCTTGCCGGTATGTTCGGCCAGGATTTGATACAACCGGCTGCGCAGCCGCAGGATTTCCCGGGCTTCGATTTCCAGATCCGTCGCCGGAGCCACCATCTCACCGCTCAGCAGCGGCTGATGCAGCAGGACGCGGCTGTTGGGCAGAATAAACCGCTTGCCTTTTTCTCCACCGGCAAAAAGCACTGCTCCCATACTGGCAGCCTGTCCCACGCAGTAGGTCGCCACCGGGCAGCGAAGGAAACGCATCGTATCATAAATTGCAAGCCCCGCCGTAATCGACCCGCCGGGGGAATTGATGTAGAAATGAATATCCGAATTGCTGTCTTCATTGCTCAAAAACAGCATCTGCGCGATAATCAGGTTGGCCGAATCATCATCGACCTGGCTGCCGAGAAATACGATACGGTCTTTGAGCAGCCGTGAGAAGATATCATACGCCCGCTCGCCGCGGCCGGTCTTTTCGATTACTATCGGTACCAAATTATTGGAAAAGGTCATAGTCGCCTCGTTATATCAAGCCGAAATCCGGCGGTTATTTCTTGTCTTCTTTCTTTTCGTCCTGCTCGCGAAGCACATCATCAATCAGGCCCCAGGTCTTGGCTTCTTCAGCGGACATGTATTTATCGCGCTCAGTCTCCTCGGCCAGCTTTTCCTGGGTCAGTCCGGTGTGTTTGGCAAGGACTTCATTAATCATCTTCTTGGATTTGATGATTTCCTCGGCCTGAATGCGAATATCTTCGGCCTGCCCGGTCACACCGCCCCACGGCTGATGAAGCATAATCTTGGCGTGCGGCAGAGCATGACGACGCCCTTTTGTTCCGGCCGCCAGAATCACCGCCCCGCCCGACTGCGCACGGCCAATGCAATAGGTCGCCACCGGCGAACCGATAAACCGTATCGTGTCATAAATCGCCATCGTATCATCCACCGAACCACCCGGCGAATTGATATACAGGCTGATTTCCACGCCGCGTTTCAGATTATCCAGATACAGAAGCTTCATAATGACTTCCGAGGCAAGACGGTAGGATATCTCGCCTATAAGAAACACAATCCGGTTTTCCAGCAGCAGGTCATCCAGTGTCATTTCACGGGTTCGCTGGTATTGAACCTGAAGGCGTGCGTCGGTCATCTGCAGCCTGCTATTCTGTTCGAACTTGTTTGAGGGCTGATAAATCATCCAGACTCCTTTTTGACTTTTCTATTTGCTTTTTGACGTTTTTCTCGGACGAGCCTCGTTTGAGACCACGCATTCCGGACGGATTTTCCTGTCTTTATATCGGAAAAAGACGGCTTTGACTTTCCATTTTCTTCAAAATCAGTCCGGTTTTCCCGACCACGCAAAGACAGGATAGTATAACACAAGATGCGCATAAAAAAAGCCTCCCGTCTGGATCGGGAGGCAAAATTCTGGGGAATAGGGACTCGAACCCCAACTAGATGGTCCAGAGCCATCCGTGCTACCATTACACCATTCCCCAATGATCTCAGTCTTCTGAATTTGCCGTTAGAAAACGACATTCTGACCTCAAGGAGGTGCTAATCCGGGATAATATAGCGGCAATCCGCAAAAGCGTCAAGTATGAAAAAAAACCAAATTAGGGGAATATTTCCTGAATTTACGGGGTGACATCGGTAAATTGGGCATAAAACGCCGAATGGTCATAGAGTCGCTGCAGGTCAATATCCTGAAGTTTCATCGTTCGCTGAATATGCGGCAGATATTCCTTCACCACGGCAACGTGCAGCCGCATCAGTTGACAATATTCGGACAAACGCTGTCGGGATGCTGTCAATCCCTCCACCGGGCACCTGCCGCCGCAATAGGGATGCACGCCGCAGGAGCCGCAGCCCAGTTCGTTTTTATAGGCAATCAAATTCGATAATTCTTTGGGTTGAATATCCGGGGTACCATCCGGCCCAACCAGTCCGAGCACCCACTTGGGCCCCAAATCCGCACAGGCCAGGATTTTGCCCCCTGCGATATCGTAATTTGCTTCCAATTCAATCCCGCAGGCCGTTGAGCCGCGGAGCTTGCCGGAAAGCAGATATAAAACCAATTCGGATATATGCACAATTGACAGGATCCGCCCAAGGCTGAGAAATTCCAGATAGATATGCATCACCTGGCGAAGCTGTGCTTCATAGTCCTGAAGATACCGGCCAAAATCGTCAAATGGCTGATCCGTTTCAATCCAGTGATAAAACCAGTGATCGGCCAGGCCGTGTTCATACAAATAAAGAAATTCCTCAAGGCAATCGGTCAAAGACTGCCCTTCACGAAGCGTGGACCACATCAACACCGAAGCCGTCGGATATTGAGACAAATTACGCAACCCGCGATGAATCCGGGATAAATCGGTGCCGGGACGATTGGCATTGTGTTGCGAAGCCTGCCCATCGATTGAAACGGACACCAGCCAGAACTTGCTGAACAATTGCGGATATTGATGAATAGACTCATCCAGGAGCTGTCCATTCGTATAGAGCATATAACGCAGGGGCAGCGGAGGATTTACGGAAAGCAAATCCATTGTTTGCTGGATTTTGTCACATTCCAGGAGAGGCTCGCCGCCGTACAGGCAAATCACCGCATAATCTTCTTTCCGGTTCGCCAGAAGCTGGCGAATAGCCGCGCTGTCCCGCTGAGGCTGAACGTCGAAATCCTGGGACTGCTGTTCGGAGGGCGTATCTTTGAATGTGATGGAGGAACTGATACAACCTTTGCAGTGTGCATTGCATCGCCCTGTAATCGACAGATGAAGCATATAGGGGTTATCTTCAAAATAAGAGCCTTCCTCGGGCGTATTATGATGCGTACTGACAGAATCAGAGATACTGAGATCACCATACTGCGGATGAATAAATCCTGAGCCAGTGCTGTCAGGACCGCCGGAATTTCCCTGTTGTGATTGTTCCATAACCGAACCTTCCATTCAACAAGTCATATTCTGATATCCCCTGTATTATACCAGACATTACCGCTCGCTTAAAGGAAAAAATGCCTATTCTCCAAGGCGATGCAGTTGCGGCAGAACCGAATTGGATCCAATATCCACCGTAGCATACCGTCCCTGCTTTAAAGGGCCGGGAATGACCAGCACCGTCGAGCCAATCCGGTCCAGCCCAAAAGCCTCATGGATATGCCCCGAAACCGCCAGAATCGGCTGATGAATTTCGATAAAACGTCGAATGGAGGGACTGCCGGTACTGCGTCCACCGACCGTGTCAACGGCGGTTCCAAATGCGGGCTGATGGGTCACTAAAATCAGCCTTTGGGCCTCGAAAACAGCGGAATTGGCTTCGTTTGGGTAAAGAGCTTTACTGAGAATCGTCTCAAAGAAACTGTCTCCGCATTCATTGGGGGTCAAGCCCGGACAAGGCAAGCTGCCGCCTGCACCGACAAAAACGCACCCTCCCTGCCGGACAGTTCGTCCCTGCAAACTGATTTGCTTTGCATCGAGATATTGACTGACACCCTCCGGATCACAATTGCCGGCCACCGCCAAAACCGGCACGGATTGGGCTAAAAGCGGCTCAAGAACCGCCGCCGCGTGGTCCGCCCCACCAAAATTGGTCATGTCCCCCGCAATCAGAACTAAATCGATCCCTTTTAGCAAAGAGAAAAGCATGTTTACTCTATCTACTCGACCATGAATATCCGATATAAGCAAAATCCGCATAAAAATATCCTCAATGATAGTCTTCCTCTGGAAAAACCGCACATATCCGGTATAATTAGGTGTTTACTATAATAGATTGATTAGCTTAGGAAAAGGCAAGAATATGATTATCGTAATGAGACCCGGTTCCGGCAAGGAACAGGTTCAGCATGTGGTCAAGCTGGTGCGTGAGTACGGCCTCAAAGAACACGTCATCCAGGGAACCGACCGTACCGTCATCGCCTGCATCGGCGACAAACGCGGAATCGACAAAGGCGCCCTCGAAAACGCCCCCATGGTCGAAAAAATCGTCCCCATTCTGGCACCCTACAAAATTGCCTCGCTGGAAGTCAAAAAAGACAAGTCGCAAATCGCAATTGGCCCGCAGGCCTTTCCCATAGGCGGCAAAAAAATCGGGGTCATTGCCGGCCCCTGCTCGGTCGAAAACCGCAAGCAGTTAATCGAAACCGCCAAGGCGGTCAAAGACACCGGATGTATCGGCATTCGGGGAGGCGCTTTCAAACCCCGCACCAGCCCTTACAGCTTTCAGGGTATGGGCAAAGAAGGACTTGAGATTCTTGCCGAAGCCCGTGAAATAACCGGCCTGGCGGTGGTGACCGAAGTGGTCGCCGTCGATCAGGTTCTGCTGGTCTCCCAGTATTCCGACGTCCTGCAGATTGGCGCTCGTAATATGCAGCATTATCCCCTGCTGGAGGCTGTCGGCAAAACCAACAGGCCCATCCTGCTCAAACGCGGGATGAGCGCTACACTGGAAGAACTGCTTCTGGCCGCCGAATACATCATCAACGCCGGCAATAAAAATGTGATTCTCTGTGAACGCGGCATTCGGACGTATGAAAATTATGTCCGCAATACCCTGCCGCTGGCGGCAGTCGCCGAACTTCAGACGATGACCCATCTGCCGGTGGTGGTGGATCCTTCCCACGGAACAGGGCATTCTCACCTCGTCCCGCCGATGTCTCTTGCCGGGGTGGCCGCCGGTGCGGATGGATTGCTGATTGAATGCCATCTGGACCCCGAACATGCCGCTTCCGACGGGGCACAGTCCATTACACCTGCAACATTAAAAGACCTGATGAAACGCCTCAAACGCATCGCCGAAGCCGTGGACCGGGACCTCTAAAGAAAGCATAGCACAACGCCCATGATAGACCTGCAAACAACACAGCGTTTTTTGCACGAGATGATCCTTCAGGCCGGACAAATCGCCCTGGACTATCGCAAAAAACTGGATACCCTGCGTGTCAGCCGTAAAGCTCATCGTGATTTTGTCACGGAGGCGGATGTGGCTGTTGAGAAATTCCTTGTGGAGCAAATCAAACGCCGATTCCCTGACCATGCCGTCTTCGGCGAGGAAAGCGGACAGACCGCCGGCAACGAATACTGCTGGGTCATCGACCCCATCGACGGCACCACCTCCTTTCTGCACGGCCAGCCATTTTACTCGGTCTCTATTGGGCTTGAATATAAAGGCAATGCGGTACTGGGGGCGGTACTGCAGCCGTCCATGAACGAATTATTCGAAGCCGTACAGGATGGTCCTGCAATGCTCAATGGACAGATCATTCATGTCTCGCAGCAGGACGACCTGAGCGAATGCGTCTTGGGTACCGGATTCGCCTGCCTGCGGCTGGAAAATAGATC
>JBDKVE010000227.1:0-5511 GCA_039679345.1 Anaerohalosphaeraceae bacterium
CCCTTCAATATCCCTTGATCCAGCGGGCGCGGGTCGGCGGCGTCTTCATCGGCTGCTGCTGTGCGTTTCTTGGCGTGTTTCTTGTGCTGCGGCGGCTGTCGCTGATCGGCGACGGACTGGCCCATGTTGGTCTTGCCGCGGTCGGTCTTGGGCTGTTTCTGAATACCCAGCCGCTGTGGGTCTCGATTCCGCTGGTGATGTTCGCATCGCTGTGGATTCTGTGGCTGTCGGACAAAGCCGATGTCTATGCCGATGCCGCGATTGGGCTGGTCTCGGCCGTCAGTATCGCCGTGGGTATCATATTGGCCAGCATCGGACGAGGGTTCAATATCGATTTATTCAGCTTTTTATTCGGCAGCATCCTGGCAATCAGTATGCATGAAGTCATCCTGAGCGTGGTTCTGTCAGTGATTGTCATCGGCATGGTCTTTCTGTTTTATCACGAACTATCCGCCATCGCCTTCGAGGAAGAATACGCCCGCGTGCTCGGCATCCCCGTTGAAAAAATCAACAAAATCCTGATCCTGTGCACCGCCGTCACCGTCAGCCTCGGCATCCGCGTCGTCGGCACCATGCTGATTTCCAGCCTGATTATTTTTCCCGCCATCACTGCCCTGCAAATCGCCCGCGGATTCCGTCTGGCCATGCTGCTGGCGGCCGTGTTTTCCACCCTGTCGGTCTTAATCGGCGTGTTTGTCTCTTACCTGGCCGACCTGCCCACCGGTGCCACGATCGTCCTGACCAACTTCGCCTTCTTTGTCCTGACTTTCATCATCAAAAAAATGCGTTAATCCTTATTTCCTGAACTTTTCCCGCGCCCTCTGAACCAGCACATCGCAGCGTTCATTGTATTTATTGTCGGAATGTCCCTTGACCCAGCACCACCGGACGGAATGAATCGCCGTCAGTTCCAGCAATCGACACCATAAGTCCTGATTCACGACCGGTTTTTTGGCCGCAGTCTTCCAGTTATTCCGCTGCCAGTTATCCAGCCATTTTTCTGTAAAGGCATGTTGAAGATACTTGGAATCAGTATGCAGTTCAACCTGGCACGACGTTTTTAACGCCTCCAGCGCACGTATCGCCGCCAGCAGCTCCATCCGGTTATTGGTCGTATCCGGCTGGGCACCGGACAGCTCTTTGGTATAGTGGTTATGCTCCGGGCTGATCAACACCGCCGCCCATCCGCCAAGCCCCGGATTGGGAGAACACCCGCCATCGGTATAAATAATGACTCTCATCAATGTCCCTTCACATCCACAAAAAAAGCCCCCGCGAGCAACCCGCAGGGGCTTTTGTAACATCTTATCCGTAAAATTACTTACGTAATTTATATTTAGTTCTTATCTGATTTTTATTTCCAGTCATCCGTACGGAAAGACGACGCAGGCAATCCCTCTTTATTCCCCAGCGGTCCGGTGGACCAGTTGGTCCACGCATATCGCACAGCAACCGGCACGGTCACCTGGTCACTCCAAACAACCACCGTATCGCCTTCAATCACAGCCTGGGCGGGAACAAAGACCTGATCTTGGCCTGCAATCACAAACTCAGATAATTGGCCCTCCCTGGCCACAAGCCCTCCGTTGGTATAATCAAAAGACAAACGTATCTTCTGTCCTTCAATCTTCATAGATTTATACATCGGTCCGCTGAAAGCTGCAACCTTTTTATTATAATTTTTTGCAAGCGCATTCAATGCCAGCCGTTTGCCGACATCCACCTTGTTTTTCGGATGAATGTCGCGTTCCTCGCCGATATCCATCGTCGAAGCCATGCCGCCGTTTTTCACAGTTGCCAGCGCTTTGACCTGGGCCTCGCGCAGATAGGCCGATTCATTGTTGCCCGAACCACTGTACACATACGGAGCAATCTGAACCCAGTAGAACGGGAAGTCCCCGATATCCCAATGCTTGCGCCAATCGGAAATCATCGCCGGCATCAGCTTGGCATATTCATCCGAACGGCCGATATTCGATTCACCCTGATACCAGATCGCCCCGGCAATGCCGTACGGAATCAGCGGATTCAGCATCCCGTTGAACAACGACGTGGATGTGTTGGCGTTAAATCCGCCATCGACATTCGGCGCACCGGGAATCGGCTGGTTGGCCAGGCTGGCTTTATACTTCCATGCCCCGGCAAGCGTGGCACAGGTTTTCGCATCCGCACCCACCGGCCCGATGCGCATCTGTTCCTTGCTGCCGTTAAACCCGCCTTCGCCGCCGGTATCCACAACCCGCACCGCAATCACATTCGGCCCAACCCGCAACGCACTGGTCGGAATCACATATTTACGCTCTTTATTACACCCCACCGTTCCGCCAATCTTAATCCCATTTACCCACACGGTATCGATATCATCAATCGGCCCCAGATACAGTTCCAGCGGATTGCGCGCCCACGACGGCGGAAGATTGGTCACACGCCGGAACCAGACGATTCCATCCACCTTTTCCAGTTCGGAACCCGCCCAGAAAGTCGGCTGTTCCATCTCTTTCCAGTCGCTGACATCCAGTTTCGGATCCTGCCAGTTGCCCTGTGTACCCAGATCCACCGCAGCAATCTTCTGTTCCCATTCACTGACGGCCTTGGCAATCATCTCATCCAGATTCCCGGGATTCTTCTCAAATTCCTGATACTGTTTGGCCGTATTCACATAATGAGCAAACGGTGCCAGTCCTTCTTCGCTGGTCCAGGCCTCCGCCGGCGTGCCGCCCCAACTGGTATTAATCAAACCAATCGGAACATTTAAATTAGCGTATAGTTCTTTTCCGAAACAATAGGCCACCGCGCCGAAATTCATCAATACATCGGGCCGGGTAAGCTGCCAGGTGCCGGCACAATCATCCAGCGGCACGGCGGAAATCTTCTTTTGTACCGTAAAAAGACGGATATTGTCATTATTTTCATCTTTGATGGAATCACCTGCTCTCAACATCGCAAACGTAAATTCCATATTGGACTGGCCCGAACAAACCCACACCTCCCCGGCCAGCACATTCTTGAAAGTAATGCTGTTTTTGCCTTGAATCGTCAGGGTCAGCGCTGCCCCATCGGCGGCCGGAGTATCAATCTTAACCTGCCATTTGCCATCTTTATCGGCCTTGGTCGTGGCCGCAGACCCCATCCACGACCCTTTCACCTCGACTTTTTCATCCGCATCCGCCCAGCCCCACACGGCGACTTTGCTTTTCTGCTGGATGACCATCTGGTCGCCAAAAATCGCCGGCAGCTTCACATCGCCGTAAGTTATTGCCATAAGGCACAATAGAAACGCTAACGCCGTCCACTTTTTCATAATGCATCTCCTGTTCAAATTGATGATTTCGTTATGATATATGATAAAACTGTACCGTAAATTGTTACAGAGGCAAGTATTTTTATCAAGTCTTTTTATTGCCTTTATCGTGTAAAATCGTACAATAAAGGAAATTTGGTACAAATGAGGACACTATGCTCACTAAATTAATTGTCAGAAATTTCAAACGATTTACTGATGTCGAGATCGAACTCGGTAATCCCGTCGTATTTATTGGCCCAAATAACTCAGGCAAAACATCTGCCTTGCAAGCCTTAGCTCTATGGGATGTTGGTCTGAAACGATGGAATGAGAAACGAAAAGATAAAACAACTCCTGAAAAAAGACCTGGCGTTACAATTAATCGTCGTGATCTTGTAGCAATACCTGTTCCTACAGCCGATCTTTTCTGGCGGGATTTGCATGTAAGAGATGTCCAAAAAGTCGATGGAAAACAAGATACAAAAAATATTCGAATTGACATTGTGGTGGAAGGAATAATTGAAGGTAAGTCATGGAGATGTGGCCTCGAATTTGATTATGCGAATGAAGAGTCTTTCTATTGTCGCCCGTTACGCTTGTCAGAAGAGAAAAACGCAAATCGAATGCCAATTCCCGACAAGACTGAAAAAATAAAAATAGCATTTCTCCCTCCGATGTCAGGTTTGGCGGCTAATGAAACCAAAATTGGTGCAGGCGCCGTAAATGTACGGATTGGGGAAGGCCGCACTGCGGAAGTCTTACGGAATTTATGTTATACCCTGTCAATTGAATCCGAAACGCACTGGAAAAGTCTTTGTTCCTATATCCAATCACTCTTTGGGGTCTTACTGGACAAACCGGAACATATTATTGAGCGAGACGAAATAGTAATGTCTTATCGGGAAAGAGGGAATCGTTTCGACCTGTCTTCTTCCGGAAGAGGGCTTCAACAAACTCTTTTGCTTATTGCTTACATGTTGAATAATCCCGGATCAGTACTTTTGCTCGATGAACCTGATGCGCATCTGGAAATTCTTCGACAAAGACGAATATATCGGCTTTTAACTGAAGTGGCCGGAAAATTTGGAAGCCAAATTATTGCAGCCAGTCATTCTGAGGTTTTATTGAATGAAGCGGCTGGCAAAGATATTGTAGTTGCTTTTGTTGGGAAACCACACACTATTACCCGTGAAAGCCGTGTATTTCAATCACTCAGTGAAATCGGATTTGAACAGTATTATCAAGCAGAACAAACGGGCTGGGTTTTATACCTTGAAGGTTCAACTGATTTGGCTATTTTACAAGCGTTTGCCGAACGCTTAAATCATCCGGCGCAGAAAGCACTTGAGTGCCCATTTATCCACTACGTAGGTAACCAACCAGGAAAAGCAAGAGACCACTTTGAAGCAATAAAAGAAGCTGTTAATGATTTAAAAGGCATTGCGATATTCGATCGTCTTGAAAGAGATATACCTCCACACATTAAATCTTTTGGCTATATGTGGAGTAAAAGAGAGATTGAGAATTATTTTTGCTATCCAGAAACTCTGATTAATTATGCCGCAGATACCATAGAAGATAATATTGAAATTCCACTGTTCTCTCATACCGAATCAGAACGGCGCATTCAGATGATGCGTGACTCTATCCATGAACTCACTGACGCTTTGAAAGTTACAAAAAAAGGTAGCCCTTGGGATAATAATATGAAGGTCAGTGACGATTTTTTGCCGGCGCTGTTTGACATCTATTTTGAAAAATTAAATCTTCCAAATATCATGGCCAAAGGGCAGTTTTATCAATTGGTTTCATTTGTTCCACTAGAGAAAATTGATAAAGAAGTAATAGACGTATTAGATAGAATAGTTACTGTTGCTAATTCTGCAAAATCATATGATGAAAAATAATTTATTTGACCTCGAAAAATACAGTTCCGCCGTCACGCTTTCGGATATGGAATGTTTTGTTTTCCCCGAATTAATGTACAGTCTCGTGCTGGCCAACCTGATGAGTCCGGCCATCTGGAAATGGCGACAGGAAGACTGCTTCGTCAAGCTGGAGGGCAAGGCCGCCTACCGCAAGCTGATGCGTCTGCGGCAGTACATCATGGACGAATTCGAGTTCAATCTCGACTTGCAGACCTGGGGCCTGACCACCAAGGATGCCGAGATCGCCCGCTTCGAAAAATACATCCCTCGCGACCAGATCGCCCAAAGCAACGCCCTGTT
>JBDKVE010000228.1:0-3707 GCA_039679345.1 Anaerohalosphaeraceae bacterium
ATTGAAAGATTTATGGTTTTTGTGCGGGGTCAAAGGGCCGCGTTTTTTTGATTCTGCCGGTTTTAATTAAATCTCCAACTCAAAACCTGGCGGCAAGAACTGTAAATGGGGTAATTTTGTATGTTACTACAGGCCGTAGTGAATCTACCTTTCTTAGATTTTGGATAAAGAGGCGGCTTTTATAGTCGCCCTTGTTTTTTTATGGGCGGTTTGGTTTTGGTTCTTGCATTCTGATGTCGGATTCTTTATATTTTATAATCTGTTTATTTGGATATACTTATGACGATTCAGAAAGAACAATATAAAAGAGCGCTAACCTGCCTGATGGCGGCTAAGCGTATTTTGATTACGACGCATATCCGGCCGGATGGCGATGCCTGCGGCTGTGTGCGGGCGATGATGGAAGGCCTCAAGGCGGTCGGCAAAGAGGTTGAGGGGCTGTTTTTGTCGCCCTTGGCAAGCTGGTATGAGTCGATGTTTGAGACCCGCGTTTCTGTCCTGAACAACGATATAAAAAAAGAGGAACTCGATAATTACTATCGTGATATTGACCTCATTGTGATAGTCGATACAAATAGTCTTGTGCAGCTTCCAGGCCTTGAAGAATGGCTCAAAAAGTGCGGAAAGACGATTCTGGTCATTGATCACCATGTTACCGGAGATGGTCTTGGGACAGTGGAACTGGTCGATACTGCGGCCGCGGCGGCGGGGGAGATCATCTATGATTTCTTCAAGTCGGTCGGCTGGTCTATTACGCCGGCGGTTGCGGAGGCGATTTTTATTGCGATTTCGACCGATACCGGCTGGTTCAAGTATGGCAATGCGGATTGCCGGATTTTCCATACCGCGGCGGAATTGATTGAGGCCGGGGTCAGGCCTAATGATGTCTATCGCAAGATGTATCAGAGCTTTACTCCATCCCGGCTCAAACTGATGACGCGGATGCTGGAACACCTCGAGTTGCATGAAAATGGGCAGATTGCCACGCAGTACATTCTTCGCAGAGATTTCGATGAGACCGGCTCGTCCGGCCCGGACACGGAAAACTTGATTGATGAATGCCAGCGCATTGCGACTGTTGAGGTGGCATTGCTTTTTGTAGAGCTGGCCGATGGAAGATTCCGCTGTTCGTTGAGAAGCAAGGGGCGTGTGGATGTCCGCCAGGTTGCCCAGAAATACGGCGGGGGAGGCCATACGCTGGCCTCCGGTGTGAATCTGGAAGGCCCGCGCGAAAAGGCGATGGATGTCGTCTTGTCCGAAATACGATTGCAGCTTTAGTCCGGCCAGTAGCCGGATTGTGCCATAACAAGCCTTGAAATAGGGACATTTTGCTGTTTGAGCAATCGGTGTTTTTTTTGCTTGCAATCCAATGTATCAGCGGGTAAAAGCAGCTTACGCTCTTTGATAATCTTAAACAAACTTTACGGTTTGACCCTTTTCGGGTCGAATGAACAAATGGGAACACGGTGAAAATCCGTGGCGGTCGCGCCGCTGTATGTATCCGATGCCCACGCCGGGCAAATCCAAAAGGCAATGTTCCACTGTCCAAAACAGGATGGGAAGGAGCCTTAAGGTAGGATGCGAGCCAGAAAACCTGCCGGAAAGTGATGTTGCGTTACGTTGTTCTCGCGAAATGGAACAAAGCGCATCCGGATTGTGAACCTGCAATTCCCTCGGGATTGCTGAATCGTATCCGGCTGTTGGCCTAACTGATAAAGCCGTCGCTTCCTTCGCGGGAGCGGCGGCTTTTTTTATTTTGTCAACAGGTCTTCGCGTCAAAGACCGGCGCAGAACAGGAGGTTAACAGCCGAACAACATGTGTTAATCCAAAAAATGCTATTTCCAAAAGTCTGTCGCGGCGGGCACAGATCTGCCGTCCGCCGCGACAGCTTCCAAAGTAAAACAAAAGTTCAAAGCAGAACTTCCGACAGGTTCGGAAGAAAAGACAACATGAGAGGATGATATGAAAAGTATGTGGATGCTGTTGGTACTGATATTACTGGTTTCGGTTCAGGGTTTTGGGATGCAGGCTCCGACGTATTCGGATTCGACCGAGTATAGGGCAGGGTCTGGAGCGAATACGGCGTATATCGCACTGGATTTCGATGACGATTCGGCCTTTGTGTTTAAGTATCAATGGGACGGGCAGGCGACCGCCTGGGATGCGCTGCAGGCGATTGATGCCGACGGTGCGTTTGAGATGTCGTATGCCGATTATGGCTGGGGCGTCTGGGTGTATGATTTTGGATACCCCGGCGGAGTAGAGTTTGATTATGGTGCGGCTGCCAATACCGGCTGGACGTATTACACCAGCGAAAACAACGTTGACTGGGAATTCAGTATGGTCGGGGTGCAGAGCCGGACGCTGACGGATGGAAGCTGGGATAGCTGGGTGTGGACGGATTACCCGGCGGACTGGTCGATGCCGAATCGCCAGCCGGGACAGGCCGCAGTGCCCGAACCGCTGACGCTGGCGCTGCTGGGACTGGGCGCCCTTTTGATGCGGCGGAAGTAATCAGGAAAATACTTATCAGGGTCGGCAGGGATGCCGGCCTTGTTAGTCAGTGAGAATCATGTTGAGAAAAGAATTCATCATATTGGGATTATGCCTGGCGTCGGTGGCAATCGGGTCCGATTTTGCGACGGTCGTGGTCCAGTCAAAAGGGCCGTTCGGGGCTTATCCCTATGATCAGCCGACCGCGGCACTGGGCGAGCCGACATCATGGATTTACGATGATGATACGTATTTTGCGTCCTTTGCCTGTTCGCTGGTTTATGGTGCGTGGAGTACCGACCCGCAAAATCAGTCAACGGTGGTGACGCTCGGGTCAGGCAGTTCGATAGTGCTGGGTTTTGACCATCGAGTGGCCGACGATACGAATAATCCGTTCGGGATCGATTTTATTGTCTTTGGCAATGCGGCGTTTATTACCCAGGGTGTGGTCCGGCCGGATTCGGATATGGAGACGCTTCGGCTGACTAATCCGGCGGCGATGATTGGTGAAAAAGTCAAGGTGGAAGTGGCACAGGATCCCAATGGGCCGTGGCTGGCATTTTTGCGCGGGCCGTGGGGCGACAATTTGTTTCCGACCAATCGATTTGCGTGGGACAACACCGGCAACGCGTGGGGGCAGCCACTTGATCCGCTCAAGCCGGTCAATCCACAGTTGCAATTGTCGGATTTTTCCGGGCTGACGGTTCAGCAGGCCATTGCACTGTATGACGGTTCAGCAGGCGGAACGGGATATGACTTGCAGTGGCTTAATCCAATCGACTATCAGACGTTATCAGTGGATGAGCAAAACGGCCGGCGGTGGATACAGTATGTTCGGCTGAGTTTTATGGGCAGTACCTCGGGGGAGGTGGATGCGGTGGCGGATGTTGCGGCGGTGAATGTTCCGCAATTTCCCGCTGGTGACAGCAATTATGATTATCGGGTGGATCTGCTGGATTTGGCGATTCTGGCTGAAAACTGGCTGGTGTGTACATGGAATTGTCAGGAATGAAGAATAAAGCCTTTACCTTGATTGAACTGCTTGTGGTCATGGCAATTATCGCGATGATGCTGGGGGTGCTGGTGCCGTCGCTGGCGCGGGCTAAAGAGCAGGGGCGGGAAGTCTATTGTCAGAATAACCTGCGGCAGATGCATATCGCGGCGGCTGTCTATGCCGAAAACCAGCGGGGCTTTCTGCCGATAGCATATTATT
>JBDKVE010000229.1:0-4428 GCA_039679345.1 Anaerohalosphaeraceae bacterium
CGGCTGGATTTAAATAAAATTCGCCCTGTGTTGGCTCCTGTTCTGGCCGATGCCAAACGCTATAAAATCGGGCAGAATCTTAAATATGATATGCTGGTGCTTGAAAATGCCGGGATGCCTCTGACGATTGCTCCGGGCGGTGCTTTTGATACGATGATTGCCTCGTATTGTCTTCATGCCGACCGCTCCAGCCATTCGATGGATGCGATGGCCCAAGACTATCTGAATTATGTGCCGATACCGATTTCAGATCTCATCGGCAAGGGCAAAAACCAGATTACCTTTGATATGGTGGATACTGCCACAGCCTGTGACTATGCGGCGGAAGATGCGGATGTGACCTGGCAGTTATGGCAGTATTTGTCGATTCGCCTGGATGCGCAGCCTGCGGTGAAGAAATTGTTTGAAGACGTGGAAATGCCGTTGATGCAGGTTCTGGCCCGGATGGAAGCCAATGGCGTTTCTCTGGATTGTGACCTGCTTCGCAAGATGTCGCGAGCAATTAACAAACAAATTGACGAATTGACCGACAAGATTTATCAGCAGGCGGGCTTTCCGTTTAATATTGACTCGACCAAGCAGCTTGCCGAGATATTATTTGACCGGCTTGGCCTGCAAAGTGTCCGTCAGGGCAAGACCCTGCGCAGCACCGATGCAGATGTGCTGGAACAGTTATCCGGCCAGCATCCGATTGTTCCGCTGGTTCTGGAATACCGCCAGCTCGTCAAGCTGCAAAACACCTATATCGACAAGCTGCCGCTGCTGGTCAATCCCAAAACACAGCGGGTTCATGCGTCGTTTAACCAAACGGTAACCGCGACAGGGCGGCTTAGTTCTTCGGATCCAAACTTGCAGAACATCCCCATCCGCACTGAACTGGGTAAACAAATTCGGTCAGCTTTTGTTCCCGCAGACCGCGGAAACAGTTGTATCCTCAGTGCGGATTATTCTCAGATTGAACTGCGGCTGCTGGCTCATTTTTCACAGGATACAGCCCTGCTAAAAGCCTTTACCGAGGATATGGACATCCATACCTTTGTGGCTTCTCAGATTCACGGGGTTGAGGCGGGGGAGGTCACATCGGAAATGCGCGGCCGGGCCAAGGCCGTCAATTTCGGAATTATCTACGGGCAGGGGCCTTACGGCTTGTCGCAGTCTATCGGCATCAGCCAGGCGGAAGCCAAACGATTCATTGATGATTATTATGCCCGATATCCTTCCATTCGTAAATTTATGGATGGCGAAATCGACAAGGCCTCCAAGCGGGGTTTTGCCGAAACTATTCTGGGCCGTCGTCGTCCCATTACAGGTCTGACCACTAAAAACTTTAACGTCCGTTCTCTGGCCGAGCGCCTGACAGTCAACACGGTGATTCAGGGGTCGGCGGCGGATTTAATCAAGGTGGCGATGGTGTCTATCCAGCGGCGCATTGAAAAAGAAAAGACGCCGATTCGGATGATTCTGCAAATCCACGACGAACTGGTCTTTGAACTGCCCAAACTTGAGGCAGACCAGCACTCCGACTGGATTGCCGCCGAGATGACCGGCGCTCTGAAGCTGGATGTTCCGCTGAAAGTCGATGTCTCGATTGGCGCATCCTGGCTGGAATAGATTAATTTGTGTTGCGAATAGATGCAGTAAACGTCTTAAGCCATTGCGTGGATTGAAAGCAGGAACTGAAGATGATGGATGAAAACAGGAATCAGATGCTGCGGCTTGCCTGTGCCTGGATCAATAAGCAGGTGGAGAAGCTGGAACATCACCTGGCCAATCTGGATCAAATGGATGATCCTGAACAGATTCATCAGGCTCGGGTCTCATGCAGACGGCTGAGGCAGGGATTTACGCTTTTCGAAACGTATATTGAAGCGGATACACTGAATAGCTGGTGCAAGGCGACTAAACGGCTCCTGAAGAGACTGGGGCCGGCCCGCGACCTGGATGTGCATATTCTTTTTTTGGATGATGTTTTGAGCGGATTAGGCCCCGAACAAAAACGGTATCGACCCGGTATAGAACGGCTTTGTCTGCGGCTTCGCCAGCAACGTCAGAAAATGCAGAAGGGCTTGTTAAGAACCTCAGAAAAATTTATAAAAAAACAGATTTTATTAAATATTCGTCTGCAATGTGTGAGATTGTTATCTCTTCTTGACACCTCTTATTTGACAGGTCTTGATCATGCGTTTGCCGAAAAATTCCTGGATTGCTGCATGCATCAGGCAGAGGACATGACCGGGCGGGAAACATCGCTCAAGGATGCCGATGATGTGGCCGGACACCATGCCCTGCGGATTGCCGTCAAGCGATTTCGTTATACGCTGGAAATCGCAAATGAAATAACCGAGGGAGGATTTACTGAACTGCTGCAGACCGCCAAGACGTATCAGACTTTACTGGGAGAACTGCACGATTGTGATGTGTGGCTTGCCATGCTGGATGAATTTGAATCCAGGGAAAAGCAGCGTGTGCAGGATTATTCCGGTTCGGCGCGTGCATTCGGCAGGTTTCGCTGCGGCCTGGATTATCTTCGTCAAACACGAACGGATTGCCGGGGGCATTTATTTGACCATATTTGCGAATTCCCTGATCGTCAGGATTTGGCGCCGACAGCCGTACAAATGCTGAAAACGGCAATGAATATTGGGCAGAAAGCCGAAGATGAGACGGGCACAGAAGTCTGACAATAAGACTCTTGCAGTTACGTGCAGGGATCGAATCCATTCGGTCAGGCAATTTGCCGTACAATGCCGATATGAGCAGGGCCACAGTGAACAGGTGACCCGGCTGGCGGAATATTTATTTGATCAATTACAACCGTTTTATCAATTGAATGAATCGGACCGATTTCTGCTGACCTGCGGCGGGATACTTCATGACATCGGCTGGGCGGAAGGCCAGTCCAAACATCATAAAACATCAATGCGGATGATCCTGGCGGACACGACGATGCTGCTGGATCAAAACCAGCGTATCATGGTTGCATTGATTGCCCGCTATCACCGCAAAGCCCTGCCTGGGCCGGAACATCCGTATTATTGTGAAATGCAGGAGCCGGAAAGATATCGGGTACGCCTTCTGGCCGGCATCGTCCGTCTGGCCGATGGCCTGGACCGGGGGCATATCAATGCCATCTCCGGCCTGACGGTGCAAATATCCGGCAAATGCATTGTAATACGGTGTGACAAAAAGGGCTCTGCTTTGGAGGAATTGCATTATGGCAAAGCCAAAGCGGATATGCTGGAAGAGGTACTCGGTCGCACTGTGGATATTGTGTAGCAGGAAATACTTCTAAAGATTTCCATGGACTGGCACCATGCAATACAGCACAATAATACAGTGGCGGAATAAAGGGATCCGGATGAACTTTTTTATACCCTGTCTTGTAGAACTTGGGTAGGGATTTAAAACAGGATGGTTATGAGCAAAAAAGTGTGTAAACTGGTTAAAAAAGAACTTCATAAAGAAGATCTTCAAAGTTATATGGAATATATTCTGCCCGCCAAATATCTATGCAGAAAATGCGGGCGAACAGCGTGCAAAGAAGATTATTTATGCAAACCGATTAAAATTGCTTCCTCAAAATAGAGCACGGAGCTTATCGAAGTCATAAAAAAAGGCTGTGTCCTGCGACACAGCCTTTTGTATTTAAAACAAGCCGGTTGTTTAGGCTTCGCCGGGGATGGCTACCACGTCATCCGCAGGGGCCTTGGCGGTGCCGTTTTCAAACTCTTCCAGACCGGGTTTGAGTTTGAGGTTGTACCACGGAGAATTTGAAGCAGCATCGGTCAGGTCACGCCAGCGGACCAGTTGGCCGGTATAGGCGCTGATTCTGCCCATAATGGCAGTCAGTGTGGATTCGGCCACGTCCTTGGCGGCATTGATGGGTTTGCCGTCGATGATGCCCCGCAGCAGTTCCACATGTTCCTGGACCATTTCACTGCCGGTGGCCTGTTCATATTCAGGATACTTGATATCTACCGCTTTGATGAGTTTGACGGGGCCTGAGCCGTAGGTGGTGCCGTTGGAACCGGTGAACAGTTCCGAGACCTGATTGTAGCAGCCATTTACCTGACGGCACATGCTGTGAATCCGGCAGCCTTCATCATAATCGAAATCGACATCGAAGAAATCGAACTGGTTGCCGGTCTTGCGGCGGGCGCGTCCACCGAAACCAATTGCCAGTTTGGGAGTGCGTCCGATGAACCAGTTGGCGACATCAATATTGTGAATGTGCTGTTCGACGATGTGATCGCCGGACATTTCCGTAAAGCTGACCCAGTTGCGGACCATGTAATCGGCATCGCTTTCACCGTCTCTGCGTTCCTGATGCCACAGTTTGCCGCCGCACCAGTAAACCGCACCGCCGAGAATCGGCCCCAGAGCGCCCTGTTCAATTGCGAATTTGGTCTTGCGATAGTTGGTTGCATA
>JBDKVE010000230.1:0-8761 GCA_039679345.1 Anaerohalosphaeraceae bacterium
GGTTTACAATGTCAAATATGCCCGACAATTGCTGGACCTGTGTCCCGCTGCGCTGCGGGGATGGGAATGGCAATGGTTAAATTCCCACCTGGACCAGTCCCTGCAGACTTTCAGCGGGCACCAGGGCATGGTTAATTCCGTCTGCTTCAGTCCGAACGGCAGGCAGATTGCATCGGGGGGCGATGACAAAACAATCAGAATATGGGATGTCCCCAGCGGCCAATTGATACGGACTTTGGAGGGGCATCAAAAAGAGGTGGAATCGATCTGCTTCAGCTCAGATAGCGGGCGGATTGCCTCAGCAAGTCTAGACAAGCAAATCATTATCTGGGATACGGAAAGCGGCCGGGCGGTTCAGACTCTCAGCGGACATGAACATGAAGTTCTTTCCGTATGCTTTAGTCCGGACGGCAAACACATTGTTTCCGGCAGTGCGGATCAGACAATCATCTTCTGGGACATCGAGCGGGGGCAGCCGATATGGACTCAGAACGGCCATCAGGGGGTTATCCTCTCTGTCTGTTGCAGTCCCGACGGCACGCAGATTGCCTCGGGAAGTGCTGACAAAAAAATCATCATCTGGGATGCAGACAATGGCCGGAAGCTGCGAACTCTGAGCGGCCATCAAGAGGGAGTTCTTTCCGTCTGTTTCAGCCCGGACGGCAAACGGATTGCTTCCGGAAGCATTGATAAGCAAACCATTGTCTGGGATGCACACACAGGAAATCCGCTGCGAGCCTTCGGCGGCCATCAAAGTTATGTGATTTCTGTCTGCTTCAGCCCGGATGGTGAGCGGATCGCTTCCGGAAGTTATGATACGACAATCAGGCTCTGGGACATCGCCAGCGGCCATGAAATCAGACCGTTCAGCGGTCATCAGGGCATTGTCAGTTCGGTTTGTTTTGCTCCGGATGGCAAACGGATTGCTTCAGGAAGCTGCGATGGCAGGATTAAAATCTGGGATGCAGAAGTCATTGGCCATGCCCGTCCCCTCAGCAGCCACCAAAGCGACATCAGCTCGGTCTGTTTCAGCCCGGACGGCCGCCGGATTGTTTCAGCAGGCGGGAATGGCGCAATTCAAATCTGGGATGCCAATAGCGGCCGCCAAACGCATTTTTTGGAAGATACTGCCGGCAGGATTAACTCCGTTTGCTTCAGCCCTGATGGCAGGTGGATTGCAGGGGGGAGGGGAGATGGGACAATTCAAGTCTGGGATGCTGTTCTAAGCTGCCAGGCAGGCCTTCCTATGAAAGGTCATGAAGGCAAGGTGTTCTTTGTTCGTTTCAGCCCGGACGGCCGGAAAATTGCTTCAGCAGGCGATGACGATAAAATCATCATCTGGGATGCGGACAAGGGGCGCCTGTTACAGCAGATAAACTCGCGCTGGATACTGTGTGCCTGTTTCAGGCCGGATGGGAAACAAATTGCTGCGGGTACTCGCTTCAAAACCATCCAAATCTGGGATGCCGACACCGGCCGCGAGATTCGATCTCTGCGAGGGCATGAAGGTCTTGTGCAGCAGGTCTCGTTCAGCCCGGACGGCAGACAGCTCGCATCGGGGGATAATAATAATTCCATCAAGCTCTGGGATATGGAAAGCGGCCGGGAGGTACGTACCTTCAATGGGCACCAGGGAGCCATTCATTCTCTCTGTTTCAGCCCGGACGGCACGCGTATTGCTTCAGGCAGCGCCGACAATACGATTAAAATCTGGGATGCAGACAGCGGAACTCCACTGCTGACCCTGTGCGGTCATCAGGGCATGGTTTACTCCGTGTCTTTTAGCCCGGATGGCAGACAGATTATCTCAGCAAGCTCTGATAAACAAATCATTATCTGGGGGATTGATCATCACGATGTGAACAGACAAGAACCGTGAGGCAGACCCGATCAATCGCTTTGGCGATGGGCGGGGAACTGTACTTGTCTTTTTGCAGTGGCATGACTCGGTTTTGCGTCTGGCTTTCAGGTATCTCAGCAGATGAAACGGGGACATAGCATTGGCTTTGTGAGGCATGGCTAAATATGGCGAAAAAAACGTCCAAGATGGCGATGCATCATGAAGCGCTTTATGATAAATAGCACATCATACGGGGTTATTGCGGATATATAAAAACAGGAGAAACCATGAGACAAGGGATGTGTTGGATTGAGGGGCTGGCATTTTAGCAGCCTTCGGCATGTCTGCTTCCTATTCTCCCTCCCAAAGCGGTAATTCCCAAATCCAGCTTGTGTGTACGTGTTGTACTAATATAACTCAATTCAAGGAGACGAAGATGAGACACAAGACAAACACGAGGTTGTACGCAGTGATCCTGGTTCTGGCGGTATTCTTTCTGATAATCTCGCCAAAGACGTTCGCCTACGAAGGCGATATTGAGGGGTTAGGGGGCGACACCCACCACTATCTGGCATACGATGTTTTTGCGGTGAACAGTTTAAAGCCGTATTTCAATGAACTGATACGCTATGGCGGCAACAGCCTTTACACCTACAGCAACTGGGCCAATCATGCCAACTGGGAACCCGACCCGCAGCATTCCTGGGGCTATTGCTTCGATGTGGATACGCTGGGGAATTTCGACCTCAATGAAAATTCCACCGGCTGGAATCTGTTGCGAGGCGGTACCACCACCGATGAATTCTCCTTTGGCGCCTTGCTGCACGCACTGGCGGATTCGGCCGTACCGTGTAAACACGCCCCGGTGGAATGGGAATTTGATGATGGCCATGATTACTGGGAAAGCCAGGCCGTGGATATTGTTCCCAATTATACCGGCCAGCCGTCCCCCACAGAATACCTGTCCGGCAGCTTTACTGCCAAGGAGACCGCATTGTATGCCCTAAAAACGGCATACGTGGCCGAATTCCAGAATTTCTGGAATGGCACCCCTCCGTATCGCAGCCTGACCGAGCTTCAATACGAAGCGGCTAAGACCATGCAGATTGCCGCCGATGCGGTTTTAAAGCAGTATTTCGATGGCTTGGAAATTCTGACGCCGGATTATATCCTGATTGACTGGACCTTCGATGAGGGTGACAGCAGTGTCTACGGCAGCGACCATCAGTATATCTACAACCACCACGGCAGCTTCAACGCCAACCTCGTCCGCGGCTGGACCCACGGCTCAGATATATACGACGGCACCTGGGATACCGGCTATAATCGGTCCGGGGCCTGGCGGGGCACACTGTTAAGTGAAAACAACGGCGGCCAGACCTATTGCAAAAGCTTCAACTGGACCAGCCATGAAGCCCGCACCCTGACCAAAGTGGGCGTGGATGATAAGTCGTTTGCGATGGAGTTTGTTGTCAGCCCGGATTCGCTGCCGACAAGCAGTGCCCAGGATGATATCAATCCGCCAACCCTGATGAATTTCTATGATGCAAACGGCGGACCGGGCTTCTGGCATCTGACCGGTTTTTATAAGAATGGGGATATGCATGATTGTGTTCGTTTCAATTATCAGGATACAAGCGATGCCGTTGACAGTCTGGTCATTGACCTGACCGCCCAGGGCTTTACGGTGACGCCGGGCAAGTGGTATTATGTGGCAATTGACTATAATTATGATGTGGCTACAGCCACCGGAACCCTGCGGCTGGTTGTCCGGGACATGACCACCGGCGTTTACAAAACCTCATCCAAAGCCGCGCTGCCAACCCATCACTTTTATGGCAGTTCGACACCCATGATGCTGATCGGCGGAGATAGCGACGCTTATGATTTGCGACCGTTTGACGGCAGAATCGACCGCATCCGCTATCACAACAAGGCCATTGCCAATTCCAGAAGACTTTACTGGACCTCGACGCTGGCGTACTGGAAATTCAACGAAAACACCGGCCAGTTGGTGGAAAATACCTCCGGCAGCAGCACCATTGATTTGCGGTTTGGTTCCTCCACCAGTTCCGATACGTCCGACCCGACCTGGACGACGGGTCTGTACGGCAGTGCCATGCTGGGCAGACAATATACCGTCGGCAATGTGTCGGTTTATTGCAGAGACAACGGCTGGACGCTCAAAGACAAAGAAGCCCTGACGCCGGGCAACTCCTATTCCGTAGAAGTGTTATGCAATCCAACGGCATGGCCTTCTTATACCACTTACGATAAAAATCACCCCATGGGCGTGGTCAAATATAACGATTCCGCCACCGGCGGCACAACGCAGTATTTCATCAACCTGCTGAATAACAGCTCCCTGCAGCGCTGCGTCAGATTCTATGCCTCGCACGCCGACGGCACCAACACTACCTTTGTATTCAATGCCCAGGCGGCCGGCGTTACGATTACGCCGGGTACGTGGTATTATATTGGTGCCATCTATACCGACAGCGGCAACGGGACTGGCACGCTGGAAGTGATTGTCCGGGATATGTCAACCGGCACAATGGTCTCAGGCACGACATCCTCAAAAGCGATCAAAGGTCTGACTTCCAGCCCGACGACGACCTTTACCGTGGGTTCTGAATACACAACCTCAAGCGGTCGCTGCTTTAACGGCAAGGTTGACGAAGTCCGAATCAGCAATATCGCCGTACCTGCCGACAAACGTTTGTATAGCATTAGTCACTAATCCCGGAGATTTCCTCCGCAAAGTAAAAAAGGCCCGGCCTTAAAAACCGGGCTTTTTTGTTTGATGGCCGCAGTTGTTGAGGCTATGATTGGGAAATAATGCGGAGTTGGAAAATACCGGTAGCAACGTATATCAATTGGGAGAAGTCATGGCTCAGGAAGATAAGACCAGAAAAGTGATCAATTATTATTGCTGTCTGTTTTGTTCATTTCTATGGTTGATGGGTGCAGCCCCGGTCTTTTCGGAGCGTTCCAGTCTTCAGCAGGAATTTATGACTCCGCCCGACTCCGCACGTCCCGGCGTGTACTGGTATTTTATGGACGGCAACATGAGCCGGGACGAGATGACGGCCGATTTGGAGTCGATGAAGGCGTCGGGGATTGGAAATTTTATCTTCCTGGAAGTGAATATCGGGGTTCCGCGTGGTCCTGTGGATTTCATGAGTGACCCCTGGCAGGACAATTTCGTTCACATGGCTCACGAGGCTCAGCGACTTGGGATTGCGGTGACGGTCGGAACTGGCCCCGGCTGGACCGGCTCCGGCGGCCCCTGGGTCAAGCCCGAAGAATCCATGCAGCATCTCTGCGCCAGTAGGGTCCAGGCTCATGGCCCGGGTGCAATGACCGAAAAACTCCCGGTTCCCAGCCCCTGGAATCTCTCTCCGTGGAGCGGACTGGGCGGCAATCTCGCCCAAATCCGCAATGCCTGGTACGAAGATGTAGCTGTGCTGGCGTTTCCCACGCCTAAAGGCAATCGCCGGATTGACGATCTCGAAGGCAAGGCTTTTTTCCTGCGCGGGCCATATTCCTCCATGGCAGGCATCAAGCCCTTCCTTCCCATGCCGGCCTCATATCCCGCAGTGCCGGGTGAGGAAGTCATCGATCCGGCCAAAATCATTGACCTGACGAATCGTCTCCGTCCTGACGGCAGTCTGGATTGGGATATACCCGCCGGTGACTGGACAGTGATGCGATTTGCCTCGCGCAGCACCGGCCAGACTACCCGGCCGGCTCCAGCGCCGGGGTATGGCTTTGAAACCGATAAATTCCGTAAAAAGCCGACAGAAAACCATCACAACGCATTCACCGCCCATTTGTTAAACAAAACCGGTCCCGGAAAAGACAACGCCGGCTGGACGCGTCTTCATCTGGATAGCTGGGAAGTTGGCGCACAGAATTGGACGCAGGGCTTCCGTCAGGAGTTCCAGCGTCGTCGCGGCTATGATCCCCAGCCCTATTTCCCGGCCTACCAGGGATTGATTGTCGGCAGTCTGGAAAAGACTGAACGTTTCCTCTGGGACCTGCGAAAGACCGCTCAGGAACTGGTGCTGGAAAATCACGGCGACTATTACAAGGAGTTGTCGCATCAGGCCGGGCTGCAATTTTCCGTTGAACCCTATGACATGAACTTTGCCGGAGACCTTGACCTTGGGGCGGTGGCCGATATTCCCCATTGCGAGTTCTGGGCCGCCGGCGATGGCTTCGATACGGAGTACAGTTGTTTCGAGGCGACCTCCATCGCGCATACGATGGGGCGACCGCTGGTTGCTGCGGAGGCATTCACCAGCGGCGGTCAGGCGGGTATCAAGCACTACCCCGGCATGATGAAAAATCAGACCGACTGGGCCTTTGCGATTGGAATTAATCGGATCGTCTTTCACACCTTCCAGCATCAGCCGCTGGGCCTGGAATACAAACCGGGCATGGCGATGGGCGTTCATGGTGTTCACTGGCATCGGAATCAGACGTTCTGGCCCATGGTCTCGGAATATCACCGTTATATCAGCCGCTGTTCTCATCTGCTCAGTCAGGGTACGGTGGTGGCCGACATCCTCTACCTGACGCCCGAAGGGGCGCCCCATATTTTCGTTCCTCCGGCCAGCGCCGTCGAAGGCACCGGTCCGTTGCGCGACCAGAAAGGCTATCGTTTCGATGGCGTCTCCCCGAATATTCTCATGAGCCGTGCAAAAGTTGTGGATGGAAAGATTGCTTTCCCCGCAGGCACCTCCTACCAGATACTGGTCCTGCCGGATTGCCCGACCATGACGCCGGAATTGCTGGCCAAAATCAAAGAACTGGTGCAGGCCGGGGCCACCGTGGTCGGTGTTCCACCGATACAATCCCCAAGTCTTTCCGACTATCCCGCCTGCGACAGTCAGGTCAAGACATTGGCAGCCGAACTGTGGGGTGGCCTCAAGGTGCCAGCGGCCATGACCGAACGTCCTTTCGGGCAGGGGTGCATCATCTGGGGCCAGGATTTTACGAAATCATCCTCGAATCCGTCTGAGCAGGGAACAGAACTGTATCCCGATTATGCCGTCACCACAGACCTGTTGAAGCAAAAAGGCCTGCCGCAGGATTTCTCGGCCGCGGGGCCTGTGCGGTTTATCCACCGCCAGACAGAGGAACTGGATATCTACTTTGTCTCCAATCGCTCCGACAAGTCCATCGAAGTGGAAAGTTCTTTTCGAGTTCAGAGCGGTCAGCCCGAGTTATGGCATCCGGTCACCGGCCAGTCCCGGCCATTGCCGAAATTTACCATCCACGAGAAAACCGTTTCAATCCCGCTGCGATTCGAGGCCTATGAGAGCTATTTTGTTATCTTCCCGCGAGGTTCCAAAGCCGATTTAAAACCGGACACCGCCAAACCCAATTTCCCATCGCAATCCCTTGTCGCTGCAATCGATGGGCCGTGGGAGGTTTCGTTTGACACCGCATGGGGTGGCCCGGAGAAGATCACCTTCGATACCCTCCAGGACTGGACCAGCCATGCCAACGAAGGCATCAAATATTATTCCGGCATTGCGACCTATCGCAACACCTTTGATGTAGGAGTGAGTGCGGAGTGGGCCGATGCCCTCTATCTCAATTTAGGCACCGTACACAATATTGCAAGGGTTCGTCTCAACGGCAGCGACCTTGGGGTTGTATGGACGTCACCATGGCAGGTCAAGTTAGGCGACAGATTAAAACGGAAGGGAAACATCCTCGAAATTGAAGTTGCCAATACCTGGGTCAACCGCCTCATCGGCGATGAACAGCCCGCCAACAAAGACGTGCGGCAGGTCAAATGGGATAACGGCCTGCTGGAAGGCAAATCCTACCCGGCCGGACGCTATACCTTTACCACGTATCGCTATTACAAAGCCGATATGCCGCTGACTCCCTCCGGCCTCCTCGGCCCCGTGACGATTCAGCTTGTTGAGGATACAGTAAAATAATTTCACTATTTCAATTAATCTTTAGTATGGAGGTATTTTTGAAAACGTTTATTTTGGCAGTAGTGTCGATTGGATCAATGTGTTTTGCGGCGGAATGTTGTCCCGGTGGAGCGTGTGGGCAGCAGACAGTTTCGGTGGATTCTGCATCAAAGCCATCCAATACATTCAGCTTTATTAAAAAAGGGGAGCAGCTAAAAGAAGTCGCCTTCCCTCTGGGCGGTATTGGCGCCGGCTGTATCAGTCTAGAGGGCAGAGGGGCGCTGCGGGATTTCGAGATATTCAATCATCCCAATGTGGGCTATGTTCTGCCCTATGTGTTTCCGATGATATGGTGCAAAGCGGAGGGCCTGCCTCCCCAGTGTCGCGTGATTCAGGGGCCGCGTCAAAAAGACCTGTTTGGTGATCCCGGCAGTGATGGATTCTGGGGGTATGGTCAGGGGACTATCCGATCGCAGGGGGATGGTTTTCCGTGTTTTTCCGAGGTGGAATTTGAAGGCAAATTTCCGGTGGCGCGGCTGTCTTTCAAGCAAAAGGATTTCCCTCTGGATGTTAAACTGACCGCCTTCAGCCCGTTTATCCCGCTGGATGCGAATCATTCGAGTATGCCGGTGGCGTGTCTGACCTATCAGTTGACCAATACATCGAAAGTATCTGTCGAAGCGACGGTTGCATTGACGATGCTCAATGCGACGGAAATGGCCGATGAGCGTACAGCCAAGTGGCCCAATCAGGGCGACAAAAGCTCCAAAGCCCTGACAGTCTATCGCAAAGGAACGTCATGCAGCGGCTTATGGATGACCTCGGAAAAATTTGATAAAAAAGACTGGAAATACGGCACCATTGCGGTGACCACCGATTGGCCGGAAGTGACCTATATGCCCCAGTGGCTCAGGGCGTGGCTGTTTTCCGACACGACCAACCATTTCTGGGATCAATTCAGCACAACCGGCCGGCTTGACCC
>JBDKVE010000231.1:0-30995 GCA_039679345.1 Anaerohalosphaeraceae bacterium
GCCGTTGAAATGAAAAATGTGGTTTTGAAGGTCGCCAATAGTTCTGTATCCGGCCGGGTGGTGGATGCGGATGAAAAACCGCTGGAGGGGGCAAGAATTCACACCTATGGTGAAGGCCAGCCCAATCTGAATGTCACAACCGACAAGGACGGCAAGTTCACCCTTGCCCCAATCTGCGAAGGGGGTGTTCAGCTCAGTGTCAATTACAGCAGGCAGAGTCAGCACATGTATGCCAATGCATTTGTGCAGACGGGCGATACAAACGTGGAAATCATGCTGACTCCGGAAGGCAATTCGGGGCGGCGTGCGGCACCGAAACCCAAGTCGCTTGTCGGCAAGGCATTGCCGGCGGTGCTGAGCGATCCGAATCAGTTTGACGGCAAGGCCGTACTGGTGTGCGTGTGGGATTACCAGCAGCGTCCCAGCCGGTTTGTTGTCAAGGAATTGGCAAAGAGGGCCGAATTGCTGGCGGGTAAGGGCGTCGCCGTGGTTCTGCTGCAAGGGGAACCGATGGATAAGGCTGCGGTCGAAGGCTGGCTGAAGGAAAGCACTATTGCTTTTAAGCTGGATATGATTGCCGCCGATGCGGAAAAGACGCGGCTGGGGCTGGGAGTGCAGGGATTGCCGTGGATGATTCTGGCGGATAAGGCTCATCAAGTGGTGGCCGAAGGGTTTGGCGTGGAGGGGATTGAGGCAGCGCTGGAGAAGGTGAAGTAAAAGTTCGGAGTTGGTAGATCGGAGTTCATAGAAAAATGGATTCCCGCTTTTGCGAGAATGACAACGGGATGATTTTGAGAGGATATATGAAACAAGCTGCTTTGATTGTTCTTTTGTGTGCTGTGCCGTTCGTGTCAGCGGCGGATTACGTTTTTGATCTGACATGGCAGGACAGTGGCGGTTTCAGCGAGAATCTGCGTTCGAATAACAGTCTGGATAAGTCCTTTGCCAAGGAGCCCCAAAGTTCAGGCGGCAGGGTCTATCGCGGTCAGGTCTGGCTGGGCGAAAAGGAGCCATCCGGCCTTGTCTGGCTTAAGCAGGATAAGAAATTGTATGTCGATCTCAATCAGGATGGCGATTTGACCAATGATCCCAACGGGATTTTGAATGAGAAAATCCGGGAGGGGGGGCCTGATTCTGAACATGAGTTTGAGCCGTTTACGATTGAACATCAGACGGAGGTTGGAACACTTCGCTATGTTATTGACGTAAGAATATCCAATTACAATGAGTCTTATTTTTATCCATATTTTACACTGCGATCCGGTTTTATGGGCACAATGTCACTGAATGGTCGGGACTGGGAGTTTTCAGCGGCTGATATGCCGGGGGCGTCTGAGGCCCAGCGGTTTTTGTGCTGCCTGGCGGATTCAAAGGACCGTTGGTATCGTACCCGTTGGACGGTGCCGGAGATGATTTTTGTTGGCGAGGCGAATTATACGATCAAACTGCAATGGGCTCAGAAAGATGGGACGCCGATGCTTCAGGCGGTACTGGCTGATAAGGCTGTAGCGATGGGGCAGATGGAAATTCCGGGCAAGGAAATCCGAAGCCTGTCGCTGCAGAGTGACAATACCATCCTCTTTCCGGAAATCAGCGAGACGCCGGTTGCCGTTCCGGCAGGCCAGTACCGTTGTCGGGAACTGTCGCTCAAAGGCAAAGAAGAGTTTCGGATGATTACCCCCCAGCGCATTGATGATCTTATGTGTACTGTGCCGGAAAAAGGTATCGGCCAGTTCAAGGCTGGGGCGCCGCTGAATCATACGGTGGATGTTGTCCGATCCGGCAATACCCTGAAATTCAATTATAAACTGGCCGGCATCGGCGGGGAGGAATATGACGCCCGGCAGGTGACCGGATACGATGACAGCAAAAAGCCCAGGGTGGAAATTTATAAAGGTGACATGCTGCTGGCCTCCGGCGATTTTGAGTTTGGGTGAGGCGGCACCTGTTCGTACTCGTGTCGAGTACCCATGTATGCGTTTGGTGATTTGAAAATTGTTGCCGGCTGTGATATTGGCGCTTTGGGGCCCAAAGAAGGCCAGCCGATTCTGTATTTCTGGAGTCCGCTGTATGCCGTACTTGGCGTGCTGTTCTGGATTCCGCTGGTGCTGGCGTATGTCCTGTGTAAAGAAAACCGTCGGCCTGCGGCACTGTGGATTCTGCTTCCGGCGACAGGGTTCTATGCTGCAATTTCGGTTGTCGCTGCATTGTCTGATATGCCCAGCGACATTCGCGGTCTTTTCATTTCGATTATCAATACGATTGCTGTAAGCTTCTGCCTGGTCTGGCTGCTGGCCGGACGGATTGGCGGACGGCATCGCTTTGTGACAGCCGTACTAGCCCTGCTGATTTTTGCAGGCATGGCGGGACTGGCGCTGATCAATATTGGTGACAGCACCTACATGGCGGCGCTGGCAATTTTTACGGGCATTACGTTTGGGATCTATACCATTGCCTTGACGATTGCGACTATGCTGAGCCGCAGGCGGATGACGGGGCTGCGATTTTCGCTGTGGGCGATCCCGGGATGCCTGATTGGAACGGCTATCCCGTTTTCAGTGATTCTGATTATCGAAATGATGCAGTATCCGGACGCAGGGATTGTGTGGCAATTTTTGCTGCAAACGCTGGCCGGGGCGGCCTTTTTCTATGTGGCATTGCTGCCGTTTTTAATCCTGTTCTTTGTCAATGGATTCTGGCGGCAGCGGTTCGAGGCGATCTGTCTGTGTAAAAAAGCAGCGGTTGCGGAGACGACGGAATTGCCACCGCAGGTTTAGATGAATCTTGTGAAAGAAAAAGCTCGGCAGAGGTCAAATCTGTCGGGCTTTTTTTATGCTTTGGTTTCTTCCTGCGGCTGATCGTCGAAGAGGAGTTTGGTTTGCAACGCTTTCGGGCCGCACTGGGTGCATTCAAGGCAGCGGATGCAGCGGTGGTCATTGGGCTGCTTGTCGGGCTGGATGCCGTAGGTACACAGGGTCCGGCAGCGGCCGCACTGGGTGCATTGATGTTCTTTCAAGTCCATAGTGACCAGCGAGAAGCGGTTAAGAAAGCCGAATATCGCGCCCAGCGGGCAGAAGATGCGGCACCACGGGCGGATGGAGATAAAGATGGCGACAAAAAAGGCCAGTACGATCGAGATTTTGATGGCGTTAGGCCAGGGGATGGGATTGCCGCCGAGGGCCGCGGAAACAACATCCGGCAGGGCCTTTTCGACGCCGCCGGCCGGACATATCCGGCAGATAAACAGCGGGTGACCTTCGCCATAGAA
Organism: Anaerohalosphaeraceae bacterium; assembly: GCA_039679345.1. Lineage (GTDB taxonomy): Bacteria > Planctomycetota > Phycisphaerae > Sedimentisphaerales > Anaerohalosphaeraceae > Anaeroglomus. The sequence goes on from JBDKVE010000231.1 coordinate 3,269, forward strand.
ATACGGAATGGCCAGCACCGCCCCCAGCAGCACGACATAACGGAAATAGCCCATCCACTGCGGAATTTTGAGCCGCGGGGTGGGAACCTTGGCGGCCAAGTCCTGCAGCAGGCCAAATGGACAGACCCAGCCGCAGATAATCGACCCAAAGAGGGCGCCAACGGCAATCAGCAGGCCGATGGCAATAAACGGAAACAGGTGCAGGGCCGAAAACTGGGCGATGACGCCGATGGGGCAGGCGAAGGTCGCCAGCGGGCAGGCGTAACAATGAAAGACCGGGGCACAGAACGTGTGCATCCGGAAATTGAGCGGGTCCAGCCAGACCAGGAGAGACAGCGACTGGACGGCGGTTCGCCACGCGATGAGTTTGGAGACGACTTTCTGTATCGGGGATTGTTTGGCTGTGGACACCACGGCCTCCTTTACTTGCCTCAGGTCGGGCAAGACTGGGGGGCCTCGCCGGTATAGGTCATACGCAGTTTGCCGTAGGGGTCGCGGACCACGCCGCCGATGCTGACTTCTTTAATCAGCTTCGATTCGGCGGTCAGCAGGCCCTTGTCGTTGTTTTCGGAAAAGACCGGCTGGGCATGAAACTTGGCGCCCCAGGCCAGTAATCCCAATCCCACCACAAGGACGGCAATCACCACTTGTTGTCGCAGTTTAATGCTCATGGACGGATATTATATCCTGAATGGTTTTGTCTGTCGATAGGTTGCGTTCGTCGATAATTAAAAATGGCGGAGGCGAATAGGAATCGAACCTACCCAGGACGGTCTAACCGCCACTACACTGGTTTTGAAGACCAGGAGCAACACCAGTTGCCTGTCACCTCCGATAGCAAAGTAAAAAGTAAAAAGGTAAAAGGGAAAAGGGAAAATTTCTTTGTGTTCTTTTTACTTTTCGCTCAGACTCTTATAGAACATCATAACAGGACTGCCGCCGAATGCAATCCCCATCCATGCGGCTTCGTCGATTTCGGGCTGGGAAAAGCCCATTTTTCGGGCCTTTTCTACATGAATCTTCAAACACGGTTCGCATTTGCTTAACACCGACAAGGCGATATTGATTGCCTGTTTGGTGTAGGCATCCAGCCCGCCGGGCTTGCCGACGGCCAAGAGGAATTGCTTATACAGGTCTTCGGGGCCATTGGAGGCCGGGGCCGATTGTGTCAGGGATGTCGAGCAGCAGCAGGCTTCCTGCGGTTGGAGCTGTTTTTGCGGTGCCGGCTTGGTTTGCCTGGCGGGCATGGTCCGCTGGCCGGTGGTTTTGATGTGAATCATGCCTTTTCCGGCAACCATCCGGCCGATGACGGCGGCGGGGAGTTGGTGTTGATGCAAGGCGTCCAGCAGGGCAGGAGCGGAGTCGGCGGCGATGGCGATGAGCAGGCCGCCGGAAGTCTGGGCGTCGTACAGCAGATCGGCCATTTCTTCGGTGACTCCCGGGCCGGACAGGACAGCCTTGCCGCAGGATTCCTTGTTGCGTTCGATGGCGCCGGGGAAGATGCCCTGTGCAACATAGTCCAGTACACCCGGCAGCAGGGGGATGTCGTCCCAGACCAATTCGGCATCGAGGCCGCTTCTGCGGACCATCTCGGCCAGATGGCCCAGCAGACTGAAACCCGTGACATCGGTACAGGCGGAAGCACCAAACTGAACCATCAGCTCAGCAGCGGTTTTGTTTAGCGTCGTCATCGATTTGGCGGCGGCGAAGACGCTTTCGGGGGAGGCTCTGCCGATTTGATTGGCGAATGCGATAATGCCGGTGCCCAGCGGCTTGGTCAGTATCAGGACATCAGCGACTCGGGCGCGGGCGTTGGTCTTGACCTTGTCCTTATCGATGACTCCGGTGACGGCGAAGCCCGCCTTGACCTGGGGGTCATTGATGCTGTGGCCGCCGATGAGGGCGACGCCGGCCTCGTTCATTTTGTCGATGCCGCCGCGGAGGATATCGGCCATCGCCTGGTCGGGAATCATCCGGACGGGAAATCCGAGAACCGACAGCGCCGTCAGAGGTGTGCCGCCCATGGCATAGATGTCGCTGACGGAGTTGGCTGCGGCGATCTGGCCGAACAGATACGGGTCATCCACGGCGGGGGTGAATACATCGACGGTCTGGACTAAGCAGGTGCCATCTTCCAGTTCGTAGACGCCTGCATCGTCGCCGGCCGGGACGCCGACCAGAACATGCGGATTTTCGGGGAAGGTCAGGCCGCCGAGCACTTCTTTGAGAAAGGCCTGATCGATCTTGGATGCGCAGCCAGCCTTTTCGACCAGTTGCGTCAGGGCCACCGGGCCGGTGGGGTTGTCCAGCCGCTCGCCGGCACACAGGCAGATGTTTTTCTGTTTGAAGATATCGCAGGGACATGGTTTTTTCGGGTCACAGATGCAGTGACCCAGTGCCATGGAGCGCTGCATGACGCGTTTTCGTCGTTGGGTATCAATCATGTTAACCTCATTAAGCTGTTTTTGATGAACTTGCCAATAAAGCGGCGCCCAATGCCCCGGTGAACTGGGGGTGGGTGCTGATTTCGACCGGCCGGCAGAGTACCGATTCGAACGCTTCTTTCATTCCGGGTATCAGGGCGACGCCGCCGGTAAATATAATCGGTGCGGCGATGTCGCCAGCGGCCATGGCCGTCAGTCGGCGGACGATGGAGCCCTGCACGCCGGCGACGATATTTTCACGGGTTTCGCCTGCGGCCAGCAGGCCGACGATTTCCGTCTCGGCAAAGACGACACAGATGCTGCTGATCTGGGCGGGTTTGGTGCTCTGGCGGGCGACTTCGCCGAGCTGGTCCAACGGGATATCGAGCCGCTGGGCGACGATTTCGAGGAAACGTCCGGTTCCGGCGGCGCAGCGGTCGTTCATGACAAAATCGCGGACCTTGCTGCGGCCGTCCAGCCGGATGAGTTTGCTGTCCTGTCCGCCGATATCGATGATGGATTGGGCGGCGCGGTGCCAGTGGGCGACGCCGGCGGCATGGCAGGTGATTTCGGTGAAGGTCGTATCGCAGAACCGCAGCAGGTGCCTGCCATAGCCGGTGGCGATGGAGGCGGAGATGTCGGCACGTTTGAGATTATTTTTATCAAGCAGCGTGTCGTACAGGGCTTGTGCTTTGTGTTCCTGATGGATGCCCTGGTCGCAGAGGGCCTGGTCCACGATGGCCCGTCGTTCGGTGTCGAACAGTACCATCTTGATGGCGCGGGAGCCTGCGTCTATGCCTGCGGTAATCACGGTTTTCTCCTTGTTTTGACGGTTTCAATCAATGCTTCCAGCCGGGTCTGGAGCGAGGGACGATACGAATCGCTCAGGGTTGGGACTTCGATTTCGATAACTGGGAGTGCGAGGTTATCCTGAATCCATCGGCTGATGATTCTGCCTTCGGAGGCGCAATGGCTTGCCCCGGGGATGCGGCTGATGACGACGGCTTCGGAGCCGAATTGTCGTATCTTGCGGGCAATCAGTTCGGCACGGTCAAAGGCCGAGCCGGCCATCGGATCGGACAATGCCATGTGGGCTAATGCCGTCAGGGGGTCGTCGTGATCGGCGATAGGCTCGAGGGCATGGGCGAACAGAAACTCGGTGCCGCAGAGTCTGCCGCCGCATTCTTCCAGCAGGTTCATCGCATATAAATCGGCGACGGGATTGACCCAGAAGATGCGCGCGGCATCGGCGGGGAGGATTCCCTCGGCGTTGTTAATGCGTGTACGGATTTCGGATAATAAGGCGTCAAGAATCCATTCGGTCTGGGCCATGTCCGAGCAGAAATGGATCATCAGCATCTCGACGATCAGCAGTTCCAGTGAACCCATGGGGGCGACAGGAGCGGTAAAGCAAAGCTGCTGAATATCACGGAAGATTCGGCGTATATGGTTTACGTTACGGATCATCTGACGGAGTTTATCCGGGTGCAGTGCCCGGCCAGCCTTGTGTTCGAGAAATTGCTGAATCTGCTGAAGCTGGCGGCGGAGATGGTCAATTTGATATTGCGGGGCAATGAATCCGCAGGACAGTGCGACGGATGATTCTGTGGTCGATGGCGTTCGACGGTGGGGCATTTCCCACCAGAAGATGGGATGACCGAGACTTTCAACTCGCTGGGCAGCGACGGAAAAATCGTCGCAGGTAGCCCCGACGCTGCAAATCAACGCATCGGGAATCGGAAAGTGTTTGCCGTTGACGAATGCCCCGACCATCGCACGCACCGGGCAGAAGGATTCATCGAGGCCATGCTGAGCGGCGATTTCAAAAAGCCCTTCGTGCATCTGCTTGAGGCAGGGCGTCCACCATGCGCCGTCCGGGTAAAAGGCAACCATGTCGTCGAAGCTATCGACCAGAATGGGGACGGTGCCGAGGTCTTTCATGGTACCGATGATGAGTTTGCCGTCGGCGCGATGCTGTCGCAGGCGGTCTTCTTCGGTCAGAAGGAAATTCCAAAGGTGCAGGGCGGCCGGGGAGTTATCGAATTTCAGACACCCGAGGCGTTTGTCGCCCTGATTGGCGTGACGCAGGAGGGGGCCGCCATAGGCCGGCTCCTGCAGGCCTGCCGCTTTCAGTTGGGCATAGCGTTCCTGCCACTGGGACAGGGTTAATTGTGCTGGCTTGATGTTCATCGTCCCAGCATCTCCAAAAAGGCTTCCAGTCGGGATAACGCCGCGACCTGCGGGCTGCCGTTCCATTCGATGGCCAGCACCGGCGGCAAAGGACGCTGGCGGAGTTGGTATTCGACGCCGCGCCAGTGGTCGCAGAAGGGATGACGGATCAGAATAATGCCATCGACGGCGGTGGTTTGCAGTTGGGTTTGGAGCCATTGATAAAACAGATGGCCCGGCCGGGTCCGAATCGATGGTATGGTTTGCAGGTAAGCTGCGGCCAGTTCAACATAAGGGTCAATTTTCAGTGCCTGCGGATTCAGCGGTCTGCGGAATTCTTCGACCGCATTTTCGGCTGCGTTCAGGACGATTGCGCCGCGATTTTCAAGGCTATGCTCTAATGCAGCAAGCTGGCATGCATATACCGGGCCGCCAATCAGTGCGATTTTTGCCCGACTGTTTTTCTGCGGCTTTGAACTCTTCAAATGTGGTGCATCGGTATTGATCGTGTCAAATTGTGCGGTATGGTCGGAGAGATGGCCGAGGAATTGTTCCATCTGCCGGAGTTCTTCGGCGAACAACGCAACGGCATCGGGACCGATAGTCACAGGGACATTCAGAAGGAAACCGTTTTTGCCGCCATTGGCCTGATACAAATCAAACGCCCGCCGCATCTGGTCACACAGCGTGGTGAAAATCACGGCATACGGCGAGGTTTGTTTTTTTAATCCTGTCAGAAATGTCTCGACGGCAAAACAGATGCCTTCGGTTTGGGCGGCGCAGAAATCGGCCGTATCCGCATCGAATCGGCGCGGGCTGAGACCACAGGCGGTAATCAATTCCGCCGGCACAAAAGGACAGTTGTACCATACCGGCATCATTAATGGCGTCTTTCCTTTGCGGTTTCCAGTAACGCTTCCACTCGCACCGCGATTCGCGCCGCGTCCGAAGGCGAATAATCGGTTACGATTTTCAGGTACGGCAGTGATTTTGCTTCGGCGAGCTGACGCACAAAATACGATTCCACATCATACGTCAGGCAGCCCTGCCAGACCAGGTCAACGATGCAGTCGGGCCGGTAGTCTGCAATCAGGCGTTCCAGCAGCGTTATGCGTCCGTGGTTTTGTGTCATCACCGAGCAGGGCAGGTGAAAATACTTGCGTGCAATTGCCTCCAGTGGGTCGGCAGCGGTTTCGTCCACGTCTTCGTCGATGGGCTTAATGCCGGTGCAGTTTTCCATGCAGACAATCAGAGCGCCCGCGTTTTCGATGATATCAACGACTTTTTCAGCCCCGTGAACGGTCGGTACGCCGGTCAGCAGGACACGGACTTTATTTCGATTGGCACAACAACCTCCGTTGGAGTTGGCCAGACTGATTAATCGCTGATACTCGGCCAGATCCGCATCGATGCCGGAGATGATGCTCTTGAAGGTCAGCAGTTGTTGGCCTGTCCAGGGCGGGGTTGCTTGCTTCATCTGTTCGGCCAGTTGGCGGCGAAGGCGGCGTTCGCGATTCATCAGGGCGATGGCCTGCCGCAGTTTTTCGTCGGTGATGGTGGTGTTCAATTGCCGTTCCAGGGCCGCCCGGCACTTGGCCAGTTCCCGCATCCAGTGGTCAAAGGCGTCCGGGTCGTCGGGCTTTTGCGGCAGTTCAAGGACCAGCATCGTTTTGTTCTGCGCCATCAGCTCATACATTTTCTTCTTGCCGTCGCAGGTCGTTTCGGCGATGACGACTGAGGCCATTTTCAGAAATGGGTTGGATTGCGTCCGGTGATAGCCGTAGGTGGATTTAATCAACGGACACAGCCCGGCCGGCAAATCCTGTTCGGCGACGGCGATTTTTTCCTCCGACCCGCCGCACAGGCAGACCGGCACAGCCCCAGCCGCCAGAATCAATTCCCGCGGCGTGTATTCGCACAGGATGCCCACAATCGGTACACCGTTTTCATGCTGTTGGGTTGTGTACTGATGACAGTTGGCAATCATCGTATCAAATCGATTGGCCGATGGGCTTTTTTCTGTTACATTGCACTGTGCCATCGACTACCCTTTCTTTGCGACGAATAAGCCCTGGATGATTTTATTATGGCCTGCCAGGTCGCCAACGAACATCATTTCTTCGGCCAGCTTTTCGAATACGGCCTGGTCAAAATTCAGGATTTTCAGGGCGTCGTAGGTTAATTGCTGACTGACCATCTGAATATACAGATTGATGCAGGGAGCGTATCGGCCCGTATTTTCAGCAATGACGACTTTGCAGTTGTTATCGGTCAGCATTTTCCTGTAATCATCTATATCCGCCAGATTGGGAAATTTCATAAAACTCTGAAACCGCCGGGCGTCGTCCTCGGACATCGGAGTCGGACCTTCTACCCAATCGGTAAAAGCGACAATCCCGCCGGGCTTGACAAGGCGTGTGGCCTCGGCAATCATTTTGGGTTTATCTTCGACATAGCACCATGCATCCTCGCCCCAGACAAAATCCACCGCCGCTGCTGGCAGGCCGCTATTGCAGACATCGGCAAGCACAAAGCGGATTTTATCGTCGAGTCCTTCATCGATGCAGCGCTGTTTTCCGAGTTTAACCATGGTCTCGGTCGCATCCACGCCGGTCATTGCCCCGACACCGCAAAACCGCACCAGAAATCGCATCCCCGCCCCCGTGCAGGAGCAGAAGTCTACGCCGCTGGAGCCGGGCTTGATTCCGGCCTTTTGTGCCAGATCCATCGACGACGTCAGGCCGCCGATGTGAATTTGCTGACCCATTAATAATTCCCACAGACGCCCCTCGGCGCCGCTATAGACGGTTTGAACCTGCTGTAACCCCATATTATTCAGAGTTTTCATAGAGTATATCCTGTTCGTTTAGAATTCATATTTCAGTTGTAAGGCCCACACATTGCTTTCTCTGTGATTCAGGACGTTGCCGAAATTCGCCCACCCGCCGGCCACGGTCAGATGGCTGTCGACAATATACGCCAGACAGATGTCTGTCCAGTCATTTTCCGCTTTAATGAGGTGTTTGCCGCCGGTTTGGCATTGATCCACCAAGTCGGATTTCTGGCGGTATTCCACGGCAAACAGCAGTTTGTCCGTCAGAAAATAGACAAAGTTGCCTTCGAAGGTGGTAGCTCGTTCACCCGCAAATCCCAGCAGGCCGGTATGGATTGCATCGCTGTTTCGTACGCCTGCCGAAACGATGAACGGGTTGGGCAGGATGCCCTGAATGGTCTTGGATGCGACGGCGGTAAACTCTGTGCCGTAGGTGTGGTCGGCGCCGATGGAATCGCAGGCCCCGTTAAGATTGCGATTGATGGTGGACAGACCGTCATTCCATTTGAAATGGCTGCCCAGGGTAATCGCGGGCATCCAGTCGGCATCCAGCCCGCCTTCGGGGATGATATTATATCGCAGGTTAAAATTGTGGACATAGACCTCATTCTTTTCAATGTCGGGTAAGCCCGCTTCTTTGACATCATGCGGCCAGTCGCCCAGACCGATGCGTTCCATGGCATAGCCCAGTTCAATCGGACCGAACAGATTTTCGGTTACGGCGATAGACTGATAGTCCTTGTGTTTCATATAAGCACCCGAAATTGAGAGGCTGGGTTTACCAAAGATTTCGTCCTTTGCCGCCGGATTGGCCAGATACGCTGTAGGGGTAGTAAAAATACCGCTGTAGCCATGGACACAGTGTGTCGGCAACGGAGGAGTTGTCTTTTCCGCTTCTGCCTCCTGGGCCAACACGGTGAATCCGATTAAATTCAATAGTACCGCTCCAATTAAATACCTCATACGACCTCCTTGTTTTATTCCAATAAAAAAGGCGGATTAAGAATATCTTAATCCGCCGGTTATCTCGTTATAGAAAATTTTGCTGATTGATGTTATCTGAAGCGAGCCGAATTCCTCCGATAAAGGCTGTGCGACCTGACATGTCGTACAGACGACAGGCCGCTGCCGGTGAAGATTTCTGGCGCTCGACACGAGTACCGGCAATCCTCAACTCACCCATATTCCATGGTAAACGCAGGATGATAGGGCCTGTTCTGTTTATCGGTTGTCGTCATATACTGTTATAGACCTGCAAACTGTAAGATTGTTTCAAAAATTATTTCTGTTTTATCTCGTGCCAGTTGGTATCCTGTTTAAATGTAAACGGCGATGCGGGCGCCAGAATCTCCACGCGGAATTTTCCGCTGAATCCGTTGGGTACTCGCCACGAGTACCGGCATGTGCCGCCTCACCCATACTTCAGCCGGTCGGTAGCTAAAACCTTGCCTTTTTCATCCAGAATCCGAATGCTGGGGGCTGCCTGGCGCTTGCCATTACGATAGAGTGACGGGCCGTAGAGTTCACCGCCCTGACCGATATAGTGATAGCTGATCAAATAATCTCCGCTGGTTTTGGAGCGTGTCGCCGAAGTTCGAATGCGGATTTCGCCGCCCAGTTGGAGCGAGGTTGTTTTGTCGGGCTGAATCGTAAAGGTACTCATGGATGAAGGATACCCGGTTGCAGTCAGGTTCCAGACACCTTTATTATCCCGCTGAAAGGTTTCCAGTGATAGGATGCGATATTGTCCGGCCGGCAGTTTCCAGGACTCGCTTCCGAAAAGTGTCTGGCCGGCGATATTGGACCACAGACGTAGACGAACATCGGTCCCGTTGACCGCGAACGTCCCATAATCCAGTGTTGCCGGGGCCAACTTGATATCTTTGCCGGTCGGGTCGAGTTGAATATCAAAATAATTGTCACCCAGTCGGACGGTTTTGGTCAGTGGCAGAAGGCCGGAGTACCGCTGGGTATCCGGCGCCCCGGCTGTGCCGATAAAGCCGATGGAATCCAATCCGGCCGGGCGCAATTGGTTGGTAAAGGGGCTGATGTCGTATTGACCGTCGAGATTGCCGTCGATGATCGAAACGGTATAAGTATTTCCCGCAAGCGACAGCTCTCCCCGCTGGTATTGAAATGGATAAATCGAGAGATTATCGCCTTCTGTCGTGGACACATGGAAGGAAACTTCGATTTTCTGGCTGTCTTCCTGTCGAGTGAGTGTTACCGGGCCGAAGCGGAAACGGTCGCTGCCGAACCAGCCTTCCGGGATGGCTTTGGCAAGATGGGCTTTTTCATCCGAAAAACGCAGGTCACCGTTGGTGTCGGCAAACAGAACGTACGGTGCTTTGAGGTCAGTACGGGCATCCACCATGATAAACCGGTCTTCGCTGCCGATGCGTACGGAAAAATACCGAATATCCCTGCCGGCCCCCATTGGCAAGTCTTTGATTTTGGATGGCGGGTCTTCGAGAGATTCCAGATATTGACTGGCGGATTGTTCGGCGGATTGCTGTTTGGCGATAATGCGGGTCTCGAGGGTGCAATAGCCTGTGGCTGGGTCCGATTTGTCCGCTTCTGCCGCCGCCCAGACGATAGCACAGCAGGCAAACAGACATCCTGACAAGACAGGTAATCTTGCTCCTGCGAATTGTTTGAAACACCGGTTCATTTTTGCCTCCATGAAAACTCCTTTTTCAGAGTCTGAAATTATACCCTCTGTATCGGGTTTATGTCTATTGAAAAATCCGTGGCGGGATAACTTGTGCAAATTCTTGCAAATCCGGCATGTTAACCATACAATAGACCGAAATTTTTAGAGGAAGGATGTGGTATGGCGGAGCAGATTCAAACATTATTGCGGCGATTGCCGTCGGTAGATACAGTCACCCAGCAGGTTCGGCAGGATGCGGAGTCGGCGGGGATTGGGCCGGCGGTTCTGGTGAAGGTGGTTCGGGAACGGATTGACTCCTACCGGCAGGCATTACTGGCCGGAAAGGCCGGACAGACAGATGAACCGGTGTTGGCGATTGTGGTTGGGGTACGCAAGGATATTCAGGCTTTATCCGAGCCGTTTTATCGGCGGGCGATCAATGCGACGGGGATTGTCCTGCACACCGGGCTTGGTCGGGCGGTCTTGCCGCAGGCGGCATTGAAGCAGATACAGGACCATCTGGGTGGGTATTCCCTCCTGCAGGTAGATATTAAAGAAGGTAAGCGGTCCAATCGGGACGGCCGGATCGAAGAACTCCTGCGGCTGCTGACTGGTGCAGAGGCGGCGACGGTGGTCAATAATAATTCCGCTGCGACGGCCATTGTTCTCAATACCGTGGGGGCCGGCAAAGAGGTGATTGTCTCGCGGGGGCAGTTGGTCGAAATCGGCGGTTCATTTCGTCTGCCGGAGGTGATGGCCTTCAGTGGGGCCAAGCTGGTGGAAGTTGGCACAACCAACAAGACCCACCCCAGGGATTACGAAAACGCCATCACGGAAAATACTGCCGCGATTCTGCGGGTTCACCCAAGCAATTATAAGATACAGGGATTCACCGAGGAAGTGCCGCTGGAGACGATGGTGTCCATTGCACACTCGCACAATCTGCCCTTAATTGACGATGTGGGGGCAGGCTCGCTGATTGATTTTTCACGGTTCGGATTTGAGCCGGAACCGACGCTGCTGGATTCAATTCAGCAGGGGGCGGATATTGTGACGTCCAGCGGGGATAAATTAATCGGGGCCTCGCAGGCGGGTATTATCCTGGGCAAGGCCGACTGGATTGCCAAAATTCGTAAAAATCAATTTGCCCGCATTGTCCGCGTGGATAAATTTACTCTGACGGCGCTGGAAGCGACGTTGAAATTATTCCTTGATGAAAAGACGTCATTTAAAGACGTGCCGACGCTGCAGATGATGCTGCGAAAGCCTGATGAGATCAAAATACAGGCTCAACATATTGCTGATGCTTTGAGCAAGGTACTGCCGAATGCAGCTATCACCGTCCTGCCCGGATTTTCGCAGACCGGCAGCGGGTCGCTTCCGACGCAGAATCTGCCGACGACGCTCGTGGGCATTTCCAGTTCAACAATAACAGCGGTGACATTGGCCAATCGCCTGCGGCTTCATTCCACTCCGATTTTTACACGCATTCAGAATGAGCAGATTCTCGTCGACCCGCGGACACTGCGGGATGACGATGACGCAGTTTTGATTGAGGCACTGACCGGTATTCTGGCCGGAGAGAGCCAGCGATGAGCCGGATTAATATCACACTCGGAACCGCCGGGCATGTCGATCACGGCAAGACCTCACTGGTCAAATGTCTGACCGGTTGCGAGACCGACCGGCTCAGGGAAGAAAAAGAGCGGGGCATGAGCATTGAGCTGGGCTTTGCCCCCTGTACGCTTGGGGATTTGGAAGTCGGCATCGTCGATGTCCCCGGACACGAGCATTTTATCAAGACGATGGTTGCCGGCGCCACCGGCATCGACGGCGTCATCTTTCTGGTCGCTGCCGATGATGGCATCATGCCGCAGACGCGGGAGCATCTGGATATTCTGACGCTGCTGGGGATTCGTCACGGTGTGGTGGCCCTGACCAAGGTCGATATGGTTTCGCCTGAACGGGTGGACAAGGTGCGAGATGAAATCCGGGAATTTCTGCACGGTACGTTTTTGCAGGACAGCCCCATCTGTCCCGTGTCGAGTGTAACCGGCCAGGGTTTCGATGCCTTCTACGGCTGCCTGATGGAGATGGTCAAAAAAATTCGTCCTAAATCTGCCGAGGGTATCTTTCGCCAGCCGGTGGAGCGGGCGTTTTCAGTCAAGGGATTCGGAACGGTCATCAGCGGGATTCCCTGTGCCGGGCAGGCTCGTATTGGTGATGAAGTGACGCTTTTGCCCGAAGGCAGCAAAAGCCGCATCAAGGCCATTCAGGTCTATGGCAAAACGGCCGATGTTGTGCAGAACGGCCAGTGTGCTGCGCTGAGTGTTCCGCAGATTGACTATCAAGTCGTCCAGCGCGGACAAGTGCTGACGGTGGGCGGTTATTTTGAGCCGCAGCGATGGTTTCTCGCGTCCCTGCGGATTTTGCCGCTGGACAATGTGCGGATCAAAAACGGCATGGAAATCAAGTTTCACACCGGCACCGCCGAGACGCCGGCGACGTTGTACCTGTTCGAATCGGATGATGCCGCCGCTGGGATCGAGACTCTGGTGCAGATTCGTTCGGAGCATCTTCTGGTGACCGGCCCGCGGGATCGGTTTATTATTCGCTCGCTGTCGCCGGTCCGCACGATTGGCGGCGGGGTTATCGTGCGAGGCGGAGACCATAAACTCAAACGCACCGATGCGGCCGTGGTGGAGGATGCCAGGCAGTGTGCGGCAGCGGTGGTCAATGAGCAGGATTTTGTTGAATACTCGATTCGGTCTTTTCCTGCCGGAGCCGCACGGATTAAAGAGATTGCTTCTCTGACTAAAATGCTCCCGGCTGCGGCTCAACAGGTTCTCAATACGCTCAGGCAAACCGGCATCATTCTGGAATTATCCGATGGATTATTTATCCATTCCGAAACCATCAAGCGATTCGAGCAGCAGCTTTGCGATCATATCGGCCAGTATCATACGGCTCATATAGAATCTCCCGGGATGGAGCCTTCGCTGCTGCTGGAACAAAGCGGCCTTGACAAAGCTGTTTTTGATGCGATGACCGCCCGACTGATTCAGCATGGAAAAATCGCCCAGCGCAAAGACAGGCTGGCCCTGTCCGGATTTGTCGAACAATTCAAAAGCCCTGAAGCCAAACTGATGGGGCAGGTCGAGTCGCTCTTTCAGCAGAATCTGTTCAGTCCTCCGTCTCTGGATGACCTGGCGGGCTTTCTCAAGACTCAGACCAGCCAGATCGAAAAAACAATCAAGCTGCTGTGCGACCAGAAGCGGCTGTGTCGGGTCGAGCTGGGGATGTATTTCCACGCCGACGCCATCGAGCTGGCCCGCCAGCGGATTGCAGACCACGTCAAGACCGAAGGCCAGGGGCGTCTGGAAAGCGTGGATTTCAAGTATCTGGTTGATACGACGCGCAAATATGCGATCCCGCTGCTGGATTATATGGATAAAATCGGCTTTACCCGTCGCGTGGGCAATACGCGATATCTAAAAGGATAAATACTCTCGATTCAGAAAGGAATACTATGAAAACAATTGCAGTATGGACCATTCTGCTGGCAACAGGACTGATGGCACTGCCTGCCGTGGCGGATCGGACCACAGTTGTTTTTAACAACGACTGGCTGTTTGCCAAAGGCAGTCCGGATGGCGCTCAGGATGTGACGTTTGACGATGGCCAATGGCAGAAGGTTCGCCTGCCGCACGACTGGGCCATCAGCGGGCCGTTCGACCCCAAGGGTAATCCCAATACCGGCAAGCTGCCCTGGCAGGGCAATGGCTGGTACCGCAAGCACTTTGACATCAAAGCCGAAGATGCGGGCAAGTGCGTTTTTTTTCTGTTTGACGGCGTGATGGCAATGCCGACGGTGTATATCAACGGACAAAAGGCTGGCGGCTGGGATTACGGCTATAATTCGTTCTGGATTGATGCGACCCAATATATCGCCTTCGGAAAGAAAAACGTGATTGCTGTTGCGGTGGATACAACACGTCACGGCAGCCGATGGTATCCCGGCGCAGGGATTTACCGCAAGGTGCAGATGATTATCACCGATGCCATTCATGTGGCACCGTGGGGAACCTGCATCCGCACCCCGGAGGTGTCCGACCAGGCTGCGGAGATTCAGATTCAAACCGTGATAGAAAATACCGCCGGAACCGAGCAGACACTGACGCTGGAGACCAATATTCTGGATCCATCCGGCAAATCCGTTGCCTCGTTGAAGACCGAAAACGCCAAATTGTCCGGGCTGCATCAGGAATTTACCCAGACCATCAAGATATCCAATCCGTTGAAATGGGATATCGACACACCACGACTGTACACCGCCGAGACTACTGTCAGACGAAATGGAACCGTGTGCGATACGTATTCGACACCGTTTGGTATCCGCATGTTTCGATTTGACGCCGACAAGGGTTTTTTTCTCAACGACCGGCCGGTGAAGATGAAAGGTGTCGATTTGCATCATGACCAGGGGGCGCTGGGGGCGGTGTTTTTGACACGGGCGATGGAACGCCAACTGGAAATCATGAAGGATATGGGCTGTAACGCGATTCGCACCAGCCATAATATGCCCGCCCCCGAATTGCTGGACCTGTGCGATCGGATGGGCTTTGTGGTCTTCGATGAATCCTTTGATAAATGGTCCAATACCGCCGATTTCCACCGCGGCATGGACTTGGCCGAATTCGGCGAGCGCCAGATTAAAAATTTTGTATTGCGCGACCGCAATCACCCCAGCATTGTGCTCTGGAGCGCCGGCAACGAGATGTCGGAGATTGAAACCAATAAAGACCCGCAAGCCCGCCAGAAGCTGGAGATGATGGTCGGCTTTTTCAAGAAATACGACCCGACCCGGCCGGTGACGATTGCCTGCCACATCGCCGGCGGCGGATTGCTTGAGCACAAACTCTACGACCTGCTGGATGTGCAAAGCTGGAACTATGGCCGCAAGTATGTCAAGGCCCACGAAGTCGCCCCGAATCAGCCGACCCTCTGCAGTGAGTCGGCCTCGGCGTTAAGCACCCGCGGTCATTATGAACTGCCGCATCCGGCCAAAAAGGATATCTTCTCTCAATCCGGCCAGATCAGTTCCTACGACCATCACGCCGCAAGCTGGGCGGATATCCCGGATACTGATTTCAAAGGCGTTGAAGAGTATCCGTTTGTTTGTGGTGAATTTGTCTGGACGGGCTTTGATTATCTGGGCGAGCCGACGCCGTACCATGAAGACAAAATCAACGGCCAGCCGCTGCAATGCACCACCGCCCGCAGTTCCTATTTCGGTATTGTGGATCTGGCGGGGCTGCCCAAGGATCGCTATTACCTGTATCGCTCGCACTGGGCGCCGGATAAAACCACTATCCATATCCTGCCGCACTGGAATTGGGAAGGCTGGGAGGGCAAGACCGTGCCGGTGTATGTCTATACCAACGGCGACACGGCGGAGTTGTTCCTCAACGGCAAATCGCTGGGCAAAAAAACAAAACTGCCGGCCTCGGACAACGCAATGGATCGCTACCGTCTGCGATGGGAAGAGGTGGTCTATGAATCCGGCGAACTGAAGGCGGTTGCGTATAAAAACAACAAGAAAATCGGCGAAGCTGTAATGAAAACCGCCGGCAAGTCCGAACAGATTTGCCTGGCCGCCGACCGCCGCGAAATTACCGCTACGGGCGATGATTTATGTTATGTCACCGTGGAGATGACCGATGCCGACGGAACGCTGTGTCCCAGGGCCGACAACCTGATTCGCTTCAAGGTCGAAGGTCCGGCCGTCATCGCCGGTGTTGATAACGGCGATCCGCAGTCAATGGAGCCGTTCCAGGCCGACTACCGCAAACTGTTTTACGGCAAGGCCGTCCTGATTCTGCGTTCCATCGAGGGGCAGAGTGGTTCGATTACCGTCATCGCAGAAAGTGATGGCGTCCGGCAGGGATCTGTACAAGTGCAAAGCCGATAATTGCTGCGGCGAATAGAAAACAAATAAAAAAGGCCGGGACAATCTGTTCCGGCCTTTTGTGTTTTGAGCGAATCTGCCTACTTCTGAATCCTGGCCAAAATTTCTTCGGGAATATCAAAGTTGGCATAGACTTCCTGGATATCATCGTGATCTTCAAATTCATCCATCATGGCCAGAAGCCGCTGAGCGATTTCCTGATCGGTCACTTCGATGCGGTTCTGCGGAATCATCGACAACTCCGCCATCTCCACGGGGATTTTCTTGTCGGCCAGCGCCTTTTTAATCTGATCATAGGCTGATGGAGCACAGGTAATCTCAAACATCTCGCCGGTGTTCTGCATATCATCCGCCCCGGCCGACAGGGCGATATCCATCAGTTCATCTTCGCTGATGGCGCTAACCTTGACGCCGATGACGCCTTTCTTGCTGAACATCCAGCCGACGCAGCCGCTGGCGCCCAGTGAGCCGCCGCGACGTTCGAAAATCTTCTTGATTTCCGGGGCGGTGCGGGCGCGGTTGTCGGTCAGACCTTCCAGCATCACCGCGACTCCCCCGGGTGCATAGCCTTCATAGAGTACCTCTTCATAACTGACATCGCCCAGTTCGCCAGTGCCCTTTTTCACCGCCTTCTCGATGGTGTCTTTGGGCATATTAGCGGATTTGGCCTTGTCGATGGCATACCGCAACGTCAGGTTGGCCCCTGGGTCACCGCCGCCGGCTTTGGCCGCCACAATAATCATGCGGGCGATCTTGCTCCACAATTTGCCGCGTTTATTGTCAACCGCCGCTTTTTTAAACTTAATCGTTGACCAGTGTGAATGTCCGGACATAAACTGAAAACCTTAAAAAAACAGTATGGATTAATTAGTGAATAACCTTATTTAATGCGTATGTGAAAATGCCCGACGCCCCGGCCCGTTTGAGCTGGGGGATCAGGTCGCGTTCCACTTTTTCTTCCACGATAATTTCCACCGCGACATACTCCGAGTCGGCCAGCGAGGACACGGTGGGACTTTTTTCCGCCGGCAGTACAGACAGCACCTTCTCCAGGTCGTTCTTTTTGACATTCATCTTCAGGCCGACACGGGTCTTGGCGTTGATGGCGCCCTGCAGGAGAATCTGCAGGCTTTCGATTTTCTGCCGCTTGAATGGGTCCTGCCAGGCGGTACGGTTGGCGATGAACCGGGTGGTCGAAGTCAGAATCGTGTCGATGATCTTCAGGTTGTTGGCCTTCAGGGATGAGCCGGTTTCGGTCAGCTCGACGATACCGCTGACCAGCCGTGCCTTGACTTCGGTTGCACCCCAGGAAAACTCCACCTTGACGTTGACTTTTTTCTGCTCGAAATAGCGGCGGGTAGCGCCGACCAACTCGGTGGCGATCAGGCCGCCTTCGAGGTCTTCGGGCTTTTGAATAGCCGATTCATTCGGTACCGCCAGCACCCATCGCGTGGGATTGGATGTCGCCTTGCTGTACTGTAGTTCACAGACTTCATGGACGTTGGAATTGTTCTCGATGATCCAGTCATACCCGGTGAACCCGGCGTCGAGAACCCCGTCTTCCACGTAGCGGCTCATTTCCTGAGCCCGCAGCAGAATCAGGGAGATTTCCGGATCGTCAATCTTGGGGAAATAGCTGCGGTCGGCTCCGCTGACGCTGAAGCCGGCCTTTTCAAACAATTCAAAGGTTGCTTTTTCCAGGCTGCCCTTGGGGATGCCCAGTTTTAATACTTGATCTGACAACGTTCTATCCTTTCTATATACTCGCTGCAACATGATGCCGCTTCAAATGCTGCACGGCAGCGAATGTTTTATTTTTTCTTCTTTGCCGGTATTTTCTTTTTTTCGGTTTTGGCAACGGAAACAGAGGCTTTCTTCAGGCCGCCTTCGGTGGCCATCCGCAGCAGTTCATGGAACTCCCATCCTGCGGAGGCCGAAATATGTCGTTCGAGAAATCCTTCCACTTCCTCGGAGGTTGCCTCGGTATCCACCAATTCCTCGCTGCGGAGGTAATTCAGCATGGCTTCATTCAGCGGTATAGCATGACCTCCAAACGCCGCCAGAAAGCAGTAATTGATTGCAAACCGGGTAGCGCCGCCTAATTCTTCCAGTTCTTTTTTAGCCTGGCGCTTGCCTTGTTCGTCGATTCCCTTGAGACTCAGGGTGTCGTATTTGTCGAACAGGGTCGTTAACAGCCGGGTCAGACTTTCGGCAACCTGTTCGCCGACCGGAGTAAAATCTTCCAGGATTTCCTGAATTTCTTCAACCCGGCAGACGCGTAAGTCGTTGAAATCGACAAAATGCGCCAGCAGGTTCTTGTATACCTTGCGGGCGTGTTTTTCGGTTGTATGTTCACTGATCAGGCCGAAAAGCAGGGCGTCGAGCGGATCATTAAAATCAGCGGGTTTAATTTTTTGACCGTTTTTGACGGTACGGATAAACTTGTCGATTTTTGTCCCGTAGTCTTTACTGTTTTTCATAGGCCCTGTCTCCGCCCGGGTCTCTGGGGGCATATTGGGTTCAGTCGTCGTTTCCGTCTCGTTTATCATCGGTGTTACTGATTGAGTCATCCGTGTCATGTTCCTTATCTTGTTCCTTGTATTCCTGGGCGGCCTGCTCTATCAGCTCAAGGGTACGCAGCGTCTTCTGCATCCTGGTGTCCAGTTCGAACAGCAGGTGCGGACAATGCCGGCTGGTCAGGGCCTGCCCCAGATATCGCTGGATTACGCCCGCGGCATGCTGGATGGCCTGAAACGAGGCTTTTCTAGCCTCATCATCGACGGCCATAATGCTCAGGCTGACCATGGCGGTTTTCATATCCGGCGCCACATCGACCCCCGTAACGCTGATAAAGCCGGTCAGTCGCGGGTCACTCAAATGCTGCTGAATGGTCTCGCTGACCGAATCCCGGATTACTCGGGCTACTTTCTGTAATCTTCGATTTGCCATACACACTTTCGTCGGACTATAACGTCCTTGCTACCTTTATCATTTCATAGGCCTCCAGGACGTCATCCACTTTGATATCATCGAAATTGGCGATCTTGACGCCGCATTCAAAGCCCATCTTGACTTCCTTGACGTCGTCTTTGACATGCTTGAGCGATTCAATGGAGCATTTGTCTTTGACAACGATGTTGTTGCGAATCAGCCGCAGCTTGGAATCGCGGTTGACCTGTCCGCTGGTCACATAGCAGCCGGCAATCGTACCGATGCTGGAGACCTTGAAGGTCTGGCGAACAACCAGTCGCCCCAGGGTTTTTTCCTGGATTTCCGGCTCCAGCATGCCGACCATTGCGGCCCTGAGGTCTTCGGTGATGCGATAAATAATACTGTACAGTCGAATATCGACGCCTTTGCTGTCGGCAATCTGGCGGACGTGTTCGTCGGGCACGGCGTTAAAGCCGATAACAATTGCCTGAGACGCCTCGGCCAGCACCACATCGCCTTCGGTAATACCACCGACAGCGGCATGGAGTATTTTCACGCGAACTTCCGGAGTGCTCAGGTCGCCCAGGTATTTCTGCAAGACCTCGACGGAGCCCTGGACGTCGGCTTTGACAATCAGGTTAAGCTCTTTGACATTGCCGGCCTCGATCTGGCTGAACAGGTTATCCAGCGTAATCAGCGAGCGCTTGGCCAGCGATTCTTCGCGCATCAGGTGTTTATTCTCATCGGCGGCCTGTTTGGCCTGGTTGATGTCGGTCAGCTTATAGAAGCGGTCGCCGGCCTGCGGGACTTCGTCCAGGCCGGAGATTTCCACCGGCATCGCCGGGCCTGCTTTTTTGATGTTGCGTCCGCGGCTGTCGGTCAGCGTACGGATGCGTCCATAGGCGCTGCCGCAGACGACGATGTCGCCTTTTTCGATGCTGCCTTCATGAATCAGCAGCGTGGCGACGGCGCCCTGGCTCTGGGTCATCTTGGCTTCGATAATCCAGCCGGTTCCGTCCAGTTCCGGGTCAGCCTTAAAATCTTTCAGTTCGGCGATATAATCCAGATGCTCGATCAATTCTTCGATACCCTGACCGGTGGTGGCGCTGGTCTTGACGATTTCCGTATTGCCGCCCCATTCCGAAGGCGTCAGCTCGTGCTCAGCCAACTGACCATAGACACGGTGAATATCCATGCCCGGCAGGTCGATTTTGTTTAATGCCACGATGATTTGCACTCCGGCGGCCTTGGCGTGCCGGATGGCTTCAACTGTCTGCGGCATCACGCCGTCATCGGCGGCTACAACCAGTACGACGATATCGGTCATATTGGCCCCGCGAGCGCGGAGGGCGGTAAAGGCTTCATGGCCCGGGGTGTCGAGGAACGTAACACGCTTGCCGTTCAGCTCGGCCTGGTAAGCGCCGATATGCTGGGTAATACCGCCGGCTTCGCCCTTGGCGACTTCGGCCTGACGAATGCGGTCCAGCAGGCTGGTTTTGCCGTGGTCCACGTGTCCCAGCATGGTAACAATCGGCGGGCGTTTTTGCAGATGATTGCGTTCCCGCTGCACAAACTGCTGCTGAATCTGTTCGAGGATGGTTTGTTTCTTCTGGACAATCAGTTCGGTGCCAAACTCCAAGGCAATCAATTCAGCGGTATCGGTCGATAAGGCCTGGTTGGCGGTGGCCATGACACCCTGTTTCATCAATCGCCCAATAATGTCCCCAATTTTAACCCGCAGCGCCGAAGCCAGTTCCTTGACGGTAATCGGTTCGGAGATGGCGGCTGTTTCGGGACGTTCCATCTGGGCGGCCTGATCCTCGGCGGATCGGGTTTCAATTCGACGGGAAGGACGGAACCGCGAGAATTCTCCGCTGGCGGCTGCCAGTCGGGCCTGACGTTCTTCGACGTCCTTGGCGCGCATCCGTTTGGAGCCGCCCTTGCTGCGAGCATCTTCATCAAAGTCAGAGCCTTTTTTGCCCTTGTCTTTGCCCTTTTTAGGCTTTCCACCAACCGGAACCGGAGCCGGCGGTTCTGCCTTGCCAATCATCAACTTTTCGCCGCTGCCGGCAGGCTTGCGTTTGTCTTTTTCCTTCTCGTGCCCTCGGGTTTCGCGTCCGGCCTTGCCTTTCTTTGGGGGACGCAGGGCATCTTCATCGGCGGCTTCGACACGTACCACCGTTGGGCCGGACAACTGGACCGGCATGGGTTTATGCAGCATCGGCCCGGCCGGTTTGATATCTTTGGGAATTACCGGAACATGCATGACCGGTGTGGGGAACCCCTTCTGGGGTGCCGTTTCGGGCTGTTCTGTAACTGCTTCTGCGGCAGCGGAGGATTCTTCGATTGCAGCCGCAGCCGGCTGGGCAGTGACTTCCTGAGAGGGGGCCGGGGCAGGTGTTTCCACAATTTCAGCCGGGGGCGGAGTCTCGACGACTAGTTGCGAGGCCTGTTCGACAGGGGCGGGAACCTCTGTGGCGGCAGCTTCGTCGGACATGGTTTCGACGCTTGAAACAGGCTGTGCCGCTTCTGCGACAGCAGATTCTTCGGTAGCGACCTGCGTTGCAACTTCGGTTTCAGTTTCGACCGTATCTGCGACGGCGGCCTTTTTACGCTTAACCCGAATCTTCTCAAGGTCAACCGGCTTGGAGGTTTCCACTGCCGTGGTATGTGAGCCTTCACTAAACCACTCCCGAACCGTTGCGGCCTGACCGGCGGTTAGAGGGGACATGTGGCCGGTTTTCATCTCCATACCTTCGGCCAGACATTTTTCAACGATGGCCTTGCTGGGGACCCCCAGATCCTTGGCCAATAAATATACACGTGTTACTGCCTTAGCCAAACCACATCTCCTAAAACAATTCTATGCATCTCGCGTCATTACGGGAACCTGTCCGGATTATTTGCGAGAGCGTTTTTTTTGCTGTTCCTTAATCAGGCTCTCAGCCTGGGTTGCTTTGCCGTCGGCAGCGGCCTGCTTGGCCGCCTGGGCGGCTGCCTGAATAATCTGTTCGGCCTTCGCCTTATCGATACCCAGTTCGGCAACCAGCGGCTCGGTGCCCACATCTTCCAGATCCAGCGATGAAATGATTCCCAACGCCAGCAGTTTATCGACAAACCGGTCATCCACGCCGGGGATGTCTTTGATGCTGGTGGCCAGCCGTTCCACCTCGCGGTTGTATTCATCCGGGGTCAGGATATCGATATCCCATCCGGTCAGACGGGCGGCCAGACGGACGTTCTGTCCATGCTTGCCGATAGCCAGGCTAAGCTGATCTTCGGTCACAACCACCGTGGCCTTGCCCATCTCAAAACAAATGGCGATTTCACTGACCTTGGCAGGCATCAGAGCATTGGCAATCAGCACCTGCGATGAATCGCTCCATTTGACGATGTCGATTTTCTCGCCGCCCAGTTCATCCACAATATTGCGAATCCGGCTGCCGCGAATACCGACGCAGGCACCGACCGGATCTACCTTGTCATCGGTGGATTCCACAGCAATCTTGGTGCGATAACCGGCCTCGCGGGCCAGGGCCTTGATTTCGATTATATTTTCCGCCACTTCCGGCACTTCCTGTTCGAACAGTCTGCGAATGAATTCCGGATGGGTTCGCGACAGGATAATCTTGACCTGATTATTGGTTTCCCGAACGTCCAGAATCATACAGCGAATACGGTCGCCGGGATGGTGGGTTTCACCTGAAATCTGCTCGGATTTGGGCATAATTGCCTCGACCCGGCTGTTCAGATTGATGACCAGAACGCCGCCGTCATACCGTCCGGCGATCCCGGTGATAATTTCTCCTTTTCGCTGGGCGTACTCGGAAAAGATACTCTCGCGTTCATCCTGGCGGATTTTTTGAATCATGACTTGTTTGGCAGTCTGGGCGGGAATGCGTCCGAGCTGGCGAATATCAATCTGGACATCATCTTTCCAGGCGGAGATTTCACCGGTATTGCGGTCGATACGCACCACAACCTCCACTTCAGCGCCTTTAATGGTGCTGAAATGTTTCCGGGCCGCAGAGATCATCGCCGATTCGAGGTCCTGATAGATGGACTCCTTGTCGATGTTTTTGTCCCGTGCGATGTTTTCGACAATTCGCAATAATTCCTGATTCATCGTATCGTTTTCCTTGTTTGACCAATACCCAAATTTAAATACACTCACATCAGTCCGGCGGATTTCTGACCGAACCCTATTAAATAAAAAAAAGTGGTACCCTTCAGGCTGCCACTTTCAATCATTGCAGAATAGATTATAGATCCGCCCAGCAGATGGGCGTACCATTTGGCTGCTATCCAGCCATTACAACGCCCTCCCGGTCGCAGGAGCTATTCCGCTGCTTCCCTGAAGACAATTATTATACAAAAATCGCGGGCGCAACCATTGCGCATCTGCATAGCGAATTGTTCCACTATGCCCAATCACGATTTGTAAATCCCGTTCTTACCATAACTTAAGTTCCTTATTACCGGATTTCCACACCACCGGCAAGTCATTATTATATCCCCGACCCATCCAAAGTCAAGCTCCAAAGCACTTTAGGGGAAAAATGCAGCGCCGCAAGACGTAATAAATTTTTTGTAGGCGACACAATGGGTACATTATTTTGTATGGGGAAATCTAAGAAGATAGGGGGCTATTCAAATTGTCTTTGGGTTCCATAACTAGTTCGCAGAGAATAAATTATGTTAAAATAGAAAAATTGTCAGGAGTATTTAAATAGACAATAGACGACTATGATAGTCCTGTATGTATCCTTTATGCTAGATAAGACTGCTTTTCCTTTGACTTTGACTACTTGGATTTTGTAATAATGAAGGGAATGTATAATTCCCTCCGAGGAGGGTGGATATGAATGGGTAATGTAAAATGTACAATACTGATTGTACTGTGTTGGGACGTTTTTTGTTGTCCTGTATTCGGATATAATTGGATAGACAATCCGGGTCAGGGTACGCCAGAAAATCCCTATCAGATCAGTACTGCCGAGCAGTTGATGGCAATCGGGTCCGACCCGAGTGTGCTGGGAAGTCATTTTGTCTTAACTGCGGATATTGACCTGTCAGGCAGAGTCTTTGATGAGGCTTTGATTGCGCCAGACATTGACTGGCAGCGAGCAGATTACCAGGGGCAACCTTTTACAGGCAGTTTTGACGGCCGAAACAAGCATATTATTGGTTTGGTTATTGAAGCAGACCAGCCCGGTCGTGATTACCTGGGATTATTCGGACAGCTTGGCAGTTCGGCGATAGTACGCGATTTGGACTTGCGGGGATTGTTCATTAATACCCCGGTTTCGCTATATGTTGGCGGGCTGGCGGGTCGGGCCGTATCGGCGACGGTACTGCGATGTGAGGTAGAAGGACAGATTTTTGCTGCCGGCCTGATGGGGGGGCTGGTGGGGGATGCGGAACAAACTACGATTAAGGTCTGTGAGTTTTCCGGGTTGATGGCTTGTGATTCATCGGGTTACTATCTTGGCGGGCTGGTTGGCAGGGGGTACAGTGTTACGATTCAAGGCTGCAGAACGTTAGGGCGTATGATTCTTGGTGAATGGTCCGGGCTGTCCGGGGGGCTGATCGGCAGTATTTCCAGTTCTGCGATTTTATGCAGTTGTGCCCAGATGACGATGGCCTGCGGTGGTCATACTGCCCAGATTGGCGGACTGGTGGGGGTCTTCAGCTTCAGCTATGTAAATAACTGTTATAGCCAGGGCAGTATTGATGCGTCCAGTACCGCCGATACCTTTGGCGGACTGATCGGTCAGTGTGATACGGTCTTGTTTGAGATTAAAAATTGTTATGCCGTCTGCCAAATCATCGGCGGCAGCGGTATTAATGTGGGGGGGTTAATAGGTTTTGGTGACCCGCAGATGGTGACTCAGAGTTATTTTTTAAGCACGGCCGATGGTGGTGGGCCGGATAATAATATCGGATTGGTCAGAACCGCAGTTCAATTGAAACAGCGGGCAACTTATGAAGGCTGGGATTTCGTGGGGCAATCTCAGGACGGTTCCGATGAGATATGGCGAATGTGTAAGAATGGGGTTGCATATCCCCGTCTGAGCTGGGAGTATGCCCATGGCGGTGATTTTGACTGTCCGGATGGAATTGATACGGCTGACCTGCTTGCCCTGGCGTTCAGTTGGCTCGGCTCCGAACAGGCCGATCAGACTTATCGCACCTCGGTCGATGCCGACTGCAATGGCAAGATTGACTTAAGGGACTTTGCCGTGCTGGCAGGTTACTGGCTGTCGGACTGAAACATTTGTCGGCCGGACTTGCGTGCCAGGCGAAAGGTTACAATACTGATTAATACACTGGCGGAGATTCCGAAAAGCGCCGTTGCAACATCCACCCACCAGATAGGCTTATGATAATACACACTGCCGGCCAGCACCGCCCCCAGCAACAGCAGCGGTGGACAGATGGCCCACAGCGGCCAGAAGGGGCGGTGTCGCTCCAGCCCCTGTCTGCGGTCCAGATACTGAATCCAGATGAGCGTTGAGGTGGCATACGCCGTCAGATGAAATACCGTATTCAGATGGTATTGCGGATACAGCGTCAACAAATGCGACAGGTTCGTAATGGCAAAGATAAAGATGGCGGACACCATCAGCAGTGCCAGCCAGAAGCTCAATATCGACAGAATGATCAGCCCGATGGCAACACCCATAAAGTCGCTGACCAGGTCCAGCAGTTCCATTTGTCGGCCCATGCGGCTCTGAAGCCATTCGTCGAAAGCCCCATAACAGACAATGATGGTCAGGATAATCCACGTTTTAGGTTTATTCCAGCAGACTTTTTCATACGGGCTGATCGCCAGCCAGGTAAAGAATACCAGCACCAGATACGCCAGCAGATGCATGGTCTTGTCCGACATGCCGCTTTGCCCGGCAATCTGCGGCACGGGGATATGGGTCAGCACAAACAGCGTTGGCCAGTATATTCCCAGCGACATCAAAATGTATTTATGACGTTTCAGCAGATGCATGAACTCCTGGTGTAATATCGATAATTATCAGATATTTGGATCATAAAATCCCGGGTCCGGATTTGACGGCGGCGTTGGCGGAGTTGGAGGCGTCGGCTCTATCGGTTCAGACGACAGCGTCGGTTCGATATATGGGGGCGGCGTCGGAACAACCTGCGGGGCCACCACAGAGACGGCGAATACATCCCACTGTGGTCCATACTGGGCCAGGTACAATGCCGAATACGACCGAAGGAAAACAAAAAAAGGCAGCAATAGAACGGTCCCGATATATGGAATTGCTGTAATGCAGCAAAAAC
Source organism: Anaerohalosphaeraceae bacterium (assembly GCA_039679345.1). Taxonomy (GTDB): domain Bacteria; phylum Planctomycetota; class Phycisphaerae; order Sedimentisphaerales; family Anaerohalosphaeraceae; genus Anaeroglomus. The sequence goes on from JBDKVE010000231.1 coordinate 29,548, forward strand.
AGCAGCAAGTCACAATCCCCAGCGTGATAAATAAGGCTCCGAAACCGATAACCAGCGACAGATAAAACAGCAGATAGACAAAAAATCGCCAAAGATTATTTTTCAGCAATCCCCAGAACATCCTCCATGCTTCCATGCATCGCAATTGATGGATATACATCACCGGTACGACAAAATGCTCGGTCAGCTTGGTGATGATGGTGAATGTCAGGCCGAGCAGGAGCGTGACCGAGGTCAGCAGGCAAATCATTCCTATTGCTGCAACCAACAGTTGTTCAGCCTGGGTGATCGGGATGATGACTACTATCCACCCGATTATCAGCGGTATCATACAGGCCGCATAAATCAGCCCGACACACAACTTGAATAGAAACAGGCTGTTGCCATGGTTGGCATAGTTCTTCCACGGCACGACAATCTGGTCGGTATTGCGGGCTACGCCATTGAGAAACATGAACTTGCCGCGACACCGCAGCCACAGCAGTACCAGTGTAATCAACACGACCACGAGCAGAATTGTCAGTCCCACCGGCAGAAGCCAGTACATATTGGCTTCCAGGAAATGCCGGATTTCCGGCACGGAAGGAGCATGCGGGCTGCCGCCTCCGCCATCACCACCACCTCCGCCCCCGTTTCCTCCTCCGCCTTCCCCCAGAAACGCCAGCCAGGCGCAGAAGCCCAGCGCGAACCATTTGCCGATATCAAACGGCGAAAACAAAATCTGTTTGGTCTTGTCGATGGCCTTGCCGACCGGGTCGATGACGCTGATGGTTTGAGTTGTTATCTGGTTCATACGACTGCTCCTTTAGCTTTGCCTATGAACAACGTGCCCTGGCTCGCCGTGCGAGCCGCCGCAACGTTTATCTTTCCGTATGTCGTCCGTCTGCCGCTCAGAGCCGCACCGGGACGCCTTTGTCAGCCAGAAACTGCTTGGTCTGGCTGATGGTGTACGTGCCATAGTGGAATATCGAAGCCGCCAGCACCGCCGAGGCCTTGCCTTTATCCAGCACCTCATAGAGACTGTCCAGTGTCCCTGCGCCGCCGGAGGCGATGACGGGAATATGCACCGCTTCGGCGACCGCACGGGTCAGCGCGATATCGTAGCCCGCCTGCGTGCCGTCGGCGTCCATGCTGGTCAGCAGGATTTCGCCGGCCCCGAGTTTTTCCGCTCGCACGGCCCATTCCACGGCGTCGATGTCGGTCCGCTCCGTCCCCGCCTTGACACAAACGACCCACTTGCCGTTGCGGGCGGGGTCTTTTCGGGCATCGATGGCCAGCACGACGCACTGGGCGCCGAACCGCTCAGCCGATTCCCGAAGCACATCCGGATTGTTGACGGCGGCGGTATTGATGGAGCATTTATCCGCACCGCTGCGAAGCAATAAACCACTCTGGTCGGCACTGATGATGCGGCCGCCGACGGTAACCGGGATGAACACATGAGCCGC
>JBDKVE010000232.1:0-25404 GCA_039679345.1 Anaerohalosphaeraceae bacterium
TGATTTTGGCTGACCTGATTGGCTGCACAGCCGGAAATCAACACGGCCAGCACCCCTGCCGCTACAAAATGCAATACTTGTTTTCTCATCTTAACCTCTCCATAAAATAGTGTTATTGGTTTTTGAATCATTGCTCAAATTCTTTTAACTCGGTTTTTCGTTCAAACCACCCGTAAATCGCCGGAAGCACCAGCAGGGTTGCCAGGGTTGAGGTGGCAAGTCCGCCGACAACAACCACCGCCAGCGGTTTCTGCACTTCCGATCCGGGACCGGTTGCCGCCAGCATTCCGACAAGACCAAACAGCGTCGTCAACGCGGTCATTAAAATGGGGCGTAAACGCAGCATGCACCCCTGCCGGACGGCCTGCTCGAGGCCGGCGCCGTTTTTCTGAAGCATCGCAATATAGGAGACCAGCACGATGCCGTTGAGCACAACAATCCCCAGAAGCACAAGAAATCCGATGGATGCCGGAACCGAGACATACATCCCGGAAATCATCAGTGCAAACACGCCCCCCACCAGCGCAAACGGCAAATTGCATAAGACCAGCAATGTCAGCCGCATGGATTGAAATGTCATGAACAGCAGCAGGACAATCATTCCTACAATGATCGGTGTAATCAGCATCAGACGCCGAGCCGCCTGCTGCTGGTTTTCAAACTGGCCGCCCCATTCCAGATAATAACCGGAGGGCAATTCCACGTTTTCTCTGATTTGCCGCTGAGCTTCGGCCACAAAGCCGCCAATGTCTCTGCCGGACACATTCAATTCCACGGCCATTCGCCGCCGGGCGTTTTCCCGGCTGATCTGAACAGGGCCTTCTTCGACGACAACCTCCGCCAGTTGACTCAGCGGCAGACTATACCCCTGCCTGGAATCAATCATCAACTCCGATAAGGCCCTCGCGGAATTGCGGAACTCACCCGGCAGCCGCAGCACCAGGTCAAACGCCCTGCTGTCCTGATAAAGAGTTGAAGCGGGTTTGCTGCCTAATGCAATGTCGATGACATTCAGCACATCACTGACGTTCATGCCATAGCGGGCAATTTTATGCCGATCCACCCTGATTGAGATATAGGGCTGTCCCTGGGCAGCCTCCACAACCACGTCCGTATTTCCTTCAATACCGGACAGGACATCCGCGATCTGGGCTGTCTTTTGCCGAAGGATTTCAGCATCATCCCCAAACAGCCTGACAATGACCTGTGCGCGGGTGCCGGCGACCAGTTCATCAATCCGGCACTGAATCGGCTGGCTGAATCCGTAAGCCACGCCGGGTATATCCTCGACGGCGTGCCGCATTTTGTCGAACAACTCATCCCGGGTTTTAGCGTTTTTCCACTGAGAACGGGGCTTCATCGAGCCGACAAAACCTGTTTTTTCAACACCGCGTGCCTCGATGGCAATTCCCGTCTGCCCCGTTTTGCCGACGACTGTCTCAAGCTCTTCAAACTGCATGAGTCGCTTTTCGACCAGGTCGGCAATCATCGCAGACCGTTCAAGCGAAGTCCCCGGGGCAAGCAGGATATCCATATCAAAGGCGCCTTCATCCATAATCGGCACAAATTCCCTGCCAAGACGCGGAACGCAGACCCCGGCAGCGGCAATCAATAATACCGATAGACCAACCACGGCCGATTTTCGCTTCAGCGACCATTCCAGCGCCGGCCGATACAGCTTTTGAGCCAGGATTAACAGGCGGCTGTGTTTTTCCTTTCCGGACCGGAGAAATAAGGCAGACATGCCCGGCGCAATAAACAATGAGATAACCAGCGATGCCAGTAACGCAATGGCTACTGTCATTGCCAGCGGAGAAAACATTTTGCCTTCCATGCCTTCCAGCATGATAATGGGGACAAAGGTCAGGATGATGATTAATTCACCAAACATACTGGGCTTTCGAACCTCCACCGCGGCCTTGAGAATGGTTACCAGCCGGTCTTTGTCGTCGGTGTTCTGGCCCAGATGACGCTGGATATTTTCCACCTGGATAATGGTGGCATCGACAATCATCCCCAGCGAAATCACCAGCCCTCCCAGCGACATCAGATTGGCATCCAGCCCGACCAGCTTCATGGTGATAAAGGTCACCAAAACCGACAACGGCAGAGAAATCGCCACAACAATCGCCCCATGAACCGTCCCCAGCAGAAGGAATATGACGATAGACACGAGAATCACGCCCTCGGCCATGGCCTTCATCACCGTATCCATACTCTGGCCGACAATGATTGACCTGTCATAAAAAGGCTTTATTTTAATACCGTTCGGCAACAGGGTTGACGCGTTAATTTCTTCCACCCTGGCTTTGACCCTCTCGATAACTATTCGGCTGTTCTCTCCTTTGAGCATCATAACGACTCCGCCGACAGTCTCACCCTGCCCGTTTTTGAGGGCTACTCCCTGGCGAATCGCATGGGACGACTTTACCTGAGCAACATCTTTGATATAGACCGGAACGCCGTCGCTGGATTTCAGCACGATGTTTTCGATATCAGCCTGGTCGCGTATCAGGCCAATCCCGCGAATGATATACTGCTCCGTCGGCGTTTCGATGACATTGCCGCCGACGTTCTGGTTATTGTTTTCGATGGCCTCAAACACATCCTGAACGGACAGCTTGCAGGCCAGAAGCTGTTGGGGGCTGACAATAACCTGAAATTGCTTTAAATATCCCCCGAATGAATTGATTTCATTGACTCCGGCCACTCCCTTGAGAACCGGGGCGACAACCCAGTCCTGCAAGGTCCGAAGTTCAGTCAAATAGGCAATCTTTTCATTCGGGTCAGAAGGCTCACTGCCTTCCAGGGTGTACTGGTAAATCTCACCCATGGCGGTCACAACCGGCCCCATTTCACATTCCACACCTTCGGGGAGATTTTCTCTGGCTCCCGTCAGACGCTCAAAAACGAGCTGGCGGGCAAAATAGATATCCACCTCATCCTGGAATACCAGCGTCACCACCGACAAGCCGTATTTGGTTGTTGAACGCATGGTTTCAAGACCGGGAATGCCTCGCATGGCCATCTCAACCGGATACGTGACAAATTGTTCGATTTCCAGAGGCGACATGCCCGTCGCATTACTGACAATTTCGACCTGCACATTGGTTACATCCGGGAAAGCGTCAATGGGCAATGTCTTATATGCCGCCATTCCAAAACCGATAATCGCTGCAACGAGAATCACAACCAGAAGCCGGTTATTCAGCGCAAAGCTCATTAATTTTTCTATCATGGTTAGCCTTAAATAAGTAACAGCGTTGACTTAATGTCCGCCGCAGGGGTCTTCGTTCGATTTTAGCATTTCCGATTTCAGTGTGAACGCCCCCCTGACAACATACCGTTGTCCAACTTCCAGACCGGATACAATCTCAACATAGTCATCGTTGATTTTGCCAAGCTGGACTTCACGCGGTACGAATCCCTGGTCTTCGGCGAGAAATACAAAGGATTTGCCTTCCATCGTGACGATGGCTTCTCTGGCCGCAACGACTGTGCACTCCGCCTGGTCCGTATAAATAAGAGCCGTGACGAAAGTCCCCGGCCGCCATGTGCCCTCTTCATTAGGCAGAACAATCCGCGCAGGCGCAGTCCGCGTGGTTTCTTCCAGCAGACCGCTGATATAACTGACGCTCCCTTCGCCCTGCTGATGCTCCGTCCTGATCACGGCCTTCTGGCCGAGCCTGATATTAGGCAGGTCTTTCTGATGAACGCTGACCTTGACCCACACCCGGCTCAGGTCGGCAATCACAAACGGCTCTGAATCCTCTTTGAGCGATTCACCCAGGGTGATGTGTTTTTCAATAATAGTACCTGCGATGGGAGCAGCAATCTCATAGACAATGAATGACTCGTCAGGCTGATTCCGCAGCGTATCAAGATAGGCCTGAGAAAATCCCAACGCATGAAGCTTCTGTTCGGCCGAACGCATTTCAATCCGGGCATCCGCAAGCTGGCGTTTGGCATTGAGATAGTCCTGTTCCGCGGTAATCTTCTTTTCCCACAGAGTCTTTTCACGTTCAAACAGGGTTTCCGCAAGGTCCAGTTTTTCCCTGGCCCCAAGATAGCCGGCCTTATAATCCGACAGTTCACGACTGTGTATGACGGCAAGCACTTCACCGGCGGCAACTTTATCGCCCAGGTTCTTTGACACCGAGCAGGCCACACCGGCAATCCTCGGGGTGATATGGGCAACCGTATCGGCATTTAATGTGATTTCCGCCGGCAGTGTGGCATGCAGCCCGACGATACCGCCCTGAGCGGGGGCAACTTCAATCCCAAAATCGTGAATTGCCGTCTCTTTTAAGCTGACAACCACTTCATGGTTATGTTCATCGGATTCGCTTTCAGCCTCATGCTCATGTAGATCGGCTTGGCCTTCCCCGCATACACATTCATCGGCCGGAGCAGATTGAACAACCGATTGTCCCGAACAACGCAGATAAAGCATGCCAGCAATACCAAGGGCGACAACGGTTATCATGAATACGAATAATCTGATTTTCAGCATATTAGTTCATCTCCGTAATAGCGGCACGAGAATCAATAGTTTGCCCAATCAGACCATCCAGATCCGCACGGGCTTTGTGATACTGGGTTAAGACTTCCAGGTATTGCAGCCGGACTTCAAAAAAAGTCCGCTGGGCATCCAGAACATTCAGATAATCGATCTTCCCCTCCGCATAGGCCTCCCGCGAAGCATCAAATACCTGTCCGGCCCCGGGCAGAACCGAACCCTGAAGTTCTCCGATCCTGATTTTGGAAATCGACAGCTCGGCATAGATTCGATTCAATTTATTCATGATCTCAATGCGCGCCGCTCTTTGCTGTTCATGCGATTTGGAAAGATTATATACGGCTTCCATCCTCGCGCCCTGATTGCGGTCTGAAATCGGCAAGGGGATGGCAATCCCAAAGACAACGGCGTTATCGTCCGATTCATTGAATCGTTTGACACCGGCACCAATGGAGACATCGGAAACGGCCTTGGATTTTTCCAGTTCCAGGGCCGCTCGGCTCCGGGCGATCTCCTTTTCCCATCGCGCCAGATGTGGGCTTTCCATCAGCACCTGCTGAATATCTTTTATGTCGGGAATATCTTCCACCGTCTCCAGTTGACCCTGGGCCTGCGTAAATCCGGGCTGCTCACTGTTCCAGAAAGAGGCTACAATTTTGCGGGCCGTGTGGAGTTCCTGCAATGCCTGTTGATGTTCCATCCTGACACTCGATAACGTCACCGAGGCCCTGGTCTTTTCGAGGGGGGAATCCCTGCCGGCTTCGACGCGTTGAGCAACACTGTTCAGAGTCCGCTCGGATACATCCACAAGTTCGGCAAGCAACTGGGTCTTTTCCTGGGCCGCCAGCAGTTCAATATAGGCTTTCGCAGCTTCGGCCATAACCTCAAGCCGCTTCGTTTCGTAATCCCATCCGGCCAAGTCCTTTTCGAGCGAGGCAACATGGGTCCGTTTCTGTGCCTTATTACCAAGCTCAATCAACTGGCTGAGCTGAATGGTGGTCTCCGCCGCGTCAAAACCGCTGCGCGAGCCGGAGCCACCGACATCTTCCACCCCCACTTCAAGCGCCGGATTCGGCCACAAACCGGCTTGCAGTTGGCGAGCCTGGGCTGCCCGGATTTCCAGCGAATAGGCCTTCAGTTGGGGATTGTGCATCACAGTCAGGGCCAATACCTGCGCCAGCGTCAAAGGCCCGTTGGGTTCTGCAATAGGTGTGGAGACTTCAGGTCGGACGGGAGTCGAAGTCTTGTTGGGATCAACGGGGTCATGCGTGTAAACCGAATGCCTTCCCGGAGATACCTCAGAAGCAGATTGATTGGAACAGGCCACGAACCCGATTGATATAGTGAACAAAAAGAAGCAGAGAAACATCCTCATGAATTACATTCCTTATTTTGGACAATACACAGAGAGTACTTCCAATACAAACAGACTTTCTCCGAGTTACTTTGGGGAGAATTACAAAAGAATAATTATAAGGAATATCACACGAGCAGAATTATGGTGTGTAAAGGTCTATAGAATGAATGGGATTTGTCTGAAAGTGAATCAATACACTTAGATGCTGTTGATGCATCAATGGATACGGGTTTCAGGATAAGACATTGTGTATCCGCTTTATCATCGGCGGGCCTGATGTTTTTCCGGGCAGCAATCACTGTATCTGAAACGGCTGGTGAATCGGTACAATGTTGATGATCCATTGCGGCCAAAGCAGGCAAATGATCCTGGCCGGTAGTGTCTGGTTCGGGACATTCGCAATGATTATGATCCAGCAACTCCACTGCGATATGACCATCGGAACCCTGACATACCACGGCAAAAAAACCACTTACAGAACTGAAACAAATCAGCCCCACAAGCAAAATTGTCATTGTCTGTTTTACCATTATTATCTCAGTTTACATCATTTACGCATAAAAATCAACCCTGTTCAGTTCAATCTCAAAAAACAGTAATAATGAATCTACATTATCGTCCTGTATGTAACTGACAAACACTGTATTTATTAGACCTTCATAAAAGCTCTATTTCCACCCCTTAATTAGGAAAACATATAACCAGTGGATACTCGACGGCCCTATTATCCTATCCTTTATAGACAACCAGCTTCATCAATATTACCAGCATTCCGAGACAGGATGGCGATTGCACTGGAGCCAGTCAGCAGCCAGTTGGACAATATCCAGAAGTGTGATTTGGCTGTCGCCATTGAGGTCGGCAGGTACCGACTGCGTTTCCCATGCTTGAGCAATGATACCAAAATCCTCCAAATCCACACGGCAGTTGCCATCGAGGTCGGCTGTGATGCCTTCCAGACAGTCATAGGTTTCAAACTGTGTACCGCCTGCGACAAGATATTCGAGGTAATCGTCCATATTCGTAAAGCCATCCCCATCGGGGTCGCCGTGGGTATCCTCATACTGGCCGATGGGTGAGTCGGGATTGAAACCATGCTGGGTTTCCCACCAGTCCGGCAGGCCATCATGGTCGGTGTCGGACGGGGCAGGTCCGTCTTTGAGCTGCGGATAACCGCCGACATCGTTCTGGCTGTCGATGATGCCGGGCAGATTGTCAATACCGCCGGAATAGGTATAGGTTCGATGGATAACATCCTGAATGATGCGCGTATCAATCGCATCGCGCCGGGGGCGGGTGGCGCCAACATCATCAAGGACATTGGTATAGACCTGCTGAGCGGGGTGCGTGGTGACATACGAATCAAAGAACGGCACATCGCTGCGAATCTGGGCCTCGGTCGAATAATTGGGCGAGACGCCGTCCCAGTTGTCGGTATCGTACTGCGGATAGCCTTCCATCTTATTGCCGACAATGTAGAACATCTGAGGATTGCCGGTGCCCATCTGGTCGCCATCGGGCCGCATCAGGAGAAAGTGGGTCGTGGCCGGGCCGGGAATGTAGAAATTATTGACGAAATTGCACCGCATCACGCCGCCATCAGTCGTGCGGTTGAGCCAGTTATAAACGACATTGTTCCGGATGTCACAGTAGCCATCATAATTGCCGGCGGGGTCCAGCCCCCCTGCCAGCGACCAGTTGCGGCCGGCACAATGGGCCAGCAGATTGTGATGATAACTGCCGCGATTGCCGCTGATAGAAGCGGCGAAAGAATGGTCGGCGTACTGGTACGAATCGTTGAGGGCCTCGGAGATAATATTGCGTGAGAAGGTGATATTTTTGGCCGAGCGGGAACTGTGGCCTTCGTCGATACTCCAGCTTATGGAGCAATGGTCAATGATGCAGTGGTCGGAGCTGGCCATGCCCATGCCGTCCAGCGATGTCTGGGCATAATCACCAACACGAGTGCGGATAAAGCGGATGATGGCATCTTTGGCCCCCAGCATTCCGAAGGAGTATCGGGTCACGCAGATGCCCTGCCCCGGAGCCGTCTGGCCGGCCACATAAACATCACCGCCATCGGCGGGAATGATAAGCTTTTTCTTTAGAAAGATTGTTCCGCCAATACGAAAGATTATGACGCGAGGGCCTTTTTCGACCTCGATGGCCTTGCGAAGACTGCCATCCAAAACAGGTTCTCCGGCATCCGTTTTATAGTCGGCCAGCGTCGTGACTTCGATAATCCGGCCGTGTCTGCCGCCGCGAGCAAACCGTCCGTATCCTTCGGCCGCGGGATAGGCTAAGTGGCGGGTGCGGAACTGCCAGACAATGCCTTTGGTAATCGAGCCATCGGTTTTGACGGTATCAATACGCCAGTAATAGATTTGTTTGCTGTCCAGATTGGCCGCATCCCAGGTGGCATCGGATGCGGACTGACGGCCGCGATAGATAACAGCGGTTGCGGGAGTCGCATGGGTAACTTCTGCCAAAGTGGCCCCGAAATAGACATCATGAAATTCAGCAAATGGAGAGGGTGTCCAGCTTAATTGAGTATATCCGGTTCCTGCAGAGCCGGGCAGAGGGTCATCATTATGGGCAAAGACATGATCATCTCTATCGGTGGGAACGGGAACAGTTGCGTAGCTATCCACAGAGGCCAGGTTATCGATCTCAAAACCGTTGAGGACCGCGGTACAAATTTGTGTATTGGGATCACCTACAGGTTCTAATTTAATCCGGACCGGCTGGCCTGCCGTCGCCTGAAAGGTGAAAAAGGTGCTGGCAATCGCATTATCCTGAGTTACATCCTGTGAGGGTTGAATGGCCAACTGCTCCACATCGTCCACATCAATTTTGCACGGGGCAATCGTGCGGCCGTATCGAGAGACAGGCCACGGGGCGTTGTGATAGGAGATGAAGGTATGGGGGCCTTCGGACATACCGGACAGGGTCAGCACAAATGTGCCGCCATTGAAACTGGGATTTCTGTTGATGCCGTCGTCATATTCGGCATAGAGGCCATCCATCGCCAGTTCATAGAGATTCAGGCCGCTCTTGTTATACCAGTTGATTTTCCATGCGGTACTGGCCGGGGGTGAAAGCAGGGAAAAAGAAATCGTCACATCGCCAAAGATTTTGGATGTGCCGTCGGCAGGCAGCCAGGATAAAAATCCGGATGCAGTCGCATCACTTCGCGCATCCATATCAACTTTGATGTGTTCGGCAAAAGCTGCTGCACCCAACAGCATCAAAACCAGGACACCGGCAAACGTATTTTGTCTGTCTGCCATGAAATCACCTTGTTTAATTACACGCAATCGGTACAACGCCAGCACCGGCTATCATCAGATAGTCGATGTTGGCAAGGCCGTTGCTGGTAGTGGGTTCCAGTCGAATCGTATGCGTACCTGCGGTAAGCGTCACCGCCTGCGACAGTGTCGTCCACGTTGTCCATGCGCCTGTCCCGACAAAAGAGATCCCGGAAACAGCCGTCGCCCCATCGACCAGCAGGTTGGCCGGGCGATCCGTTGTTGTACCATTGGCAAACCGCCATGTTAAGGCATAGTTGCCGACGGAGGGGACGCTGACTTTCCAGTTGACGCCAGCAGCTGTGGCATTGTTGCCATTGGCAAATCCATCCCCGGTGAATCCGGCGTTGTTGCTATCAACCGTTCCATCCACACTGCAAAAGCCTGCGGTATTTTCCTGCATAATCACGCTGGCGGTCGCAGCGGGAGCCGCAGAAACTTCACTGGTCTTATTGGATTCATTTTGGGCAGTATCCACAGCGGTTATCGTATAATGATATAATGTCCCATTGGCAAGGCCTGTATCCGTATCGTTGGAACTGGTCAACAGTGTTGTATTGAGCTGAGTGTAGGTGCTGCCAGAGACGGTGGTGCGATAGATATTGTAGCCTGCCAGATCGGCGTCCGGATTATCTGCCCAATCCAGCGAAACCATCCCGCTGGCGGCCGCTGCCCAAAGGCCCGTTGGGACTGCGGGAGCGGTTGTATCCAAACTGCCGCGATACAGTACGGTATTGGGCATAAGCTGCCGGTCGAAATCGGGGCCTGCCCAGCGAACCTCCAAACGCTGGCCGCCGGTTTTCTCAAAGAAAGTCACTCGAATGGTGTGCTTGCCGGCCAGCAGGGCCGCCCTGCCGCTGCGTTCCTGCGAGCCGTGCACGCCATCGTTGCTGACGACGATACCGCCGTCGATGTAGAGCTTGCTGCCGTCGTCGGAATGAGTGTAAAACGTATAAGGCCCACTGGTTGGAATATCGATAAACCCTTCAAAGACAAAGGCGAATCCATCTTCGACCGAGGCAGTGCTGATATCGAAACCGGCACTGGTGCCCTGTCGCTCCGGCGTCAATGCACTAAAGTCCGGCAGAAAATCCCATGAGCCTTCATAATACGCATAGTCCAGACCGTTGACTAAGCCGGTCGGATAGATCGGCGGCAGCGGATGACCGCCATACGCCGACACCAGCAGCGACACTGTGTCGGTGATGGAGCTTCCATCGTTGACGGTGTAGGTCAATTCCGCCAGACCGACATAATTCGTATCCGGTGTGAAGCGAAGGGTATAGCCATCGGCCTCCATGACCGCCGTGCCATGCGTTACGTTCAAGACCGTATATGCCGCACCGGCATTGAAACCGGAGTTGAATACCCGCAGGTCGATTTTAGCCGGACTATTTTTCTGCACATCCGCATGACTGCCGCCCAGCCAGTTCAGATACTCCTCCAGATTGGTATAGCCATTGGTATTGATATCGCCATTGTTGTCGGCAACATTGAGATTCAATCCGGCAATCGATGATTCCCAGTAATCCGGCATGCCATCCTGATCCGTATCGGTCGGGCAAATCCCGTTATCCAGAGTCCCAATCCCGTATATCGGAGAATTATTCTCATTGGAAATCAACTGTCCGCTGGTCCCAAAGGTCATCAGCTCTTTGACTAATCGCGTATCAATCTTGTCACGGACAGGGTACGACGCCCCGGCTCGGGAAGCGACGAACTTAACCGCAGCCAGCGGACTCATCAAACTTCTTACGGAAGAATAATTGTATGGTACGGTCTGCCAGTCCACTGCCCCGTAACCGCTCTGGGCAAGAACAGCACCATCCAGCAGGCCATTGCGGTTCGAATCATGCCAGTTATTGCGGGCATAAATATGAAAATTCAGATTGCCTCGCGTGAAGGCGGCCGCGCCGGTATTGGGGCCGCTAATAAAATAATTATCGCAGACGTTGGCATAGGAGTCCGCTTCCGAATCGCCGAGGATATAGGCAGCATCATCCCAGTTATACACGACATTATTGGTGAAGTCGTTAATGCCCTTGACCTTCGGGTTGCGGGTGTCATTATCGATATAAAGATTACGAAACAGGCTGACGCCGTTAAAATCCTGAATCAGCCCACCGCAGGAATGGGTTTCCAGCCCCATCGCAATGATACAATCCTGAATCGTGACCAAACCCGGGTCTTCGCCGGTACCGCCGCTGATGGAGAAATTCTCATCCCGGCCCCAGGCAATCGAGCAGTGGTCGAAAATCATATTCGTCCCATCGGCCAGGGCAATCGCATCCTTGCCGCTGGTGCCGCCAACGCCCATCCGGTAACGCATGTACCGAGTGATAGACCGATTAGCGTCGGTATAGGACAGGCCGTTGCCATAGAGGGTCACGCCTTCGCCGGGAGCGGTTTGGCCGGCGATTGTAATATCCTTGCTGACGATAATCCGCTCGCCAATTTTAATCACACCCCCGACATTAAATACCACCGCCCGATTGGCCTGACTGACCGCATCCCGGAAGGAACCGGTGCCGGAATCATTGAGGTTGGTGACGTGATACACACTGCCACCCCGTCCGCCTGAAGCCCATTTGCCAAATCCCTCAGCCCCTGGAAAAGCAGGCAATTTTGTCTTGAAATTCCAGACCGTCCCCCGCTCAATCCCATCACAGCGAACCGAATCCACGCGCCAGTAATAGGTGGTATTGGCCTTCAGGAGGCCCGGATCAAACATTGAACCGCTCGTCGCCCCCAGATAGACAACATCGGCACAGCCCCCCCAGTCGCGGCTTAAGGCCGCCAAATCCGGCAAATCCACCCGCCCGCTGTAATCCATGTCCGGGCACGGGTCCAGGGACGCCGCAAGCCACTGGGCCGCCACCACCGACAAATCCAGCATGTCGGCCAGGCCATCCCCATCTACATCGCCAGGCAGCCTGCGGGCATTGACCACCGAAACAGAATTCGTCCCCAAATAGACTTCACTTCGCAACGCCCTCTCGCCGGGCACCCAGGACAACACGGTATTGTCACCATCGGCAGCCTGACCTACCTGCGGCACAGGGTCCATCGCAGATGTCGCTCCCATACAGCCAGCAGATATCAATACCAAAAAAGCGGTGAGTATAAATTTCCCGTGTATCATTGTTATCCTTGTCATGCGTTTCAGGGCTTATTCCCTGTTGATTCACGGCTGCCCGAGGGGCTTTCCGTCTTAGCCGGTTCCAGAAGAAGCTTCCATTTCTTGAGCCATTTTTGATAGGCCTTGATGACATCCTGTCCCCAGTCACCATACCACGAATACCCGTTGCTGCGTTCCCGGTCAATCTGGTTGTAATCATATTTGGGCACGCCATCCCGGTCACAGAAAAACGGCCGGTTGCTGTCTATTTCATAAAATCTCGCCCACAGCGGCTCGGCATTGGGGTCCTGCACCGCCGTCCGCCTGCCCTGAACGGACTGAATACGAATGCCGGTCACCTTGGCGGATTCATACCATTCCACGCCTGCCGTGATCGCATCAATCACCGCACGGGAAGGATTCTCCAGCCGCATCAGCAGTTTGAGAATATCCGCACTTTCACTGCCGCTCAGCGAAACCAGCTCGTAACTGCGGCCCGGCCGGGGGCTGTAATCCAGTTCATCATGCTGGGCACACCAGACCGTCAGCTTATCTTTGACACGGATCTGGCACTTCAGAATGCACTCCACCCCGCGATTAAACGCCTTCTTCGCCGCCTGTCGCCGCGGGGCATCCACAAAATCATACTCAGGCCCCGTCGCAATCTCTTCCAGCAAAATCATCAGTTGCACCATGGTATTATCGTTAAACGTGATATAACGATGATAGGCTTTGCTGGGCGGGTAGTATTGCGGCCAGCCTCCCGTCGGGTATTGAGCCTTTAAAATCAAATCCAGCGCCTTAAGGAAAGCCTCCTGATACTTCGCTTCCCCCGTCACACGGAATGCCCGGGCCAGAAACCGCATCTCGCCGGTCGTCGCGCCGTTGTCGAACGTCCCCTGCAGTTTATCCCACTCTCCGTCAAAAGGAGCCGATGCCGTATTCTCATTTTTCGGCCAACTGCCATGCTCATCCTGCCACGAGAGGATATTTTCTGCAATCCGCCTGCCCTCTTCGCCGCGATACCAGTCGTCCGGCTTCGATGCATAGCTGCTCCACGAGAACCTCGCCCCATGTGCCATGCCGCACAAACAGACCACGACTAAAGCCCACACAAACAGATGTTCTTTTTTTCGATTCCTGCAACTGACGATGATATCATTTTCCATATTAATCCCTGCCGCCTTAAGGATGCACCATTTCATATTCCATCGCCGCCAGGATAAACGGCCCGACCGCCTTGGGGTCATCCCGGCGGACCTGCTCGCCAATGTAATACCGATACGAACCATCCCGATACGGATTGCCGCCCAGCCCCGCCACCGCACACCCTTGATCCAGATGCACCAGCCCGTCCGGCGTCATCACTATAAAATGCTCCAGAATCCCCGCAAATCCCTTATCAGCCACTTTCGCATAAGTCTCTGGAATATACCCATTTCTCACCGCCTTCAAAATCGTATACACAAACATCGACGAACAGGATGACTCCAGATAATTGCCCTCGCTGTCGGCCTTGTCTAAAACCTGATACCACAGGCCGGTCTTCGGATCCTGATACCGGGCCACCCCCTCGACCAGTTGATTGAGAATCTTGACTATCTCTGTATATTTCGGATGGTCCTGCGGGAAATAATCCAGTGTGTCCACCAGCGCCATCGCGTACCAGCCCATCGCTCGCCCCCAGAAATTGGGAGACCGCCCCGTCACAGGATCGGCCCACTTCTGGCTGCGGGATTCGTCCCAGCCGTGATACAGCAGCCCCGTTTTCTCATCCCTTGCCACCTGATTCATCACGATAATCTGTTTGGCCACATCATCCAGCAGTTGCGGCTCATCAAACTCGACGGCATACTGGGCCAGAAACGGTGACCCCATATAAATGCCGTCCAGCCACATCTGATGCGGGTAAATCTTCTTATGCCAAAAGCCCCCGGCCTCAGTTCGGGGATGCGTCTGCATCTGGGTCCGCAGTGTCAAAATCGCTGTTTTATAATTGTCCTGCGGGAATCGCTTATACAGGTCAATCAGATTCTTGCCGGGATTGATATTGTCGATGTTATATGAATCCAGCGTGTACGTCTGAATCTGCCCCTCTTTGGTAATCAGGGTATCATAATACCCCTGCACATACCGCTCAAACTCCGCATTCGCATCACGCATGCCCGCCTGCCAGATGCCCTTGAGCACCACCCCAATGGCATATTTCCAGCGCGGCTTTTCGGAAAAGTCGATCCTCCACGCCTCCGGATTCTGAGCCATCACCGAGGCAATCATTCGGACCGACCACGGTGCGGCTTTTGCCTGCGACTCCTCCTTGCTGCTTTTGACCACAAAATTCTCCACCGCCTCGGCAACCCCTTCCTTTTCCATCGTCTCAAATACACAGTCTTCCAGAACGACATTCTGAATCGGGCAGCGCGGATAGCCTTTGACCAGCCAGGGATACTTGCTCTTCTGACAGCGGACATTGGTCATAAAGATATTGCGGACAACCGGGTCAAATTTACCCGTGTCGCCTTCCTGATAATAAAAATCAATCAGCAGTGCCGCCTCACGCACCTGCGGCATCGTCACATTCCGCATGAAAACATTTTCGACCACCCCGCCGCGGACGGAATTGGTCTTGATGCGCAGGCCGCGCTCCAGATTGGGGCTGTCCATCACGCAGTCTTCGGCAAAGATATTCCGGGCGCTGCCGGAAATCTCGCTGCCCAGAACCACCCCACCATGCCCTTCCTTCATCGTACACTTTCGCACCACGATATTTTCAGACGCCGCATTCACCCTTCTGCCGTCGGCATTGCGTCCCGATTTAATCGCTATACAGTCATCGCCCGTATCAAAAGAACAGTCTTCAATCAGAACGTCTCTGCATGACTCCGGATTACACCCATCGTTATTCGGCCCATAGCCAACCACCGTCACCCTGCGAACCGTAATATTCTGACTCAACACCGGATGGATATGCCACATCGGGCTGTTTTTAATCGTCACCCCTTCAATCAGGATGTTTTTACATCGATACGGCTGAATCATGTTGGGCCGCAGCTTGTGGTCCCTGCCGTAAATCCGCTGTTCAACCGGCACTTGCTTCTCGGCCTGCTCCACCAGAGCACTGACATCGGCCTTCTGCGTCCATTTCCAGCGCCACCAGTTGGTAATATCCGCGTTACCATTGAGCGTCCCGCTGCCGGTAATGGCGATATTGTCCTGCTCAAACGCATAAATCAGCGGCGAATAATTCATGCACTCGGTCCCCTCAAACCGCGTATAGACCGCCGGCAAATAATCCTCTGGTGTCGTAAAAAAACTGACCACCGCATCTTTATCCAGGTATAAATTCACATTGCTCTTGAGATGAATCGCCCCGGTCAGATACGTTCCTGCCGGCACCACGACCCTTCCGCCGCCTGCCAAACTGCACACATCAATCGCTTTTTTGAAAGCCTCGGTGCAGTCCTTGTTCCCATCCCCTTTCGCCTCGTATTGGGTAACAAGAAAATCCTTATCCGGAAACACCGGCGGCACAATCCGTTCCAGAATCCCCGGCAGCATCGCCCACCCCTGCTCGGCCGTCATCGGCTCAGCACAGCAAAGACTTCCCAGTCCGATTAACAGGCATACTAAAACCATCCATGTTCTCATCGCAGCGCTACCTCGTGTCATAACTTTCCCTTATCAATCCTATAGATATTTTATTATGGCTTTCCCGTAACCGGATTCCACCCATCTTGTCCGGCCAGCACCTTGTGAACCGTAATCTTCCGGGCCTGCTCCTCCGTCAGTTGGTCAGCCCATGGTACCCGTACCTGCCGATTCGCTCCGGGGCCGGTACTGTTAAATTCTGCATACCGTGATGTAGCCTCCCGATACGGTTTATCCCAGTTATGCCACCCCACCGGACGAACCACCTCCGACATCTCCGTATTCAGGAATATCACGCCGGCATAATCCCGCCACGGCCTGCCCAGATAAGTCCTGACCTCCGGCGACTGGCCGGCGATTGTACAATTGGAAAAAACATAGCCATACGGCTCAAATTCCGGCGTGGATGCCGCCGTAATATACCCGTTTTTCAGACAAACAATATGGCATTTCTCAAAAAAAGCCGTACCACCACCAAAGATAAAATCACAATGCCCAACGATGGTACAGTTTTCATAATAATGCCGCCCGGCGTGGTCAAGGAGCGTATCCTGCCAGCCCAGAAAATGGCAGTTCCGAAAGATCACACGGTCCCCAAACACCGCCATCGCCACCGCCTGCCCCACCGGCCCGGCCGAATTTTTAAATGTAATATTGTCCGCACTGAAATCGTCGGCCTCAATCGTCACCGACGGCGTGCGGAATGTCCCAATCTCCTTGCCGTCGGCAGTCTTAATCCCGGCATACAAATCAAAAGTTAGAACCGTTTTCTCCGTATCCTGTCCTTTGAAATGAATAAAACGTTTGTACCGCGGCACAACAATCCGCTCCTTATACACACCGGATGCAATCATAATCACTACCGGCTCGATATTACCCTCCGGCACCGCATCCACCGCCGCCTGCACCGACGTAAACCGCCCCTGACCCTCGGTGCCAACCGTCAACTCCACAGGCTTGTCCGCAACAGAACCCCCCCCCGCCGGTCGGCGCTCGGCCTGAACAGCCTTTGTCAGCCAATCCGTAATTTCTTTGACATACTGCGGACGAACCGCCTCCCAGTCGGCAATGCGATGTCCTGCACCTTCGATGGTGATGATTTCACACGGCGCACAATAATGATCCAGCTTGGCCTTAAAATTAACCGATTGCGAATACGGCACGCTGTTGTCGTCCGTCCCATGCAGCAGCAAAAACGGCGGCAGTCCCGCATTGACATACTGAATCGGTGATATCCGCTGGAGCATCGCTCGCGTTTCTTCATCAATCAGGCCGGGACGGTCCAGCAGCTTTTGCATCGAAGGACTCAATCCCCCTCGCCGTTCGGAATCCGCCTCATGGTCCGTCGGCGGCGCAATACCCACCACGGCCTGCACACGCTCGGTCTGGTCGGCCTGCACCGCAGCCAGGCAAGCCAGATGTCCCCCCGCCGAATATCCAACCAGTGCAATCCGCCCCACGTCCGCCCGATACATGGCCGCATTGGCCCGAACCCAGCGAATCGCCGCCCGGACATCGTCAATACAGGCCGGCCACCGATGCTGCGGCGCCAGCCGATAATTGATCGAAAACCACACAAACCCCGCCTCCGACAGCGGTTTATACAAAAACTCCATATCCTTCTTGTCACCGCCGCTCCAGCCGCCCCCATGAATCAGGATTACCGCCGGACGCAGCCCTGTGCCTTCCGGCACACAGACATCCATCAGCAGTGATTCGCCACCGGTCGTTCCATAGACAATATCCATATAAAGACCGGCTGGTTTATCAACTCCCCCCCCGCTCGAAATCCCACCGATAACAAGCCACGCAAAGACTAGGAAATATCTCATAAAGGTCTGAATCCCATAACTATTGGACATCATGTACCGTCAGTCTTGATCGAAGACAACGGTCGGCAGAGTCCATCGACATGAAAATCATAAATAACGGCTGCACCGTATGTCGGCCTGCTCAAATTACGGCCCCATCGCTCGAAAGACCGTATAAATGGCTGTTCCATAGAAACTCAAATCAAAACTGCCGGCATCCAGTGTTGCCCAGATATCCCGGCCGGCCGGATCTTTTAGATCATTGTAAACAGACTGGTCGTTGCAATAGGAAACGTGACCGTCACTATACAATCCGTTGAGGGCGTAATTCTTATTGTTCTGATGACTGATTGTGGGCCGGTTATGAATGATATCCGCCGTATGCGGGATGCTCGGATGCAGTTGGATATACTTGGTCGCCAGTTCCTGCGGGGCCTGTGAAGAGGCGTTGATTTTAGCGTTTCTTTCGACAGGATAATACGTATATCCCATGCGGACCCACTGATTACTGCCGCTGGCGGCATTATAATCCTGCGGTAGATAGCCCCAGGGCCCCGGCTTGATATAGGACTCATATTTGTAGCCGTCCAGACGGTTTCCCGGACAGTAAAATATCTCCGGTACATCCACATAATCCAGCTCATACAGGTAAGCAAACCGCAGCGGCTTGAGTTGCCCGCTGGCATACCGAAGATTATCCCGATACAGGGTATAGCGATGCGTCTCAGCCTTGGGCGGAGTGGACAAATCATACTCATCCGGCAGATACTCCTTAAACGCATCTGCATAAAGTTTCAGCCCCGTGCCAATCTGCTTGAGCCGGGTGCCGCAAACCACCCGTTTGGAATAATCTTTGGCCTTTTTCAGGCCGGGAACCAGAATCGAAAGCAGCAGAGCAATAATGGCGATAACCACCAATAGCTCAATCAGTGTAAACGCGTGTCTTTTTTTCTTTCGGTCACTCATTTTCTAATCCCTTGCTTAAACTGACACCCTACAGGTTCCCCTCCCGTATATTTACACCCTCCTTTTGAATCCGTTAATCCTCATCAGACCCGCACCGCATACCGGTACGGGTCTGCATAAGTCGCAATCCAATTCAGATAACCTCGCATTCTTAGCCGCCGCAAAGACTCAGTGTATCCGTGCAGTTGAGCCAGTCGGCAACAATCAGTACCATAAAATCATTCAAATCCACCAGGCAGTCCTGATTCTGATCCGCTTTATTATAGGGATCGCCTGTGAATACGTGTGATGCATCACAGGGACCGTTGCCAATCACCACTCGTATCGTATCGGTGGTTTTGAGTTCACCATCATTCGCAGTCAGGGTAAACTGATAATCGCCAGAAGCCGTAAAGGACACGGTTGTCGATAACTGATTGGGCGAAGCAATAACCGACGTTCCAGGTCCGGCGGACTCTTCCCATTGGAAGGTCAATGTCCCCGGATTCGCCGGCCGGCCATCATCGCTGGCGGTGCCGGTTAACGTAACCGTATTGGGAAGCCACGTCACTTGATCTTCACCTGCATCAACAACAGGGGCTTTGTTGTTATAGGTGGTAAAAGACCACCATTCCCCGGGAATTGTTTTGTTCGCACTGGTATCATAACAGTCCACAACCCAGTAATACGTGCCCAGGTCCTGCAGAGGATTAAAGGAGGGGAAATTACTTTCATTAATCGCAACCGTTGTCGCATTGGCACTCAGAGTGATCTGATCCATGGCCGGACGATTGGGTTCATTGCCCAGATAAACCGTACAGATAATATTGCTGCTGACATCATTGGGTTCCGGATTAGTCCAGGACAATTCCGCTAGCGCCGTGGTAACGGTTGCTTTGTCCTCCGGCTTCGGCCAATCCGCGCCCGCAGGAGGAAAAGTCAGGAAAAGGGTCGGCCAGTATTCTGCTGCGGCCAGGGGAGGGGTGGTGGTTGCTGCATGGTCCCAGGTAGAGCAGTTGATCAGCGTGCTGCCATTGTGCAGAATAAACTGGATAATGCCGTCCGTATCAGCCATGATCGCCGGCATCACATCCACAAAATACTGAGAACCAATGGCACCTTCAACAATCTGGACCGTCCCCATCAGGGTTGCTGCAGATGAAAGGACGGCTGAATTGCTGGCCGTGTCATTGCCGGGAGCATTGTTCCAGGTAATGGCTCGTTCAGCCCAGTCAATATTGGTGGTATAGTCATCGTTAACCGTTGATACATTAAAAGTATTGGTTCCGGGTTCGGCCTCATGAAGCGTAAGCCTCAAGAAAGCTTTCCGAACGAGACTCAGATCATAAGTGCCAAGCTGGTTGAATTTAATCCAGGATTTGGCGGCCGAAGAATCGGAACGGATAGACAGCTTGCTGCTGTCGTGTTTGTTGGTATCGGGAGCAGTTTTATCCGTGCGGCAGCTCACATTTGCCGAGACACTGATCACTTCAGCAAATACAAAGTTGGATAACAGGCTTAAAAGGATTATTAAAAGATTTATTTTTCTCATTTTTAAATCTCCTCTTTAATTGCGTTTAAACCTTAACGTCCCGGATTATTGACATTGTGTCAGCGTATCCGTACAATCCAGCCAGTTGGAAGAAATCAATACCGCAAAATCCTCCAGGTTCACAATACAGTCCTGATTTACATCGCCTGCATCATAGGCATCCCCTCTGCTGAGATGAGAGGCGTCGCAGGCATCTTGACCGACTACAATCCGAACGGTATCCGAAGCCTCCGCTTCTCCGTCATTGGCCGTCAGCATCAATTCATAATCACCAACTTCCGTAAAGATAATGGATGTATCATCCACATCATTGGGGGTAATAGTCAATGCCGGGGCGCCATTATCCACCTGGGTCCACAAGATTGTATAGGTCGATGTAGGTTTGCCGTCATCCGATGTGGTTCCATCCAGAAAAACGACTTCCTGGCTGGCCACACCGCTCTTGCCCAGCCAAACAACCTGATCCGGTCCCGCATTAACAACCGGAGCATCATTATTGTTCACATAGAAATCCCACATCAGCCCTTCGATCGGAGTGGTTCCCGCACTGGGATCAGAGCAATCCACAATCCAGTAATAAGTCGTCTTGTCGACAAGAGATCCATACGTGGGGAAATTCGTCGTATTGATCAAAACCGCGTGATCCCCGGCATCCAACGTAATACTGTCCATCTGGGGCCGATTCGGTTCACTTCCAAAATATACCGTGCAGGTAATGTCACTGACACCATCGTTGGGGTCCGGATTGGTCCAGGACAATCCCGCCAGGTCTGTTGACACGACAGTACCGGGACATGGATACGGATTGTCCGCACCGGCGGGAGCTTGCAGGAGTTGCAAACGAGGCCAATACGCTTCGCCCGCGCTGGTGTCGTGCGTGGCAAAACTGGTAAATCCGCTGGCATCATGCAGGACAAACTGGATAATGCCATCGGTATCGGCCTGCAGGATGGAAAGAACATCCATGGTAAACTGGGTCCCTGCCGCACTCCCCTCACCCGCTGAATAATCCACGGTTCCTATCAGTGTTGTCCGGGTCGGATCCAGATCCTCTTGAAGATTATCCGTGGTCAGGGACGTGTTGTCAGGGTTAATACCGTCTGAGCTGGTATAATTGCCGGGAGCATTGTTCCAGGTCAGAGTCGATTCAGTCCAGTCAATGTTGGTGGTATAGTTATCATTAACGGCCGACAGCGAACAGGTACCGTCTTTGAAATCATACAAGGTAATTCTTAAAGTTGCTGACTTCAGACTGTTGGGGTCGATTCCCAGATCATTGATATCAAACTTGATCCACGATTTTTTCGCTTTGTTATCCCCCCTGACACTGAGTTTGTTATTGTCCGGCTGGTTCTCATTCACATCGGAATCGCTTTCAAACAACGACGTCCGGCAGCTCATATCGGCATAAGTGGAATGGAGAACTCCGACTCCGGTGCAGGTGCCTGTTGGAATTTCAGAATAAACCAGGGCCGGAAAGTAGGCTTCGCCTGAGGTCGTCGTATGTGCGGCAAAGTCCGTACTGCCGCCAGCAGCATGCAAAACAAACTGCACAATTCCATCCGTATCAGCCTGCAGGTAGGGAAGGACATCAAAAGTGAACTGATCGCCTGCCAGCCCCCCATAGGTGTAATCAACCGTTTCAACCAGCGTGGTTTTGGCCGGATTCAGAATATCCTGAAGTTGAGCGGCCGTAATGGAGGTATCGTCGGGATTAACACCATCCGAGCTTGTGTAGTTGCCGGGTCCATTGTTCCAGGTCAGAGTCGTGTGGGTCCAGTTGAGATTGTCGGTGCAATCATCATTAACCACAGACAGCAAACAGGAACTGGTCTTGGCGGCATACAAGGTAATTCTCAGCTTGCATTCGGTCAACGAATCTACATCCAGATCACTGATATCGAATTTGATCCATGACTTGGATGCCTTGTTGTCACCCCGCACGGAGAGCTTGTTGGTATCATACTTGACCGCATCCGCCTCAGATATCGTCCCGTTATGAAGCGACGTCCGGCAGCTATCCACAGCGTACTTGATCCCCGCAGCAGACACCCAACTGCTGACAAGACATAAGGTTGCCAAAAAACATATTTTCCTCATTTTTCGTCTCCTTTTTATTACTCAACTCGATGACATATCACACACAATAATTCCGATTATAAACGACTCTGACTGTAGTATAATCCGTGTATTACGATCCTGTCTGAGTAACGAGTTTACACCTGCACACTCGGCTGCAGGTTTATTCAAGCCTGCAGCGTTATCTCGAGCCTTCATGACAAAAGCCCGAGATAACGTGAATAAAGCAATATATGTTTTTTAGCTGTTAACCGCGCCTTCGCAGCATCGCCAGCCCACCCAGCCCCAGCAGTATCAGGCTTGCCGGCTCCGGCACTTCCACCGTCAGCACAGGCACATAAGCTGCATTATAATAGGAGCCTTCCAGCACGTTATACATGTACGTTGTCCCGCCGGCGGTGAAAATAAAGGTCACCAGGCCATCGGCATCGGTATTCACAAATGAAGTGACATCCATATCGGCGGCACCATTGGCCACTGTAGGATTGATCGTGTACAGCGAAACCGTCTGGTCAGCAAGCAGATTTTTTCCACTGGTCGTATCGTTGCCCGGCGCTGAGAACCAGTCGATTGTATCGTCGTCCCACGCCTCATTAATCCCATCCTTCAGGCCGCTGACCACATACGACTTGGCATCGGTAATGGCATAAATCGTCAGGGTCGCACTGGCAATATTGCCCTTTAATCCGGGATTGGCAGCATACAGACTTGTAAGATCAAACTGAAGATAAGACTTGTTGGCATCCAGTGTATTGTCATCCGGATTGTCGGCCCACACCCCGCTCGTACGGGTTTTCAGACGTGTCTCGGAAATCCATACCCCAGCATCACTCTTGTACTGGATGGCCTTGCCCTGACTGGCCGTGATCACAACCCCTGCCTGTGCGACTGTCGTCAGAACGACCCCTCCAATCAATACGACAATCAACAATTTACATGCACCCAATCTACTCATTTTACCTCTCCTCTCAATTCAAAGCCTTGCATATCGTAAATTGCGCCCATGAGGCACGATACCTCAAGGGGTACCTACATGCTGTAGTAATTGCGTCTCAATGACTGAGGTTTTCCATCTTCCATTATGTCAAATCAGAGGCTGCAAAATAAGGCCATCTTGCGCATAAATAACGTCTTTTTCGCGCAAATACAGGACCAAAAGCCCCCTGAATAAACAACCTTCCCACCCACAAGGAACCGCTTGACAACGCTGCGTAAAAATGTTACACAGCAGATATATTTCGCGCATGGACGGGCTTTGGCGTGCTTTTTCAGCGGACCAGTTGAACAGACAGGATCAGCGACGATGAAAGAGAAAATAAAAATCGCATTTGTCCACAATAGTATCACACAAAACACCCAGCGCATTATGGCTGGAATCATCGATTACGTCCGGGACAAAACCAACTGGCATCTCCTCGTCTGGCCCGACAGTTCCCTCGAATCCCTGGCATTCCTTAAAACGCGCGACTGCCGCGGGGCCTTCGTCAGTGTTCAGACCTCCTCCAAAGCCCAGCAAATCCTTGAAATCGGGATGCCCGTCGTCGCCTTCTCCACACTGCAAACCATGCATTCGCTGCCCTACATCAGCGCCGACTCTCAAAAGGTCGCCGCGACGGCCTACGACTATTTCGTCAACCGTCAGTTTACCCATTTTGCCTTTTTCGGCCTGACCGAGGCCCGCTGGTCACAGGAACGAATGGCCCACTTCGCCCACTGCGTCGCTGCCGACGGACGCAAGCTGCATATCTTTGAAGGCGGCCGAATCCCCACTGCCAACGACCTGGTGCCCATCAACCAGCTCTGGATCGGCATGACCCTCGATCAGGGCCAGCAGGAACTGCTCGACTGGCTCAGGCAATTGCCCAAGCCGGTCGCCATCCTGGTCAGTTGCGACATCCTGGCCTGCTACCTCATCAACACCGCCCGCGAGGCCGGCATGTCCATCCCTGAGGATATCGCCATCCTCGGCGTGGACAACGATGAGGCCGTCTGCACCATCTGCGACCCGCCGCTGTCCAGTATTTCGTTCAATCTGAAAAAGGCCGGCTATGATGCCGCTGAACTGCTGGATGCCATCCTCGCAGGTCGGGAATCGCTCAGCGGCCAGTGCATCCGCATGCAGCCGGCCGAGGTCAAAAGCCGCGGCTCCACCGACATCTTTGCCGTCGAGGACCCCGATATGGTCAAGGCACTCAAATACATCCATCACAACAGCGGCCAGGCCCTGCAGGTCGATGACATCGCAGGCTACCTGTGTATCAGCAAACGCGCCCTGCAGATGAAGTTCAAAAAAGTCCTCGGTCATTCCATCCACGAAGAAATCATCCACGCCCATTTCGAGGCCGCACGCTCGCTGCTGCTTGATACCGACCTGCCGCTGGACACCATCGCCATCCAATCCGGCTTTCATTCGACCACCAACCTCCGCCGGGCCTTCAAAGACCTCACCGGCCAGCTCCCCCACACCTGGCGCGACGCCCACCGCGCTTCATAAACTCACAGCTCCCCATCCTGTGTCTCACGTCGGACGGGACCTGTGTGTCCACCCTTTCTTTCACCCCGTGTATTCGTTGTAGGGGCTGTCCCCGGTGTCCGTCCACAATTGACAGCAGCAGCCCAGAGCGCAAGCGACGGGATTTTTTCTCTGAAATTTCAAATCTCAAATCCTTCCATGCCGTCCACCCCGTCCACAAAGTCCATATGATCCAGTCCCTTCCTCAATCGTAAATCGAAAATTGTCAATTTCCCCCTTCTGCCCCCGTGCCTGCCCTTATTTTATTTCAGTCCCGAAGGGACGTCCCAAAATAGCCGGGCGTGAAAACGCCCGGAAAGCAATCCCCCACACCCCAAGCCCCAGCGGGGCGACACATGGATCATTCATATCGTCCATTCTGTCCATGACATAAAAACTCTCCCCCTATCAAATGTTACGGGCGACCCGCGGTCACCCTATCATTGTCCACCCCTTCCGGCCTGAAAGGCCAGCCTAACCCAGCCCAGGGCAACGCCCTGGGTTCTATTTCCCCTCTATCCTAATCGCCCTGTAAGGGCAGCATAACTCACCCAC